>NZ_JBGCCK010000029.1:0-88749 GCF_041262525.1 Streptacidiphilus sp. MAP12-20
TCCACCGCTACAACTACCATCGCTGCCACACCGCACTCGGAGGCCAAACCCCCATCAGCCGAGTCAACAACGCTGCGGATCAATACAGCTAGGGCACGAAGCGGAAGACGCGCCTCTCCCGCCCGGGAGGGGTCACGTCGTCGAAACCGGCCGCCGCGAAGGCGGTCGGCGATCCCATGTAGGTGTAGAGACGCGCGCCGGGCTCGACCGGGTAGCCCTCGACGACGCCCGCTCCGGCCGCCACCGCGTACTGTGCGGCGGCCCGCAGCAGCCCGGACGTGATGCCCTGACGGCGCGCCGAAGCGTCCACGAAGAGGCAGACGACGGACCAGACGGGCGTCTGGTCGATCCGCGCGAGCGCGCGGTAGCGTTCCAGGCCACGGAAGCTCTCCCTCGGCGCGACCGCGCACCAGCCGACCGGCTCTCCGTCCGCGTAGGCCAGCACGCCGACGGGATCGCCGTCCTCGACCAGGGTGGCGAGGGCGTCGACGCGGGAGTCCTTGGTGGACGCCTGGTACTCCGAACTCGTCATCCGCCAGCGCATGCAGGAGCAGTAGCGGAACTTTCCGTGCCGGGCGGAGAAGTGCTCCAGATCGGGGCAGCGTTCGGGGGTGACGGGCAGGAACTCGAGCATCTTCCGATTCTCGCAGAACGGCCCGGCCGAACCCCGGCGGCGCCGGCCGCGCCGCCGGTGAGCTGCAGCTCGGTCACGCGGGTCAGGCAATGTCTCCCGTCGGGTTGGTGGCCAGATCCTCGGCCCAGAAGGTGCCGTCGGGGTAGGTGTAGGTGTCGATGGATGCCTGGTGCATCTGGGCGGAGAAGCCGGGGGTGAGTGGGGCCGTGTAGTGGCCGTCGCGGATGACGGTGGGGGCGAGGAAGTGGTCGTGGAGGTTTTCGACGTATTCGACGACGCGGTCCTCGGTGGTGCCGGAGAGGGCGATGTAGTCGAACATCGACAGGTGCTGCACCAGTTCGCACAGTCCGACCCCGCCGGCGTGCGGGCAGACCGGGACGCGGAACTTCGCGGCGAGCAGCAGGATCGCCAGGTTCTCGTTGACGCCGCCGACGCGGGCGGAGTCGAGCTGCAGGATGTCGATCGCGCCGGCCTGCAGCAGTTGCTTGAAGACGATGCGGTTCTGCACGTGCTCGCCGGTGGCGACCTTCACGGGGGCGACGCCGGCCCGGATCGCGGCGTGGCCCAGGACGTCGTCGGGGCTGGTGGGTTCCTCGATCCAGTACGGGTCGAACTCCGCCAGGGCGTTGGTCCAGGCGATCGCCTCGGCCACGTCCCAGCGCTGGTTGGCGTCGATCGCCAGCCGCACGTCCGGGCCGATCGCGGCGCGGGCGGCGCGGCAGCGGCGGACGTCGTCGGCCAGGTCGGCGCCGACCTTCAGCTTGATCTGCGTGAAGCCCTCGGCCAGCGCCTCCTTCGCCAGCCGGGTCAGTTTCTCGTCGGAGTAGCCGAGCCAGCCCGGGGAGGTGGTGTAGGCGGGGTAGCCGCGCTCCAGCAGCGCGGCCGTGCGCGCGGCGCGCCCCGCGCGGGCGTCCGTCAGGAGCTCCAGCGCCTCGGCCGGGGTGAGCGCGTCGGACAGGTAGCGGAAGTCGACCTGGGAGACCAGCCACTGCGGCTCGGCCTCCGCCAGGAACCGCCACAGCGGCAGCCCGGCCCGCTTCGCGGCCAGATCCCACACCGCGTTGACGACCGCACCGACGGCCATGTGCATCACGCCCTTCTCCGGGCCGAGCCAGCGCAACTGGCTGTCACCGATCAGGTCACGGCTGAGCGAACCCGGGTCCGCACACAGGTCGCTGACGGAGCGGCCGACGACGTGGTGGCGCAGCGCCTGGATCGCGGCGACCTGGACGTCGTTGCCGCGCCCGATGGTGAAGGTGAAGCCGTGGCCCTCCAGCCCGTCCCCCGCGTCGGTGCGCAGCACGAGGTAGGCGGCGGAGTAGTCGGGGTCGGGGTTCATGGCGTCCGAGCCGTCCAGCGACCGCGAGGTCGGGAAACGAACGTCGTAGGTGTCGACGGCGGTGATCCGCGCCGAGGATCCAAGCATGTGAGGCTCTCTCAGGCTGCTTCGATGGGCTGAGGAGGTGGGATCGCGGCGCCGGCGGCTCCCAGTCGCAGCAGTCTCAGGCGGGTCCCTCGGACATCGGATGTGTCGCTTCCGGTGCCACGGACCATACGCGGCGGCGAAGCGACTGAGCAACAAGTCATCAGATGTTTCTTGCGAGAAGCCCACTGCGGCGAGCGGAAACGCCCTGTTCAGTCAGGAATTGAGCGGCCTTTCGTCCGGCGGGGAGCGAGGCGGACTTGCGAGCTCCCGGTAAGTCATCCGATGAAAGCTCTTGTCAGGGACGGCAATGTGGCCGTAACGTCCTCGCCGCTGGTCGGCAATCCGATGAATACCCAGCCGAGCCGACCTCACCCCTGCGGACCTGGAGCGATCCCCATGAACCTCCGTACATCCCGCACCGCCACCGCATTTGCCGTGACCCTGCTCGTGGGCGGTCTCGCCACCGCCTGCAACCGGGGCAGCAGCACCTCGTCGACCTCGGCCGCCGCCGGAAAGCCCGCCATAGGCATCGACCTGCCCCGTGCCGACTCCGACTTCTGGAACTCCTACGCGCAGTACATCAAGAGCGCGGTCTCCTCGCAGGGCCTCAACGCGCTGCCCACCAGCAACTCGCAGAACGACGTGACCAAGCTGGTGGCCAACGTCCAGGTCTTCGAGAACACCGGCGCCAAGGCGATCGTGATGGCCCCTCAGGACACCGGCGCGATCGCCTCGACGCTGGACCAGCTCGCAGCCAAGAACATCCCGGTGGTCAGCGTGGACACCCGCCCCGACAAGGGCAAGGTGTACATGGTCGTCCGCGCCGACAACCGCGCCTACGGCACCAGGGCATGCCAGTTCCTCGGCAAGCAGCTGGGCGGCAAGGGCAAGGTCGCCGAGTTCGAGGGCGACCTCACCTCCATCAACGGCCGCGACCGCTCCGAGGCATTCGCCGACTGCATGAAGCAGAACTACCCCGGCATCCAGGTCTTCCCGCTCACCACCAACTGGGACGGCGCCGTCGCCTCCAGCAAGCTGCAGACGCTGCTGGCCCAGAACCCCGACCTCAACGGCATCTACATGCAGGCCGGCGGTGTCTTCCTCCAGCCGACGCTCGCGCTGCTCCAGCAGAAGGGGCTGCTCAAGCCCGCCGGCACGGCAGGACACATCGCGATCGTGTCCAACGACGGCATCCCGCAGGAGTTCGACGCGATCCGCAAGGGCCAGATCGACGCCACCATCTCCCAGCCCGCCGACCTCTACGCCAAGTACGCCCTCTTCTACGCGGAGGCCGCCGCCGAGGGCAAGACCTTCCAGCCCGGCGCGACCGACCACAACTCCACGATCATCCAGCTGCCCAACGGTCTCGAGGACCAACTCCCCGCCCCGCTCGTCACCAAGGCGAACGTGGACGACAAGACCCTGTGGGGCAACAGCATCGGCCACTGAGCGTTTCAGGCGCAGGCAGGCGCTCAGCCAGCTCTCCAGCCCCTCAGCGAAAGGACGGCACCAACCATGGCGGACCCGGCCGAGACTCTCGGCGCCCCCTCCGTCGTTCCGGTGGTCGAGGCGGTCGGCATCACCAAGCGCTTCGGCGCCACCGTGGCCCTGCGGGAGGCGGGCATCGCCGTCGCGCCGGGGGAGTCGCACGCCCTCGTCGGCCGCAACGGCGCCGGGAAGTCGACGCTGGTCTCCATCCTGACCGGCATGCAGCAGCCGGACACCGGAACCCTCCGCTTCTCCGGCGCGCCCGCGCCCGCCTTCGGCGACACCGACGCCTGGCGGGCCCAGGTGGCCTGCGTCTACCAGCACTCCACCGTCATCAGCGAGCTGACGGTGGCGGAGAACCTGTTCTTGAACCGCCAGTCGGGGTCGGCGCTGCGGCCGATCCGCTGGCGCGCGCTGCGCGAGCGGGCGGCCGCGCTGCTCGCCGAGTACAGCGTCGACGTCGACCCCTCCGCCCGCATCGCCGACCTGACGGTGGAGCAGCGGCAGTTCGTGGAGATCGCCCGCGCGCTCTCCTTCGGTGCCCGCTTCATCATCCTGGACGAGCCCACGGCCAAGCTCGACGCCCGCGGCATCGAGCGCCTCTTCGCCAAGCTGCGCGAGCTCCAGCAGCAGGGCGTCGCCTTCCTGTTCATCTCGCACCACCTCCAGGAGGTCTACGAGCTCTGCACCAGCGTCACGGTCTACCGCGACGCCCGGCACATCCTCACCGCCCCGGTCGCCGGACTCACCGAGGACGCCCTGGTCGAGGCGATGACGGGGGAGAGCACCGGCGGCCCCGCCGCCACTCCGTCCACGTCACGCGTCCAGGTGGCGGAGGGCGGTCCTGACGTGCTGGAGGTGGAGCGGCTCACGCTGCCGGGCGCCTACGCGGACCTCTCGCTGACCGTGCGCGCCGGCGAGGTCGTGGGGCTGGCCGGTGCCACCGCCAGCGGCAACGTCCAGTTCGGCGAGACGATCGCCGGCCTGCACCGACCGCGCGGCGGCCGGGTGAGCGTGGCGGGCCGACGGGTCCGCCTCGGCGACATCCCGGCGGCGCTCGCCGCCGGTGTCGGCTTCGTCCCCGAGGACCGGCACCTCCAAGGGCTGGTCCCCGGGCGCAGCGTCGCCGAGAACGCGACGCTGACCGTCACCGACCAGCTCGGCCCCTACGGCACGATGCTGCCCTCCCGGACCCGCGAGTTCGCCCGTCGCATGATCGACGACCTCGACATCCTGACCCCCGACGCCGCCACGCCGGTCTCCGCGCTCTCCGGCGGCAACCAGCAGAAGGTCGTGGTGGCCCGCGCGTTGGCCACCGAGCCCGCGCTGCTGGTGGCCATCCGGCCCACCAACGGGGTGGACATCAAGTCCAAGGAGTTCCTCCTCGGCCGGTTCCGGCAGCACGCGGAGCAGGGCCGGGCGGCGCTGATCGTCTCCGACGAGCTCGACGACCTGCGCAGCTGCGACCGGGTCGTGGCCATGTTCCACGGCCGGATCGCCGCCGAGTACCCGGCCGGCTGGAGCGACGAGCAACTCGTCGCAGCGATGGAGGGCGTCGCCGCCGCACCGCAGCACCACCTGGACGAAGACACGCACGCGAACGTCACGAAGGGACCCCGCGATGACGGCCACCACTGATGCCGGCAGCACCACCCCGGCGGCGGCCACGCCCGCCACCGCGCGGCGGTCGGGGAGCCTGAGCCTGGCGCGCTTCAGGGACCTGTCCCTGGTGCCGGTGCTGCTGGTGCTCGGCCTGATCGGCTTCATCGTCTCACCGGCCTTCCTCACTTCGGCGAACCTGCTCGGCGTCGCCCAGCAGTCCACCGAACTGAGCATGCTGGTGCTGGGCGAGGCGCTGATCCTGATCGTCGGCAAGATGGACCTCTCGCTGGAGTCCACCATCGGCGTCGCCCCGGTCATCGCGATGTGGCTGGTGCTGCCCGCCCATGGCGGCCGGTTCCACGGGCTGGGCGCGCTGCCGACCTGGACGGCCGTCCCGGTCTGCCTGCTGGTCGGCGCGTTGATCGGCGCGATCAACGGCTTCCTGATCCTCAAGCTGCGGCTCAACGGATTCATCGTCACCCTCGGCGCGCTGACCATGCTGCGCGGCCTTCAGGTGGCGGTCTCCCAGGGGCAGTCGATCGTCGAGGTGCCGAGCTCCTTCACGTACCTGGGCAGCAGCTCCTGGCTCGGCGCTCCGGCAGCGGTCTGGGTCTGCGTCCTGCTCTTCGCCGTCGGCGGGGCCGCGCTGGCCTGGCTGCGGCACGGCCGCGCGCTGTACGCGATCGGCGGGAACGCGGAGGCCGCACGAACCGCGGGCATCAGGGTCGACCGGATCACCTGGGTTGTCCTGATCATCGGCGGCGTGCTCGCGGCCTTCGCCGGCGTGCTCTACACCGGGCACTACGGCTCGGTCTCCGCCGACCAGGGCAGCGGCTGGATCTTCCAGGTCTTCGCCGCCACCGTCATCGGCGGGGTCAGCCTCAACGGCGGCAAGGGGACCCTCTTCGGCGCCCTGACCGGTGTGCTGACGCTCCAGCTGGTCGTCAACGTGATGACCCTGGCGGGCGTCCCGCCGCTGTGGAACCAGTTCCTCAACGGCGCGATCATCATCGTCGCGCTGATCATCTCCCGCTACGCCTCCGGCGAGAAGCAGGAGTAGCCCACCAGCTCGTGCCCCCCGACTCCGTGGCCCGAGGCCAACTCCCCGAACCGCCTCGGGCCACGGTCGCACCACCAGCACCAGCAGTCCGTGAGCTCCCACCCGCACGCAGACACTGGAGTGCCATGAGCATCATGTCGATACATCGACGTATCGCCGCCCCGCCCGGCCTCACCGCCGGAGCCCTGATCCTCACCGCGCTGACCGCCTCGACCGCCGCCCACGCGGCCACCGGCACCACCCTCTACGCCTCGCCCACCGGCTCGGGCAGCGCCTGCACGATCACCGCGCCCTGCAGCCTGACCGGCGCCCAGAGCGCCGTGCGCTCCGCCAACGCCTCCATGGCCACCGACATCACCGTCTACCTGCGCGGCGGCACCTACACCGAGAGCAGCCCGCTCGCGTTCGGCCCACGGGACTCCGGAACCGGCGGACACACCGTCAACTGGACGGCGTACCCGGGAGAGACCCCCGTGCTCAGCGGCGCTCGCCAGGTCACCGGCTTCACCCCGTACGACAGCGGCAAGAACATCTACCGCGCCGCCGTGCCCTCCGGCACGCAGAGCCGCCAGCTCTTCGTCAACGGCGTCCGCGCGCAGCGCGCCCGTGGCCCGCTCAACCCCGCCGGCTTCACCCTCTCCGGCTCCTCGTTCACCACCGCCGACGGCTCCTATGCCGGCTTCACCAACCAGTCGCAGATCGAGGTCGTCGACAACAACGCCTGGAAGCAGATGCGCTGCCCGCTGCAGAGCATCACCGCCACCAGCGGCGGCGGGTCGAGCCTCCACGTCGACCCGGCCTGCTTCGCGAACAACAACACCAGCGTCCCCAACCCCGGCTACCCCTTCAACGGAGCCGGACTGCCCACGCTCAACGGTGTCTCCTGGATAGAGAACGCCTACCAACTGCTCACCCAGCCCGGCCAGTTCTACCTCGACGGCAACGCCGGCTACCTCTACTACATCCCGCGCAGCGGCGAGGACCTCGCCACCGCCGACGTCGAACTGCCCACGACACAGGAACTGCTGGACCTCTCCGGGACGCCCGGTCATCTCGCGCCGGCCAACGACACCGACCCGCGCGCCGCCTACGCCGGAGCCTGGGCCACCTCCACCGGCCGTGCCTACGGCGACCTGGGCGGCGACGTCCACTACACGACCACGAACGGCGACTCGGTCAGCTTCACGTTCGTCGGCAGCGGCCTTCAGGTGCTCAGCGAGGTCGCGCCCGACGAGGGCGCCGTCGACGTCTACGTCGACGGCGTGAAGACCCAGTCGGTCTCCGCCAGCGCGCCGACGCGGCTCGCGCAGCAGGCGATCGTCTCGGTCACCGGTCTGGCGAAGCACTCCCACATCGTCAAACTGGTGAAGACCTCGGGGACCTACATGCTGGTCGACGGCTTCACCGTCGTCCCCGACGTCGAAGCGCCGGTGCAGAACATCAGCTTCCAGGGCGTCACCTTCGCCTACAGCACCTGGAACCAGCCCAGCAGCAGCGGCTACGTCGACAACCAGGCGGGCGTGCTGTGGGATCCGGTCAGCCACGCGCCGATCCGCATCCCGGCCGCCGTCCAGGTCCACCGCGGCAGCGGCATCGGCTTCACCCGCGACACCTTCACCCACCTCGGCGGCACCGGCGTTGACCTCGCCGACGGCACCCAGAACTCCTCCGTCGTCGGGAGCATCGTCACCGACGCCTCCGGCGGCGGGGTCTCCCTGGGCGAGGCCGACGACTACTACCAGACCCAGACCGCGCTGATGACCAGCGGCGACACGGTGTCGAACAACACGATCTCGGACGTCGGCCAGGACTACCAGGACGCCGTCGGCGTCTGGGCCGGCTTCACCCGTACCGCCGTCGTGGCGAACAACGACATCGGCCACACCCCCTACTCCGGCATCTCCCTCGGCTGGGGCTGGGGCTGGGCCTCCTGCACACTCAAGTACACGACCTGCCACCACGGCAACGACTACGCGGGCGGCAACCAGATCACCGGCAACTCCGTCCACGACGTCATGCGCGTCCTCAACGACGGCGGGCCGATCTACACCCTCGGCGGCCAGGGCGGCGGCGACGCCGGCATGACCAGCGTGCTGTCCGGCAACGTGGTGGCCGAGGGCAACCACACCAACAACATGCTCTACCACGACGAGGGCAGCTCCTACTGGAACACTCACGACAACGTGGTCCGCTTCGGCGGCAGCAACTGGATGTGCATGTGGATCTCGACGATCCACGACATCACCATCCACGACAACTACGCGGACAACGCCAACTACTGCAACAACGGCACCAACATCACCTTCAACCAGGCCACGATCGTCAGCGGCGGCGCCTGGCCGAACGCCGCGCAGGCGGTCATCGCCGCGGCCGGGCCGAGCGCGCAGTACCGGCCGCTGACCGGCCGCATCGACGACGACGAGCCGACCATCGCCTACACCGGCTCCTGGTTCGCCTCCGGCACCCGCGGCTACGGCGACTTCAACGACGGCGTACACGCCACTTCGGTCAACGGCGACGCGGCGAGCTACACCTTCACCGGAACCGGAATCCAGGTGCTGGGGGAGAGGAACAGCGACCAGGGCAACGTCGAGATCTTCGTGGACGGCGTCTCCCAGGGCCAGGTCGACACCTCGGCGACCAGCCGCCGGGCACAGCAGGTCCTGTACAACGCGCAGGGCCTGACACCGGGCAGCCACACGATCCAGATCGTCAAGCGCAGCGGCAGCTGGACCACGCTGGACGGATTCGAGGTCACCCGCACCGTCAACGACAACGACGCGGCCCTCGGCTACACCGGCTCCTGGAGCAGCTCCACCGGTCGCGGCCTCGGCGACTACGGCGACGACGTCCACGTCACCACCACCGACGGCGACTCGGTCACCGTCTCCTTCTACGGCACCGGCATCGCCTTCCTCACCGAGACCAACACGGACGAGGGCGCGGTCGCGGTCTCCCTCGACGGCGCCTCGCAGGGAACGGTCAACGCCTACGCCGCCACCCGCCACGCCCAGCAGACCCTCTACCAGGCAAGCAATCTCGCCCTCGGCTACCACACCCTGACGCTGACCAAGGCCGGCGGCAGCTACCTCCTCGTCGACCGCTTCGACATCAACTAGTCCCTGCGCCTCTACCCTGAGGGGATCCCCGACCGCGCGAGCGGCCGGGGATCCGCTCCTGTTCCCCCCGTTCACCTCTTCCGGGAGACCCGCTCCATGGCCCTGACCGACGACGCGATCACCGCGATCAAGTCAATGATCATCTCGGGTGAGTTCCCGCCGGGCTCGCGGCTGCCGCGAGAGGACGACCTCGCCCAGCGGCTCGGCCTCTCGCGCAGCTCGCTGCGCGAGGCGGTCAGGGCGCTGACGGCCATGCAGATCCTGGTCACCAAGCAGGGCGACGGCACCTACGTCTCCAGCCTGGAGCCGCACCTGCTGCTGGAGAACCTCTCCTTCGCCTCCGACGTCTCCCAGGGCGACACCGCCCTGCAGCTGCTCCAGGTCCGCCGCCTGCTCGAACCGCAGGCGACCGCGCTCGCCGCCACCCGGATCACCGAGGCCGACCTCGAAGAGCTCCGCGCGATCCTGGAGCGCAGCCGCGCCGCGGACGACGTCGAGGAGTTCATCCGCTGCGACATGGACTTCCACCGGACCCTGATCGCCCTGGTGGGCAACCCCGTCCTGTCCATGCTGCTGGAGATCCTCTCCACCCAGACCCAGCGGGTCCGCATCCTGCGCGGCACCCAGGTCGGCCGCGCGATCGAGCACGTCCACCGCGAACACGAGGCGATCCTCGCCGCCCTCGCCGCCCGCGACGCCCAGCTGGCCGCCGCGGCGTCCGCCGTCCACGTCGCGGCGGTGGAGCAGTGGCTGGCCGACAGCCTCGCCGCCGAAGAGGCGTAGCCGGCGCGCTCCGCTTAGTGTTCGATCATGGAACTGAAGTGGGCCCGCGCCTTGTTCGCCGCGACCGCGGCATGTGTCGCCGTCGGTGTGATCATCGAGGTGGTGCTGGGCTGGCAGAACCACATGCCCGTGGTGGCCGCGACGGGCGAGGGGCTCCAGAGGTTCGGCGGCAGCTCTCTCGGCCGGTCCCTGAACGTCTTCGCGTTCTTCACGGTCCAGTCGAATCTGATCGTGGGCGGCACCTGCTTGCTGCTTGCTGTCAACCCGGGCAGGTCCTCGACCGTGTTCGGGGTGTTCCGACTGATCGGCCTGGTCGCGATCACGGTCACCGGCATCGTCTTCCACGTCGCGCTCGGCGGCCTGTTGGAGCTGGACACGTGGGGCCTGGTCGCCGACCGGCTGCTGCACCTGGTCGTGCCGGTCATGGCGGTCGTCGGGTGGCTGGCGTTCGGCCCGCGGGGCCTCACCTCGGCGAGAGTCGTGAAGCTGACGGTCCTTTTCCCGCTCGCCTACATGATCTTCACGGTCATCCGCGGCCCGCTTTCCTCGGACTGGTACCCCTACCCCTTCGCGGATGTGAAGGTGTTGGGCTACCTGAAGGTGATCATCAACGGCCTCTGGATCGGGCTTCTGTTCGTCGCCGTCGCCGCCGGCGCAGCCTGGCTGGACCAGCGCCTGCCCACGGCGTCACGCCCCTCGGCGAAGCGCTCGCAGGAACGGCCCTAGCGCGCCACGCGGTAGCGGAGGTAGACGACCATCGAGCTGAAGGTGCGGGTCTCGACGAGTTCGAGGCCGACCCGGCGTTCGCGCCGGGGAAAGAACGGAATGCCACCGCCGACCAGCACCGGGTAGACCACGGCCCGGTACTCGTCGATCAGACCCGACGCGGCCGCCTCGGCGGCGAGAGTCGCGCCGCCGATCGCGATGTCGCCCTGCCCGGGCTCGGCTCGCAACCGCTCGATCTCCTCTGCCAGGCCGCCGGAGGCCAGGCGGGCATGGCCCTGCACCGCCGACAGCGTGGTGGAGAACACCACCTTTGGCAGCGGCTTCCAGAGCGAGGTCCACTCGCGCATCGAGTCGTCGAGCGATGGATCCTGGTCGGCGGTCTCCCAGTACAGCATCGTCTCGTACAGCCGTCGTCCCAACAGGTGGACGCCGACCTCTCGAATCTCGTCGATCCAGAAGCGAAAGACCTCCTCGTCGGGCGCCGTCCAGTCGAAGCCGCCGTCCGGCCCGACGATGTAGCCGTCCAGTGAGACGCCCATCGAATAGGTCACGCTGCGCATCAGAAGCCCTCCTCGGTAACGGGTTCGTCGCCATGGTTTCGGGAACTGTCAGCTGATCCGTGGCAGCAGCCGGTCGAGCCAGCCGGGGAGCCACCAGTTCACGCTGCCGAGCAGCTCCATGATCGCGGGAACCAGGACCATCCGGACCACCGTGGCGTCCAGGAAGACCGCGACCGCCAGTCCGAGACCGAACTCCTTCACCGCGACGTCGGGCGTGGCGAGCACGGAGAGGAAGACGGTCACCATGATCGCGGCGGCGGCCGTGATCACCCGCGCGGTGCGGCCGAGGCCGCGCGCGACCGCTTCGCGAGTGTCGGCGCCGGCGTCGTACTCCTCGCGGATTCGGGAGACGAGGAAGACCTCGTAGTCGGTCGAGAGCCCGAACAGGATCGGGAAGATGAACAGCGGGACCCACGCCGTCACCGGCGCGGTCGTCGGGAACCCGAGCGCGGAGCCGAGCCAGCCCCACTGGACGATCGCGGTGAGCACACCGAACGCCGCGCCGACCGAGAGCAGGGTCATCAGGGCCGCCTTGAGCGCGATGGCCACCGACCGCACCAGCACCAGCAGCAGGACCAGCGCCAGCCCGATCACCGCCGCGATCAGCCACGGCAGCCGTGCCCCCACCTGGGCGGCGAAGTCGGCGTCCCCGGCCGTCGGGCCGCCGATGTGGACCCGCAGGCCGGTTCCCTGGACGGCGGCGGGGACCACCTGGTCGCGCAGTCGGGTCAGCAGCTTCGGCGTGGCCGCGTCCTGATGGGCCGTGGTGGGATAGGCGACGAAGAGCACGGCCTGCCCGTCCCTGCTGGTCTCCGCGGGGGTGACCGCGGCGACGCCGGGAGTGCGGGCCACGGCGGACTCCAGCGCGGTCAGCCCAGTACTGCCCGAGCCGCCGGGCGGGACCTCCGCGACCACCACGAAGGGCGCGTCGAATCCCGGCCCGAAGCCCCTGGCGAGGATCTGGTGGGCCGCGTAGCCGCTGGTGGAGTGGGGCTCGGTGCTGTTGTCCTCGAAGCTGAGCCGCATCGAGAAGGCGGGGATCGCGAGCACGATCATCAGGGTGGCACCTGCGATCAGCCCGGTGACCGGGTGCCGCTGAATGACCCGCGCCCAGCGCTCCGCCATCGGACTGCGCGAGCCGGTACGCCCCAGGTAGGGGAGCTTGAAACGGTCGATGCCGCGTCCGGCGAAGCCGAGCAGCGCGGGCAGCAGGGTGATCGCGGCCACCATCGTCATCAGCACCGTCACCGAGGCGGCCACGGCCGTGGCGTTCAGCAACCGCTGCTGCACGACGAAGAGGCCGAGCATCGCGATCACGACGGTGGCCCCGGCGAAGAGCACCGACCGCCCGGCGCGAGCGATCGCGATCACCACCGCTTCCTCGGGTTCCTCCCCGTCGGCCAGCGCTTCCCGGTAGCGGGTGACGATGAACAGGGCGTAGTCGATCCCCACGCCCAGACCGAGCAGCGTCGCCACGATCGGGCTGAAGGACGGCGCCGGGAAGACGTAGCCGAGCAGGAAGGTCAGCGCCAGACCGGTGCCGATGCCGACCACGGCGGTGAGCATGGTGAGGCCCATGGCCAGCAGCGAACCGAAGGCGATCAGGATGACGAGCATCGCCGCCAACGCGCCGATCCCGTCCGAGACCCCGCCGTAGGGCGTCTCCGCGCCCACGACGTCGGCGCCGCCGAGCGCGAAGCTGACGCCGCCGCCGTCAGCGGCCCGGGTCTGCTGGATCAGGTGCTTGACCTCGGAGGCGGGCAGCGGATTCGTGTCGGACTGAACGGTCGCGAACGCGGTCGTGCCGTCCCGCGAGATCTGTCCGGGCGCGACGTACGGCGACCGCACCGAGGTCACGTGCGCGGCGGCGGCCAGCTGTCCGACCAGCGCGTCCACCCGGGCGCGCACGGCCGGCGCGGAGACGCCCGAGTCGGCGTGGATCGCGAGCGTGAGCGAGCTGCCCTTGCGTTCGGGGAAATGGCTCTTGAGCAGGTTCTGCGCCTGGGCCGACTCGGAGCGGCCGCCGGTGAAGTCGTTGTCCGCCGGCGCGGCGAACCCGAAGCCGACGACCAGCAGGACGACCGTGCCGACCGCCCACAGCACGACGACCAGCCCACGCCGCCGGTAGCAGAACCGGCCGAGCCGGCCGAGGAAGCCTTGGTACGCGACAGCCGATGTCATGATGACTCACGGTAGGCCCGTCCCCGGCCGGGATGTGCGAGGGCGCGGCCGGGGCCACCCGTTCGGCTGCCGCGTCTGCCTCGCCGTGGCGCTCTCCCGGGGCACCCCCAGCACCAGGGGTCCCACCAACGACACCGAGCTGTGATGTTTGAGCGGGCCACGCGCGGACAGAAGATCGACGAGCCCCTTCGCAGGGCCCCGCCTCCGCACGCACCGCGATGTGCGGGGGGAGGCGCGGATTCCACGCGTGAAGGAACGTGAGACGGATGTCTGATCTTGGACGTCGCACTGACGACATGCACGCGCACCCCGACGCTGCCGAGATGCGCGAGCGCTACGCCCGAATGATGGAGAACGGGCGCCCCATGGCCGTCGACGGGCTGCTGGTGCTGACCGGCCTGTACGCGGCGATCTCCCCCTGGGTGGTGCACTTCCGCATCGCCAGCTTCGAGCTGACTCTGAACAACCTCATCCTCGGCTTCGGCATCGCGGCGATTGGCCTCGGCCTGAGCCTGGGCGACGAGCGCGCCGCCCGGCTGAGCTGGACCTGCGTCCCGATCGGCGTGTGGATGATCATCTCGCCCTGGGTCGTCACCATCGGCCACACGGCCAGTCGGGGCATGATCTGGAACAATGTGATCATCGGAGCGCTGACCTGCCTCCTCGGCCTGGCCGCCACCCGCATGCTGATGCGGAACGGCAGGTCCGGCCGCTGAGGACGGCCGTCAGCAGAGCAGTGTGGACTGGGCGCCGGTCCGGCGCCCAGTCCAACCGAAGTCCGCTCAGCCGAAGTCAGCGACGGGGGCGGGCATCGGGCCGTCCAGTGCACCGGTCCGCTCGGGGCTCCGCAGGCTCACCATGCGGCGCCAGCCGCCCAGCCGCTCGAAGGCGTACACGGCGTCGATGCCGGCCGTGACCAGCGCCGACTTGGCCTTCGGCCAGCCAAGCACGACGGCCATCCGCTGCATCACAGCGCGGCTGACCTCGCGGTACACCCTGATCTCCACCGCCGCGCTCGCATCGAGCAGGTCCTTGATCCGGCGTCCGTGGCCGGCGGCCGCGAGCCGGAGCAGTTCCTCGTGGCAGTAGGCCAGATGGTTGTCCTCGTCGCGGCAGATCATGCGTACCGCACGCCCGATGCCGGGGTCGTCGCCGAAGTGGCGGGCGAGCAGCCGCATCTGTTCCGAGGCACGTTGCTCGGTCACCCGGCTGTGGGCGAGGTACGCGATCACGTCCTGCGGCTCGAGGGGCCGGTCGGCGCTCAGGGTCCGGTGCGACAGCCCGATGCCCCGTCGCTCCAGGAGGACGGTGTAGTCGGTCTCGGGCGGGACCGGCACCGGGGTCAGCCCGCGCTTGCGCAACAGGGCATGGAAGATCCGCCCGTGCTTGTCCTCGTCCGCGCCGTGCCGGGCCACCCGTGGCCCGAGATAGCTCAGCTCCTCCGGGAGCAGCACCGCGATGCGGCCGTTCTCCCACCCGCCCTGTGCCTCGCCGCTTGCCGCGATCGAGCAGAAGAGCCGGAACGCCTCGTCGTCGTCCAGGATCTCCTGGAACACGCTTTTGGCCGTCAGCACCGCACTCAACCTCCTGTGAGCCTTCTGTCCAGGCTGACTCACGGTCGGGTGGGTCCACCACTCGGCGCAGCCCGTCGGGGTGAGACCCGCGCGGCCGTGCGGGTCCTTATTCGCTGCCGCAGGACGCACGGTTGGGTCGGGAGCGGAAGAACACGGTCTTGTCGTGGGCGCCGAAGCGCTGGACCGCGAACTCCTTCAGCCAGGTCGGCGTCAGGTCGATCGCGGCGGAACCCACGACGACGACCGGGGCGCTCGTCGGCCCCGTGAGCGCCGCCGCCAGGTCCCCGCAGGCCAGAGCGGCGGCGGCCGACCCGAGACCGGTCACTGCTCCGACCGCAGCGGTGCGTAGTTTGCCCACGCCCTTCATTCGGGGCCCACCCCGGCCCGGACGGATCCGACTTCCGTGCCGGGCGCCGGGCCTGCCCGGTTGTTCAGGCCAGCGCGCCCTCGGCTGCGCCGTCCTCCTCCAGATGCCAGTGCAGATCGTGGATGCCGGGTTCGAGCGACAGCCGGGTGACGACCTGTTCGAGCGCGTGCCCCGCTTCGCCCTCGACGGCGACGGTGGCCCGCAGGCCGGCGGTGTCCTGTCCCTCGCGGCTGACCCGCAGCCCGGTGGGCGTCAGCGCGGAGGCGGACAGGGCCTGCAGCAACAGCGCACGGATGTGGGCCTCCTCGCGTCGAGCGCAGCGGAGGTGGACGGTGGCCCGCACGCTGACGTCCGGGTCGGACCCCGAGGCCGGCGCCTGGTCGAGCAGTCGTCCTGCCGGGCGCAGCACCAGGTGCACTGCCAGGACCGCGAGGGTGCCGAGGAAGGCGAGCTGGATCCGCCCGGAGGCGGCCATCACGCCGACCGCCGCCGAGCACCACAGTGTGGCGGCGGTGTTCAGCCCGCTCACACCGCCTCGGCCGCGAAGGATCACGCCGCCGCCGAGGAAACCGATGCCGGACACGACATAGGAGGCGACCCTGGTGCTGCTGGTGTCGCCGGCCGCGACGCTGTAGAGGACGAAGAGGGTGGCTCCGGTGGCGACCAGGGCGTTGGTGCGCAGCCCGGCCATCCGGGCGCGCCACTGGCGCTCGACGCCGATCAGCGCGCCGCAGCAGACGCCGGTGGCCAGTCGGAGCAGGAAGTCGGCGGTGGTGAGGTTCTGCACGGCCGGATCTCCTTCGGTGGTGCGGGCCCGGTCCAGTCGCGGACCGGGCCGTGGAACGGGGGAAAGACGCGGGGCGGGGCGGCTGAAATCCGCCGCCCCGCCCCGCATGCCGACACTGACGCCGGGTCAGTGGCCGAGAGCGACCTCGACCAGCTTGACGATCACCAGGATCATCGCGACCAGCAGGTAGCCGCGCAGCGCGCTCATGCCGATCTTGCGGCCGGTGGCCATCGCGGGGCGGGTGAGCGTCTCCAGCGGTGGCATCCGCCAGTTGTCGCGGCCGGTGCGGTCGACGAGGTCTTCCTTGGTGGCGGTGCGGCGCTTGGTGAAGGCGTAACCGGCGGCCAGGACGCCCGCGACGCCGCAAGCAGCCATGATGTCGAGGATTGCCGCGGCGGTGATGTCAGGAAAGAGCACCGAGGCCGTCAGGATGATCGAGAGAGTGACCAGCACGCCGACCACCGCGGCCGTGAAGGCGTTGGTGCGCGGGCCGTTGACCCACGGACCGAGGACCTGCTTGTCGTTGCAGAGCAGCAGCAGGAACACCGTGGCGGACGGCAGCAGCACCCCGGCCAGGGTCTGCACGCCCTCGGTGAGCAGGCCGAGCGGCGAGCCGGGGATCAGCACGATCACGGCGGCCAGGGCGACCAGCCCGGCGTAGACGGCGTAGAAGCCCTTGGCGCCCTTCACGCCCCGGTGCAGGGAGTGCTTGATGCCGAAGACGTCGCCGATGGCGTAGGCGGTGGAGAGCGAGACGGCGAACGCGCCGATGATCGAGGCGTCCAGCAGCGCGATGGCGAAGAGCACGCCGGCGACCTTGCCCGCGTGGGCGGCGATGCCGTGTGCGAGCCCGGCCGTGTCGGAGAAGTTACCGGCGGCGGCGGTGCCCGCGAAGGCGGCGGCGGTGACGCCCATGAGGGCGGCGCCGCCGATGACGACGATGGCGATGCCGATCCACAGGTCGGCCTTCTCGTACTTCATGAAGCGCGGGGTGATCCGCTTGTCGATCACGTAGCTCTGCTGGAAGAAGAGCTGCCACGGCGCGACGGTGGTGCCGACGATGCCGATGATCAGCAGCATCACGGTGGAGAGCTGGCCGGAGCCGCCGGGCAGTCCGGGGACCACGAAGTCGTGCGCCATCTGCGAGGCGGCCGGGTGGACCATGAAGTAGATCGGGACCAGCAGCAGCGACCCCAGACACAGCGCGACGGCGATCCGCTCGAAGCGGCGGAAGGAGCCGGTGAACGCGGAGGCGATGATGATTGCGGCGGCGACCACGACCGAGGCGGTCTTCGGCAGTCCCAGGTAGCCGGTGGCCAGGGTGATCCCGATGAACTCGGTGACCAGGGTCAGCGCGTTGAGCAGGAACAGGTCGATGACGCTGAACGCGCCCCAGAACTTGCCGAAACGCTCCAGGATCAGCCGGGCGTGGCCGACGCCGGTGACCGCGCCGAGGCGCAGCACCATCTCCTGGTTGACGTACAACACGGGCACGAGCAGCAGCAGGGTCCACAGCAGGTGGGTGCCGTAGTTCTGGCCGGCCTGGCCGTAGGTGGCGAAGGCGCCGGCGTCGTTGTCGCCGACCATGACGATCAGGCCGGGGCCGACGATTGCCAGCAGCGTCTTGAGCTTGGCGGACAGGCCGCGACGCGCGTCGTGGTCGTCCAGCTTGATCGTGCCGAAGGCGCCGTGGATGTCGCCGATGTGCGCGTCGTCGAGCACGGCGACGCGGGTGTCGCGGGTGTCGATCGTGGTGGTCATGACGATTCCCTCCCATTTGCCCCGATAAGGGACCGTTCGGAGGGCATGCAGCAGCCATCCGCCCTGCGTGCGAACGCGCAGAAACGAGCACCTCGGCGGGTGCGTCGGGAGGCAGGTGGTTACCGCATGCCGGAGTGGAGCGAGGACAGGCGGATGCGGGGTCGTTGATGACCCGGGCTAGTCGGACTGGAATCCACTGCTCTCGCCTCCCTCCGGTCGTGACGCGCGCAGGCGTCGTAGCGGCAGGGGGCATACCGAATCCGGACCGAAAAGCCTCAGCGCAAGCGCGCAAGCCGAGCCCGGCACACCCCAACTCGTCAGAGCTTTGGCACTCCACGGCGTAGCGCGAGGCCCGTCCCGAAGGAGGGTCCGCCTGCGCAGCCACTTGGCCTCAACCCTTATGTCGGGAAGAGGTGTCCTGATCCGGAGCGTCTCTCGACGGGTGGGATCAGTGGCCTGTGTCCGTGGAGACGCCTCACCGAACGAGGTGTCTCATGAATGAACGTTCATATGATGGCTCCGGTG
This sequence comes from Streptacidiphilus sp. MAP12-20, assembly GCF_041262525.1. Taxonomy (NCBI): domain Bacteria; kingdom Bacillati; phylum Actinomycetota; class Actinomycetes; order Kitasatosporales; family Streptomycetaceae; genus Streptacidiphilus; species Streptacidiphilus sp. MAP12-20. The sequence continues at coordinate 18,594 of NZ_JBGCCK010000029.1, forward strand.
TAAGTCCCGTGTCAAATCCCGGAGGTGCGGAGCGCGTCCCCTGCGTCGAGCGGGCCGAAGTGGGACGGACGACGATCCGGCCCCGGCGCTAGGCGCCGCCGATGCGGTAGCCGACGGTCGGGGTCGTGGTGATCACCGGGGGATCGCCGAGCTTGCGGCGGAGCCGGGCGATGGTGACGGCGACGGTGTTGGTGAAGGGGTCGGCGTGCTCGTCCCAGACCTGTTCGAGCAGCTCCTCCGCGCTGAGGAACCCCGGCGCAGCTCGGAGCAGGGCCGTGAGCACCGCGAACTCCTTGGGGGAGAGCTCCAGTGGACGCCCGTCGCGGGCGGCCGCGCGGCGCAGCGGGTCGAGCGTCACGTCGGCCGCGCGCAGCACGCGCGGGCGGGCGACCGGTCGGCGGCGGGCCAGCGCCCGGATCCTGAGCACCAGTTCGGGGAAGTGGAACGGCTTGGCGAGGTAGTCGTCCGCGCCCAGGCCGAGGCCGCTGACCCGGTCGCCCGGCGAGTCCGCGGCCGTCAGCATCAGCACCATCGTGCCGTCGTCCCTGCCGGTGATCATCTGGCAGAGGATGTCGCCGTGGATGCCCGGCAGATCACGGTCGAGGACCACCACGTCATAGCCGTTGAGATCGAGCTTGGCCGCCGCCTCCAGTCCGTCATGGGCCACGTCCACCGCGATGCCCTGGTCGCGCAGGCCCTCGACCAGGACCTCCGCGAGCGCGAGCGCGTCCTCCACCACCAGGACCCTCATGCTGCGGCCTCCAGGGTGACCACGGCGCGCAGTCCGCCCTCCGGACGCGCGTGCAGCTCCAGGCGGCCGCCGTGCGCGGCGGCGACGGCGGCGACGATGGCCAGGCCCAGGCCCAGGCCGAGGCCCCGTCCGTCGAGACCGCGTCGCCCGGTGCGGTCCTGGCCGACCCGGCGGAACGGCTCGGCGAGCCGGGCCACCTCCTCCGGCGCGAGGCGCGCCCCGCCGTTCTCGACGGTGAGCCGGACCCTTTCGGGGTCGGCGTGCGCGGCGACGCTGATCCAGCCGCCGTCCTCGTTGTGAGCGACGGCGTTGTCGAGGAGGTTGTCGACCAGACGACTCAGCAGGGTGCGGTCGCCGCCCACCAGCACCGGCCCGCCGTCCGTCGCGTGACGCACCGTCACCCTCCGCCCTGCCAGGGACGCCTCGCGGGCGGCCAGCCCAGCGGAGAGGAGCGCGTCGAGGTCCAGCTTATCCGGCCGCGGCAGGCCGCCGTGCTGCGCGCGGGCAAGGAGCAGGAAACCGTCCAGCAGACGGTCGACCTGGTCGAGTTCGGCGCGCACCCGGTCGGCGAGGACGACCGTCTGCGCGGGCAGCGGTCCGGGCTTGGCCACGGCGACGTCCACCGAGGCCCGCATCGTGGCCAGCGGCGTACGCAACTCGTGCGAGGCGTCGGCGACGAAGCGGCGCTGTGCGGCGAACGCGCCCTCCAGACGCGCGAGCAGCTCGTCGATGGTGTCGGCGAGGTCTTTGACCTCGTCGGCCGGGCCGGGGACGGCCAGTCGTTCGTGCAGGTTGTCAGCGGAGATCCGTCGGGTCGCCGCGGTCATCGTCCGCAGCGGACGCAACACCCGGCCCGCGACCAGCCAGCCCAGCAGCAGCGACAGCAGCGCCATCACGCCGAGCGCGACCGACGTACCCAGCAGCAGCTGGTGCGTCTGCGTCTGCCGGACCCCGGCCAGCTGCCGGTGCAGCACGTCGATCTGCGCCTGCGCCTGCTCCGGCGTGAGCGGCGGATCGCCCGGCGCACGGGAGACGACGAGCGAGGCGCGCGAGGCGATGGCGGCGGCGATGCCGAGCAGCGCGGCGCCGGAGAGTAGGAACAGTCCGACGTACAGGGCGGTGAAGCGCACCCGCACGGTGCTTCGTCGCGGGGGCGTCATTCCCATCGGCTGTCGGCTCCTTCGCTGTCTTCTAGTCCATGAACGGTCCGGAGCTCCCCAGGCTAGGGGCCGCGACCTAACAGCGGCATGACGGACGCCGTTCGGGGCGTGTGAAGGGCCTCGGCGCAGCGTGGCGGTCATGGAATACGACACCGGCGCGATGATCGAGGTCATCGGTCTGCGCAAACGCTTCGGAACGACCATCGCCCTGGACGGGATGACCTTCACCGTCCGGCCGGGACGGGTCACCGGCTTCGTCGGCCCGAACGGCGCGGGGAAGTCCACCACCATGCGGGCGGTGCTCGGTCTGGACGCGCCCGACGCGGGCCGCGCGCTGATCGGCGGAGAGCCCTACCGGAGTCTGCGCGACCCGCTCACCCGGGTCGGCGCTCTGCTCGACGCCGGTGCGCTGCAGCCGAGCCGCACCGCGCGCAACCATCTGCTCTGGCTGGCCCACTCGCAAGGCATCCCGGCCGCACGGGTCGACGACGTGCTCGCGCAGGTCGGCCTCGCCGACGCGGCCAAGCGCAGGGCGGGCGGCTTCTCGCTCGGCATGCGCCAGCGGCTCGGGATCGCGGCGGCGCTGCTCGGCGACCCGCCGGCGCTGATGCTCGACGAACCGTTCAACGGACTGGACCCCGACGGCATCGTCTGGATGCGCGGCTTCCTCGCCTCGCTCGCCGCGCAGGGGCGAGCGGTTCTGGTCTCCAGCCACCTGATGAACGAACTCCAGGACACGGCGGACCATCTCGTGGTCATCGGCCGGGGTCGGGTCGTCGCGGACGCGAGCGTGCGGGAGCTGCTGGCCGCCGCGTCCGGGCGCCGCGTGGTGCTGCGGACCGGCGCGCCCGCGCAGGCGGCCGAACTGCTGGCCCGCGCCGGCGTCGAGACCTCGGCGACCGGACCCGACACAGTGACCGTCACCGGGACGGAGGCGGAGCGTGTGGTGGCGCTGCTCGTCGCGGCCGGGGTGCCGTTCTCCGAAGTTCGCGCCGACCGGGTGAGCCTGGAAGAGGCCTACTGGGCGCTGACCCGGGACGCCGTGCAGTACCGCGGCACGGTCACCCAGGCCGCGCGGGACGAGGAGGAAGCGCGATGAGGCGGGCACTCCACGCGGAATGGACCAAGTTCCGCACCGTCCGTGCCCGGCCGCTCGCCCTGCTCGGCGCGGTGCTGGCCACGGTGCTCATCGGACTGCTCGGCACCGCCTCCCGGGGCGGCGGCGCGGCGCCCGCGCCGCCGCTCGGCCCCGGCGGCGAGGCCGTCAGCGACGGCTTCACCTTCGTCCACCGCACGCTCGACGGGGACGGCAGCATCACCGTGCGGGTGCGCTCACTGACCGGCGAAATCGCCGAGACCCCCACGCGTACCGTCCCGGGCCTCGCGTCCTGGTCGAAGGCGGGGATCATCGTCAAGGAGGGCCTCACTTCGGGCTCCCGCTACGCGGCGCTGATGCTGACCGGCGCGCACGGGGTGCGGATGCAGCACGACTTCACCCAGGACACCGCCGCTCCCGGCTCATCGCCGGACGCCCAGCCATGGCTGCGGCTGGTCCGCGCGGGCGATCTGATCACGGGGTATGTCTCCGCCGACGGCGCGGCCTGGACCGAGGTCGGCACCGCGACACTCAGGGGCGCGCCCACGACGCTGCAGGCGGGGCTCTTCGTCGCCACGCCCGCAGCCGCGCAGAACACCGGTACCGGCATCGGCTTCGCGCCGGCCGCCGCCACCGCCGCGTTCGGACCGGTCGAGCTGCACGGCGGGTGGCCGTCCGGCGCCGGGGCGGGAGGCTGGACCGGCGGGCAGCTCGGCGACGCCGGTGGCTACCCGCCGGGTGTGCGGGCCGGGTACACCTCCGCCGCCAGTGGATTCACCCTCAGCGGCGCGGGCGACATCGCGCCGCTGACCGGCGGTCAGGCGACGGCCGGGGGGATCGGCGTCGAACGGTTCCTGGTCGGGAGCTTCGCCGGGATCCTGGTGCTGCTGGTCCTCGGCACGCTGACCACGGCCGGCGAGTACCGGAGCGGGCTGATCCGCACGACCCTCGCGGCGAACCCGCGGCGGGGGAGGGTGTTGGCGGCCAAGGCCTGCCTGCTGGGCGTGACCGGCTTCGCCGCCGGCACGATCGCCGCCGCGGTGGTGCTGCCGATCGGCATGCAGGGGGCACGGTCGAGCGGCTTCGTCCTCTTCCCGGTGGCCTGGACGACCGAACTGCGGCTGGTGGTCGGCACCGGCCTGCTCTTCGCCGTGGCGGGAGTGCTGGGCGTCGCACTCGGAGCGGTGCTGCGGCGCGGTGCGACGACGGTGGCGGTCCTGGTGGTCGCGCTGGTTCTTCCCTATCTGCTGGCCGTCTCGTCGGCGCTGCCGGCCGGACCGGCGCAGTGGCTGCTGCGGCTGACCCCGGCGGCAGGCTTCGCGATCCAGCAGACGCTCCCGCAGTACCTCCAGGTCCTCGACGTCTACACGCCGGCGAACGGCTACTTCCCCCTCACGCCGTGGCTGGGCTTGGCGGTGCTGTGCGGCTACGCCGTGACAGCCCTCGGGCTCGCCTGGGCGCTGCTGCGCCGGAGGGACGTATGACCGGGCGCGAGCGTGCCATGGTGGATGCGGCACGCCGTGCGGTCCACGCCGAGTACACCAAACTCCGGACGGTCGGCGGGACCGGGTGGCTGCTGCTGGCCACTGTGGTGCTGACGGTGGGTCTGGGCGCGGGAACGGCCAGGTCGACCGTCTGTCCGGTGGCGGGCTGCGGCGCGGACGCCGTGCGGCTGGCGCTCGGCGGCGTCACGCTGGGACAGGCGGTCGTGGCGGTGCTGGGCGTGCTGGCGGTCAGCGGCGAGTACAGCGACGGCATGATCGGCCTCAGCCTGGCGGCGATGCCGCGCCGGACCACGCTCCTCGCCGCCAAGGCGACCGTGCTGACCGGGGCCGTGCTGGCGGCCGGATCGGTCGCGGTGCTCGGTTCGCTGGTGGCCCGGAGCCTGATCCTGCCGGGCAATGGCTTCACGCCGGCCCACGGCTATCACGTGTCGCTGACGCAGTCGCTGTCCGATCCGGCGACGCTGAGGGCCGCCGTCGGATCCGTGCTCTACCTCGTCCTGGTCGCGCTGCTGGCGCTCGGCGTCGCCACGGCGGTCCGCGAGGCCGCGACCGCGATCGGCGTGGTCCTCGGCCTGCTGTACCTCTTCCCGCTGCTGGCACACGTCGTCACCGACCCGACCTGGCAACGGCATCTGCAGCAGCTGGCCCCGATGCCGGCCGGGCTCGCGGTCCAGGCGACGCGGAATCTGCAGCAGCTGCCGATCGGTCCCTGGGCCGGTCTCGGCGTTCTCGCAGGCTGGACGGCCGCCGCACTCGTGCTCGGCACGGCCCTGCTCCGCACCCGGGACGCGTAGGCCCCCTGGTCAAAGGCCCCGTCCGACCGCTCGCGTCGGACGGGGCGCCGCCGTCCTCGGCGAAACAGTGATCTTGAGATAAGAAGCTCTGCGGTCTTGAGTCGTACCCCCCCCGCGGAGCGGGTGTCCTGTGCGCTTCGCGCACAGGAAGTGAGGGGCTTCGCCCCCCGTACACCCGCTTCGCGGGCGTACAACAGGGGTTCCAGGCCGCTTCGCGGGCCTGTCGGGATCGGAAGGGGAACCACCCACGCTTCGCGCGGGTGGTGGGGGAGACGGACGTACTCGGCTCACCCCAGTGGTTCAGAGCTGTGGTTCAGAGCTCAGGGGTACGACGCACTGCGCTCGTGCGAGAGAAAGGTCCTTGAGGTGAGGGGGGAGGGATGTCTCGCTCCATGCCTCGAGCAAGTCGATCACCGTGTTGTACGTGCGAGCCAGCCCTCCCAACGCCAGGCTCCGCCCGGGGGGACCGCTGCGCGAGGAGGAGAGGGTCACCCAGACCTTGCCCTCGTCGGCACCCTGGATCCCTGCGGCGAGGGTGTCGCGTTCGGCGCGCCAGTCCTCGAGTGCGTCCCGGGTCCGCGGGGACAGGGCGTAGACCTCGCGCAGCGCCGGTACATCGAAGTTGGCACCAGGGCCGTGCCGGACGAGGGTGACCGTGCGCAGCTCCGGGCCGAAGTCGTCCCAGCGAAGGGCATGGAGCTCGGCGGTTCGGGCACCGGTGTCCAGGATCAGGCCGACGACGGCCAGCAGGCGCACCATCTTCAGGTCGCGGCCGCCGAACCGGCGGTGAAGTCGTGGCTCTATCTCGTCGGCGACGCGCACGCCCTCGTCGGGGGACAGTGGAACCACGGGGGGATCAGGCTGCGGCCGCGGCGGTAGTTCGGCGCTGCAGCCAGAGGCTTCGAGCAGGCGACTGAGTGAACTCCAGCGAGCGAGACGTGTGTTGACCGACTGGGGGCCCTCGCGCCTGCTGCGCCGCGCCGTCCGGGTGCGCAGCCGGTCCGCGCAGCCGAGCTCCCACAGCAGGGCGAGCGTGGGCGTCGTGAAGAGGTCTGCCACAGTGCTCACCTGCGGGAAATCGGGCAGGGTCAGCGCGACGGCCACCTCGCGCCGGGTCCAGGCATGGCGCTCACGCGAGGACGCACTGCCGGTGGGCTCGGTGCAAGCGAAGAACGCGTCGAGCTCGGCCGGCAGGCGCGGGGCTGCGGGCCGCTGGGATTCCGGGTGGAGATCGGACACCGGGTCAGCTTCGCATGGCGGCAGGCATCCCGATCACTCCGTTGGTGGGCCCCGATGCCGGCGAGGCCCACCTGATCCCCGTTCGCTGCTACGCGGGCCGGGCGAGCCGGGCGGCGATCAGCTGGAGGAGTCCCCCGAGCTCGGCCGTGCCCAGACGCTCGCACAGCATGTCCGTGACGGCCACGAGGTCGGCCCAGTTCACGTCCGGCGGAGAGGCGGGCGCGGCCGGAGCGGGGCGGGGGGACGGCGCTCCGCCCCGCTCGCGCGGCGAGGAGGGCGTCGCGGTCACGGGTGACGTCGCAGACGCAGTCCCGGACGACGTCGGACGCATCGTGTCCGCTCCGGCGTATACCGCGGTATACGCCGGAGCCGGATCGGACACGGGTGCGCGGCCCGGCCCGGCCGCAGCTTCGCCCCCGTCTCCGCCTCCGCCCGAGGCCTCCGCCGCCGACGGCGTCGCGCTCGCCGCGAAGCGTTCGGCCTGAGCCGGCTCCTTCATCGCCGCCACCGCGTCGAACTGCCTCGCCGCGCTCAGCTCGGCGAGGTTGGGCCGGCCGGCCAGCCAGCGCGCGTCACGCAGCGACATGCCCTCGCCTCCCGCGGCGCGGGCGCGGATGCTGGACTGCACCTCGGGGGCGAGCAGGAGCAGCCTGGTGCGCTGCGACACCCAGGCGGCGCTCCAGCCTTCGGCCCGGGCGGCGGCCGCGGCCGACTCGTACTCCTCGACCAGCGCCTTGACGGCCCTGGCCTCCTCGATCGGGTCGAAGTCCTTGCGGTTGGCGTTCTCGTCGAGTGAGGCGCGGCGGAGGCGGGCCCGGCTCGCGGCGACCTCGTCGTTGACCACGGTGATCAGCTCGGGTCGTCCGTACCGTACGGCCGCCGCGTGGCGGCGGCAGCCGTTGACGATGACGTGGTCGACGCCGCGCAGGGCTTCCCCGTACTCGGGCCACAGCCGCAGGTACGCGCCGCGGGTGACGGCCAGGACGCTCTGCAGTTGGATCCCGACGATGTCCTTGAGGTCCGAGAGGTCCCCGAGGTCCTCACGCGGGTTCTGCGGGTTGGGGGCGAGCCTGGTGACCGGGAGCAGCACGGCTGCGGGGGAGTCCCCGGTCCTGGCGGCCGCGACGGTGGGCTGTCCCGGGCTGAGCAGACTCGCCAGGGACTCACGGCGTGCCATCAGGCCGAGACCGCCTTTCGCGCGTCGGCGAGCATCAACTGGTGCTCGAGGGCGAGGTTGAGGAAGTCCTTCTGCGCCTCCTGGGAGACACGCGACTTGGGGTAGCGGGTGACGACCTGGCGGTCGGCGGCGGCACGGGAGTGGAGCTTGTAGTGGCGGATCACTGTTCGGGCCAGCGGCCAGCCCTGCGCCCGGACGAACGCCTTGGTGTCCTCCAAGTCGACGGTGCCGTCCCGGGGGTCCCAGTTCGAGATCACCACGAGGTACGGGATGCCGCGGGGCTTGATGATCCGTTCGATGGTGTTCTGAGTGGGCTCGAAGCCCATCGGCTCGGGCTCGAGCGGGACGATCACGAAGTCCGCCGCGTCCAGGGCGGCACGGACCGCGTCGGCGATGGGTCCCTTGCCGAGGGGATCGGCGCCTGGCCTGCGGGCGTCCGGGGTCATCCAGCCGGGTGTGTCGATGATGGCGTGCCGGACCGAGGTGACCTCGCGCAGCCGCTGGATCCCGGCGAGGTCGTCGTAGGCGTCGGTGAAGACGAAGGGCAGGTCGTCACCGACACGCTCGGCCCACCAGACGGCGGAGCCCTGTGGGTCGACCGATACCGCGGCGACGGGGGCGAGTTCGTCGTCGGCCCGGCCGACGACCTCCGCGATGGTGGCGGACAGGTTCACGCTGATCGTGGACTTGCCTATCCCGCCCTTCTGATTGAGGACGACCGTGACGTCAGCCATGTGCTTCTCCGTTCCGTGTACTTCCCGAGCGAGGGCCCGGTACTGCGGACGGAGACAGCATGGCAGACATCCGACAACAAGCTGATCAAGGTCTGAATTCGGTGTCACGGCACGACAGTTACCCAGGGATCCAGAGACCCGGGAGCGTCCCGCTGCTTGAGTCGCTTCGGTCGCTCCGGTCGCTGGAGGACGCGTCGGGGATCCGTCGAGAGAACGGACGCGCAAACCTGGTGGGGCGGGTGTGGTTTCGGTATGGGCTCGTACCCGGATCGACCTGGAGGGAGCGGGACGGGTCGAGTCGCCGATGGATTCGGTAGCCTCGACAGCTTCGGTCGCTCGGGAGAAAGTGCAGGTCAGAGCCGCAGTAGTGGCGCTGCAGCGACCGAAGCGACTCAGCTGTCGACATGTCTGGACATTCCGCGTGCGCGGGTGTGCGCACATATACCGAGAGTGAGTCGCTTCGGTCGCTGGGAAGTTGCGCTTCGGGTGTCTGACCTGGAGGGTTCTGCGACAGGCTGAGCCGACATCAGTTCACCGCCGGTAGCTGACCGTTCACTTGCGTCGCTGATTGGCCGCGTCCAGACAGGGGCCTCCCCTTTCACTCCGCTTTCGCTAGTCTATGGCCGATGTTGAGTCGCTTCGGTCGCTCATGGGGGATAGAAATGGGGCCTGAGCCGCGGGATTTGGGCAGTGACTCACAGCAGGACGCTGCCCGGCTGCTCGCCGGGTCACTGCCCGCCGACGTGCCGCCACAGGCAGGCCCGCTGGCGGCGGCGGCGGCCTGGTGGTGCGCGGGCCGCGGGTGGCCGGTGCTGCCGTTGACGCCAGGGCGCAAGACACCGGCCAGGAACTGCGCGGCCTGCCGCGCGCCGGGCCACACCCACGAGGGATGCTCCTGCCTGCGGGAGGGTCGCTGGTGTCACGGGTTCCACGCCGCGACGCTCGACCGGGACGTCATCGAGCGCTGGTGGGGCGGCAATCCCGCGTTCGGCGTGGGGGTCGCCTGCGGGCCGGCCGGGTTGGTCGTCATCGACATCGACGCGCACCAGCAGCCGTTGCCGGAGCGGACCCGGGTCCTGCCGGGAATCGCGATCGGCGACGGGGTCGACCTCACCGGACTGGCCAGTGGCTTCCACAGCCTGGCCGTGCTCGCCGCACTGCGCGGCGCATTGGACCCGGCTGAGGACAGCGCGACGCTGCGTGTGCGGACTCCCTCCGGAGGCATGCACGTCTGGTACCGGACCCGGCCGGGGCAGCACTGGCTCTGCTCCACCGGCTCCGGCTCGGGCCGTGCCCTCGCCTGGCAGGTGGACGTCCGCGCGCACGGCGGCTACATCATCGCCCCCGGCACGTCCACTCGTGCCGGGACCTACACGCCGGTTGGCCCGTCACGGGAGCCCGCCCTCCTGCCGGACTGGCTGGTCGGCGAGTTGGAGCGCACCGGCCACCTGGTGGCGGCGCACCAGGCCGCTCCATCGGCCCCGGCCCCGGCTGCCGCAGTGTCGCTCACGCGTCCGGCGCCACGGGCCCAGCAAGCCGCCGGCGCGGCCGGAGGCGCCCGCCGCGCGACGACCGCCGTGCTGACCGGCTTGCTCGCCGACGTGGCCGGGTGCGCCGCGGTGCGCGAGGGTGCCGGATTCTCCGAGAAGCTCAACCGGGCCGCCTACACGGTCGGCGGTCTGGTGGCCGCGGGGCACCTGAGCCACGGCGAGGCGGAGCGGGTACTCGAGGCGGTCGCCCGTGTTGCGCGTCCGGGACAGGAACGGCGCTACCGGCCGATCATCCACGGCGGTCTGCGGGCCGGATCCGCGCGCCCGCTGTCACTGGGGAGCCGCCGGTGACAGCGCACGAGCAGGACGCCCAGGCCGAGGCGCTGCTTCCCTTCGACGCCCACGCGGTGGCCCGGCAGATCCTCGCCGAGGGGCGGCTGCGCGTGCCGGAGCAGGGCGCCGAGCCGACCCCGCAGCACGCGCTGGCGCATCCGTCCGGGTACCCGGACGAGCAGTCGGCACCGACACTTCCAGCACCGCCGTATCAGGCGAGAGCGAACCTGACGGGTGCTCGGCACACCGGTGCGGGTCCGGTGATGTCGGCCGAGGGCCTCGTACCCGACTCGCTCACCGACCGGGGCAACGCGAAGCTGTTCGTCCGGATCTACGCCGGCGACTACAAGCACGTGCCAGGACTCGGCTGGTACCGGTGGGACGGCAACCGCTGGCAGATCGACGAGGACGAGACGGTGATCTGGGCCGCGGGCGACCTCGCGGAAAGCATCGCCACCACCGACCCGCGCGGGATCCACGGCAGTTCCGCCCTGCAGCAGCACCGGCGGCGCGCCCTGAGCACCAGCGGCATGCACGCGATGCTGACACAGGCCCGCACAGCCCCGGGCATGGTCCTCAACGCCTCACTGCTGGACGCCGACCCGTTCGCCCTGTGCACCCCGACCGGCATCGTCGACCTGCGCACCGGCGTCCTGCGGACCGCGGATCCCGACCGGGACTTCCACTCGCGCTCCACCTCGTCCGCGCCGCGGGTGATGCCGACGCCGCGCTGGCGGCGCTTCCTCGGCGACACCTTCGGTGAGGACGCCGAGGGCGAGGCGGTGATCGACTTCCTGCACCTGCTGCTCGGATACTCGGTGACCGGGGACGTCGGCGGCCAGGTGATGCCGTTCCTCTTCGGGGCGGGCAAGAACGGCAAGTCGGTGCTCCTGGACGTGCTGATGAAGCTGCTCGGCGACTACGCGGACGCCGCGCCGCCGGGCTTCCTGATGGCCCGCCCCTACGAGGGGCACCCGACAGACCTCGCGGAGCTGCACGGGCGGCGGGTCATCGTCTGCAGCGAGGTCAAGCCGGGCGACCGCTTCGACGAGGCCAGAGTCAAGCTGCTGACCGGTGGTGACCGGATCAAGGCGCGCCGGATGCGGCAGGACTTCTTCAGCTTCGAACCGACGCACAAGCTGTGGCTGCTGGGGAACCACCGGCCCGAAGTGGGCACCGGTGGTTTCGCCTTCTGGCGCCGGATGCGGCTGATCCCCTTCGAGCGGGTGGTCTCCGACGACCGCAAGATAGACAACCTCGCGGACGTCCTGGTCAACGAGGAGGGCCCCGGCATCCTGAACTGGCTCATCGACGGAGCGCGCCGCTACCTGGGCGGGGAACGCGATCTGACGGGTCCGGGGCGGGTCCGGTCGGCCACCACGGCGTACGCGGAGACCGAGGACCACGCCGGGCGCTTCATCAGCGACGCCTGCACCCTGCACGCCGATCGGCGGGCCGAGCAGGCGCAGTTGTACTCTGCCTACCGGATCTGGTGCCACAATGAGGGTGTCTCCGCCATCTCCTCGAGGGCCTTTGCGGCGCGGATCAGGGAGACGGTCGGTCTGGCCTCGCCCAAGGACATGATCCTCTCGAACCAGCGCAAGTACTACCCGGGCATCGGACTGCTCGCGGACGAGGAGACAGCATGAGCGCTCTCATCGCGGACGACGAGATCGCTCAGGAGGCCGAGCTCGTATGGCTCGAGGACATCAACGCTCTGGACTACGTGCGGCAGAGTCTGGACCGGCTGCCCAACCGGCGCGGGCGGCCGGCGTACCACCGCGACGGGCGGATGGTGGGCTACGCCAGGCTTGAGCCGGACGCCAAGCCCTCGAAGGCTTCGGGCACCTTCCGCCGCCGTGTCTTCTGGCTGCTGCCGCACGATCGCGACACCGATCGCACCGGCCTGTACTCCACGGGCGCGCCGGCCGAGGCGGTCGACCCGCGCACGCTCTCCCCGGGCAGGAAGGGGCGCAAGACCGAGCGTTCCGAGGGCGGCCCGCCGTCTGCGGCGATGCAGGAGCTGGGCATCACCCCCGCGTGAGGGTGGGGCTCAGCCGACGGGCACGGTCTCCCGGACGAGGCGGCGGGTGACCCGGCAGGCCCGGCCCAGGAGGCGAGGCAGTTCACGGTTGCCTACGAAGAAGTGGTGGCCGGGTACGGTGCGCAGCCAAGAAGGCCCTTCGGTCCACTGCCGCCAGCCGTCGGCGATCGTAGGCGGTGCCAGCGGGTTGCCCTGCGAGGCGACGACGAGTACCGGGGTGGTCAGCGGACCCGCAGTAGCGGGCTTGCGGGCCGCCTCTTCCAGCGCCTGGGCGAGCTCCAGGTCGGCACGGAGCACCGGCAGCATGGCCCGTAGGAAGATTCCCTCGTCGCTGTTGGGCGGCACAGCGCCCCTACCGCCCAGGAAGTACAGCAGTTCGGCATCCGTTGCCCTGCGGGCATCCGGCAGCTCGGGCACATGCGGCGGCGGGCAGGCGCCGACGGCGAGGAGCGCAGGGCCCGGCAGGCCCGCCTCGTGCAGGGCGCGCGTCACGGTGAGCGCGACGATTGCCCCGAGTCCGTGACCGTACAGGACGTATGGGCCGGGCAGCGGGTCCGTGAACAGGGGCAGCACATCGGCGAGCAGCGCCTCATGTGTGGTCACCCCGGGTTCGGATCGTCGCCGTCCGCCGCCCGGCAAGGAGATCGGGACCACCTCCACGCCGGGGCCGGCGTTCGCCGCCCAGTGATCGAAGATCGGGACGTCCCCTCCGGAGTGCGCGAAACAGTGGAGTCGCACTGACTGTTCGTCCGACATGGTGTCCTCCTCTACCCTCCGCCCCCGGCCGCACGGTGGGGTTTGAGAATGGCTGGACAGCCTCAGGCATCGCTTGAGAGCGAGTCGAGGTGCGAGGGACGCTGACGCGACGGTCGACGCCGAGGCCGGCATTGTCGCGGCTGTACGCCTCGTTCCGGCGATCCGAGAACCTGATGGGATTCGCTGTGGACCCGCACCGACTCATGGTGGATGTGAGCGGGTCCGGAAACAGTGATTGATGAACGAATCGTCCATGAGCAGTGGTCACGAAGTGCCCGAGTGCCCTGAGCGCGTGGCCGAGCAGCACCTTCTGACGGCGCGTTGCACCCTCCGAGCCTCCAGCATCGCGTCTGTTCCATGGTCCTGCAATGAACTTCTGGTTCATGTGACACGGTTTTGGGATCAGGTCGAAGCGTCCCTGGGGTCTGGTTGACCCGATCCTCAGATCGGGTCAAAGGGACTGCAGGAGCGGGTTACCTGTCTGCTCGATCTGGTTTGCCGTTCTCTTGACTGCCACCGTGGCGGCTCTTACGCAGGTCAACAGCGTTTCTCCTCGGTTCGCTCTTCAAAGGCAGGAGCAGGTCGGTGTGTCCGCGTCGGTGCTTTCGATGCTCCCCTCGTTGCATGCGGGCCTCCCAGGCAAGCGCCCCCTACCGTCGGTTGGTGTCCTACCCGAGGCTGATCCCGTTTCCGTTTCCCGTTGCTTCTGGTGGGTGTCCGAAGGGCAACTGCCCAGCCGGGGCCGCCAGGCCACGGCGGTGGGCGGCGCGGAGCTTGCGAGGCGTGGCCCAGGGCAGGCGGCAGGGGCGAGGGGGCCGGGGGAGCGCCAAAGCGTCCCCCGGGGAGGGGGCGGTCCAGCGCGCCCCAGGCGCTGGCGGGGGTCCGGGGGCAGCGCCCCCGAGCGTGGAGGGCCACGGTGACACGTCCTGCCCGGTCGCGGGGGAGACGAGCGGCCGCCCACCCCGCCTCCGTGCGGGCTCCTTCGGGCCTGCGCTGACGCTTCGCTCTGCTCGTGCAGAGATCGATGCACCCGAGATTCATCTGTGCCGCGTTTTGACCGCTAGTCATCGCCAAACGATCTGCCTCCGCTTGCAGGCGCGGTCGGGACAGTCGCGCAGTGACCCGGCGGGGCCCGCGCCGGCGTGGCATCATCGCCTCGTGTCACCCCAGACGTCTCCCGAGCCTTTCGACCACTCGTCGCTGACCGTCCCGGTAGTCCAGGCACCGATGGCGGGCGGGCCGACCACCCCCGAGCTCACCGCGGCGGTCAGCACGGTCGGAGGCCTGGGCATGCTGGCCGCCGGTTACCGCACCGCAGCCGAGATGCTCGAACAGATCGCCCGCACCCGGGAACTCACCAGGCGTCCCTTCGGCGTCAACCTCTTCGTGCCCGCACGCGACGTGGCGCCGGACCTGCCGGCCCTCGCCGCATACCGTGCCGAGCTCCAGCCGGAGGCCCTGGCACGCGGTGTGAACCTTCCCGACCCACTGCCGATGGACGACACCGACGACTGGGACGCCAAGATCGAGGCGCTGCTGAATCTGCGGGTCCCGATCCAGGCCGTCTCCTTCACCTTCGGTCTGCCCGACGCCGAGGTCGTCGCTGCGCTCCACTCGACCGGGGCATGCCTGATCGGCACGGTGACTGACGAGAGCGAGGCCGAGGCAACCGCGGCGACCGGCTTGGATGTCCTGTTCCTCCAGGGGACGCTGGCAGGCGGCCACCGCGCGACCCACGATCCCGCTGCCGAGCCGGACGAGCGCCCGCTGCTGGAACTGGTCGCGGCCGTGCGGCGCCGTGTTCGCCTCCCGATCGTGGCCGGTGGCGGCCTGGGCACGGCACGGGAGGTGCACGGTGTTCTGTCGGCCGGAGCGAGAGCCGTGCTGATCGGTACCGCGCTGCTGTGCGCGGACGAGGCAGGCACCTCGGCCGTGCACCGCCAGTCGCTCGGCGACCCGCGCTTCGACGAGACTGTGCTGACCCGCGCCTTCACCGGACGGCCGGCCCGTGCCCTGCGCAACCGATTCACTGACGTGCACGGCGAGACCGCTCCCCGCTCCTACCCCTTCGTCCATCACCTCACCAAGCCCCTGCGGGCGGCCGCCGCGGCCGCAGGCGACCCTGAGGCGGTCCACCTCTGGGCCGGAGTCGGCTATCGCCATGCCCGTCGCGCCCCCGCCGCCGACATCGTGGCGGGTCTGATCGCCTTCGAGTGAGAGCCCGACAGCGCATCCGGTCGGGGTGTCCCGGGCACAAGTCGCTTACATTGCAGGAGTGTTGTCCATCTCGTCTGGATGGTGGAGTGCTGGGCGACTCGGGCTCGGTCGCACAAATGTGAGGAAGAATTCCGGTTGGTGTCACGGAATCTGACTTGAAGTCATCTCGGTCTGGAGCTGAACCGGTGACTGGAGCAAGGAAGTTCGACAATACAGCCAGGCCATGACAAATATGCCCCATGCCGCTCGAGGCGTGCTTGCGGGTGCCTGGATCATTGATTGAATCTGTACCGTCATGTACCAGGAGCTCATGTATTCTCCGTACGTCCGACCGGGTCTGTCGGTCGCATCGGATCGACCGCAAGTCGATTGCGAACTGAGCCAAAGGTGGGGGCAGTGGGGCGTGCCGTACGACGGGTCGTGGACGAGCACGGCAACATCGTTCCCACCGCGCCCTACCTCTACAGCGGCTGGCACACCACGGCCGACAAGCGGCGGGTCCGTGCCATATGCAGCTCCCGCGCCTTCACGCCGGCCGAGAAGTTCCTGGTGCTCTGGTTCATCGGGAGCACCCCGCCGGGCATGGCGCCCGTACAGATGACCGCCGCCGCGATCGCGGAGGAGGTGGGGATGACGGCCGATTCGGTCGGCCGGATGCTGCGGAAGCTGGCAAAGAACCGCATCATCGTGAAGACCGGTCAGATCGGGCGGATCAGCATGTACAGCATCAGTCCGTACATCGCGTTCCACGGTCCGGGCGTCGAGCAGCGCGAGGCTGTGAAATCCTGGAACCCGCCCGAGATCCCGGGCGCGACCGACACGCCGGCGCGCGAGCGTTGGGAGGAGCCGTGGCGATGACTGAAGCGAGCGACATCCGGGCGCTGCTGCGCCGCACCGGCGAGTTGACGCCGACCCAGCGTCTGGTGGTGATGTTGTACGCGCTGTCCGCGACGGACCGCGGCGGCGTGGTCCGCGAGACCGGCCGCGACCTGGCCAGCCAGCTGAACATGACTCCGACCGTGTTCAGCCGCATGCGCAAGCAGTTGGTGTTTCTCGGCTGGCTGGAGGAGTCCGAGAAGTTCGCTCACATCGCCTACTTCAGGCTGTCGCCGCGGGCGCTCGGAGAACAGGTCGTGGTGCCGATGCGCCGCGCGATCTGACGCTTCGCCCGTCGCGGTCTCGCTCCACATCCACCGGGCCCACCGCTCGGTGCCGGGGTGGACAGCTGCCGAACCACGCGGGCACAGCCTTCGTCGGCTCCCGCATGGACCAGCGCGCGGTCCAGGCCGGGGTCTGTGCCGAGTGAGCTGGTCCGCCGTTCTCGGCTGCAGGCCTGAAGCGCTGAGGCGCCGCTGTCAGCCCGGCCTTTGAGCATCGAGGCCCACTCGAAGCGGACTCGAGGCGCACTCGAAGTCGACCGCATTATCCCGATCCCGGCTGCCTGTCACGGCAAAATGGCTGCCATCGCATTCTTGCCGGGCGGATCGGCCCTGGTCGACAGCGGATTCCGTGCCGTGTCGCAGGAGGCCTCCAGCGGACGGGCAGGGTCCGGCCAGTCCGAATCGCTGGCAGATCCTGGAATTCATCGACAGGGTCGTATTCATGTACATCGTCATTGCACGGCTGGCTGGACGGGATCCGGCCACAGATGCGGAATGCTCATCACTGCACAAACGGATCGCGGGAATCCATACTCCCGGGGCGACGATATGTCATGTCTACGCCACCCCCGTGGAAAGCGGAATGGATCTCGTGCTTTTCGTCATCGCCGACACCCTGGAAACGGCGGAGGCGGTGGCCCGCATCATGCTGGAACGGGCACTGACCCGGGCTGGACTCGATCTGACGATTGAGTCGTGCAATGTTGATCTATTCATGCCCGGCGCAGAGGCGGCGCTGGGATTCGATCCGGGGCCGGACCCGGCCTGATCCGCTGTTGTGTCCGTATGCGGCCAGACCGTCACCGGACACCCTAAACCCCTGGTGCCGACCTGGCGCTCGGACGATTGTTGACCTCGCAAGCCGGTCGAGAAAATCCTGAGGATCCGCAGAGCCCGGGATATCAGACGACCACTCGTCGACATCTGTTCAATTCATCTGGGGGATTTCCATGCGTGCGAAGCGAATCTTTTCCGCCGTTATCGCTCTGCTTCTCTCCGCCCTGTGTGCGGCCACTGTCATGGCCGACCCGAGCGCCGCCGCCACGGCGACGGCGACGTCTACCTCGACGGTTTGCCCGGCCGACATGATCTGGCAGGGCACTACGTGCGTCTGACCCCTCTGGGTCTGACCGCAACGAGCCCGCCACGACCGACAGAACTCAGGAGAAATCATGGACATCGAGGTACTGGGTGCCCTATCGGTCCGTGAGGGCGGGCGCCCCATCATGCCGACGGCGCCCAAGCCGCGGCAGGTGCTGGCACTTCTCGCACTTCACGCCGACCACATGATCCCCGTGGGCACGCTGATCGAAGAGCTGTGGGGCGGAGCCCCGCCCCGCAGCGCGCGTACCACGTTGCAGACGTACATCCTGCAGCTGCGCGAGCAGATCGGTGAGGCGCTGACCCAGGTCAGTGATCGGTGCACAGCCAAGGACATCCTGGTGACCCTCCCCGGTGGTTACCGCCTGGAGACGCGCGGCGGGAACATCGACTACCAGGAGTTCGAGCGCCGTGCCGGCGCTGGCTACCGGGCCATGGACGCCGAGGACTACACGGGCGCCGCCCGTCGACTGGCCGACGCGCTCTCCTTGTGGACCGGCATGGTACTGAGCGACATCCAGGCCGGCACTCAGATCGACATGGAGGTCAAACGGCTGGAGGAGGCCCGGCTCTACGCTCTCGATCAGCGCATCGAGGCAGACCTGAGGCTGGGGCGTCACCGGGAACTGCTGGCGGAGCTGACAGTCCTGGTCAACCGCTACCGAATGCACGAGAGCCTGCACGGCCAGTTCATGGTGGCGTTGCATCGCTCAGGCCGTCGCGGGGAGGCCCTGAACGTCTATCAGCGGCTGCGCGCCACCCTGATCGAGGAGCTGGGACTGGAGCCCTCAGCCGCCCTCGGGCGACTGCAACGGTCGATCCTCCTCTCGAGCCCGGACACGTTGGGCGCGATCGGCGCGGGCACAGGAGGGCGACTCGTCGCCCGCTGAACCGAGCCGTCAGGGAGAGGCGTGTTCAGCGGCAGCCCGCTCTCCAGCTCATCTCGATGGGGGCCGGTCCGAAGAGGTAGGACCGGTCGGCGCTCCCCGGCCGGTTCGCGTGGGAAGGCAGGGCCTGTGGTGCGGTTCGTGGTCGTCGAAGACCACGAACCGCACCAGAGGCCCTGTCGCGCGTCTCGCCCGGATCGTCGGCGCGCCCTGACGTCTCCACCGACGTGACGAAGCGGCAATTCGACCCCGTGCCGGATCGGGCATCAGCCTCGATCCGTCGCGACCAGCCGGCCGCAGCCCCGCCGGCCGCAGGACTCGCCCGACTTCGGTCGGCGACTCGTCACGTTCTCCTGCCTGCCACACTGCCCGCAGCCCGGGGACAAAGACGCTGTCTCAGCCTCTGACGAGCATGAACACGATCAGAGCGCTGGATCTCGCGGTGTACTCGGAACGACCGCATTCATTTAAGTCGTATCAATGCAATACCCACGGTCGGCAGTCAATGGCAAGATCCAGGATGGCACACGTTGTCGGCCGACGATTGTCGTCGGCACACAGATCGCGGCCGTGGGCCGCCCGCGTCCAGTGGAGACAGAGATGCTTGAGCCCTTCGGCTTGGAGCCCGTCACGGAGTCGGTGTACATGGCCATGCTGCGTAGACCTGACGCCGGCCCGGATGAGCTGGCCGCGTACCTCGATCTGACTCCACAACGCGTCCGTGAGGCACTGAACGAGCTCGCCCGCCTCGCTCTGCTCCGACCGTCCTGGGAAGACCCGCTGACGCTGCGTCCGGTCATGCCGGAGGTCGGGCTGGAGTCACTTCTCGCACGCCAGCAGGCGGACCTGCTCAACCGTCAGCATCAGATCGAGCAGGGGCGGGCGGCGCTGGCCGTCATCCTCGCGGAACACGTCGGCTATCAGGGCAGTCGTCGCTCCGACGTCCAGGAACTGACCGGCATCGACGCGATCCGCGAAGGTCTCGAACGTCTCACCTCGCAGACTCGTTACGAGGTGCTGACCTTCGCGCCCGACGGTGCGCACACCGAGGACGCCCGCAACGCCAGCCGTCCTCTCAACAAGCAGCTACTCGACCGGGGCGTCACCATGCGGACGATCTACCTGGACTCGGTCCGGAACGATCCCGGCACCGTCGCGCACGTCCGCTGGCTCAGCAGACTCGGGGGCGAGGTCCGGACGGTCGCGACCCTTCCGCTGCGCATGATCATCGTGGACCGGGAGACCGCGGTGGTTCCGCTCGATCCGGATGCCACCCATACGGGGGCCGCCGTGCTGAACAACGCCGGTGCAGTCGCGGCCATGTATGCGCTCTTCAATCAAACCTGGGCCGCGGCCAGGCCGCTGGGCACCGCCAACGTGAAGGACAAGGACGGACTGACGCAGCAGGAGCGCGCCCTGCTGCGTCTGCTCGCCCAGGGCCACACGGACGAGGGCGCCGGTCGCAAGCTCGGGGTCTCCGACCGCACCGTCCGCCGTCTGATCGCGGACATGATGAGCCAGCTGGGGGCCCGCAGCAGGTTCCAGGCGGGCGCTCGCGCGTGTGAGCACGGATGGCTCTCCACCGGTCCGGACAATCCCTCCGCGGAGCAGCCCGTCGCTGATGCCGGCTGAGGTCTCTCGCGCGACGGACTTCCTCCTGTTCCGGTCATGCGCGATTCCGCCCTTCGGTCCGTGGCCGGGCCAGTGCGACCACCACGGCCGGCCGACGCGCCCGACCAGGCCGAAGAGGAGCCCCGATGCCGCCGACTGACCATGTGGTCATAGACTTTGGCGATACGTTAGATCATGTTGGGGCTGTTGCCCCGGAGCCCTAGCGACGAGACAGGGGTGGGTGGAGTGGCGATATCCGGGCCGGCCAACAAGGGGGAGGCGGCCGTTGACTGGCTCGACGGCCGCCTCGGCCTCTACAGCATGGCCAAGGGCCAGCTGCGGAAGATCTTCCCGGACCACTGGTCCTTCATGCTGGGTGAGATCTGCCTCTACAGCTTCGTCATCATCATCCTGACGGGTATCTACCTGACGCTGTTCTTCAACCCCAGCATGGGCGAGGTCGTCTACCACGGCTCGTACATCCCGCTGCAGGGCATCAGGATGTCCGAGGCGTACAAGTCGACACTGGACATCAGCTTCGACGTACGCGGCGGTCTGCTGATCCGTCAGATCCACCACTGGGCGGCGATCGTCTTCGTCGCCGGCATGCTCACCCACATGATGCGCGTCTTCTTCACGGGGGCGTTCCGCAAGCCGCGCGACGTCAACTGGCTCTTCGGCTTCTCCCTGTTCGTCCTCGGCATGTTCGAGGGCTTCATGGGCTACTCGCTGCCGGACGACCTGCTGTCCGGTACGGGTATCCGCTTCCTCGAGGGCGCACTGCTCGCGACACCGGTCGTCGGCACGTACATCACGATGTTCCTGTTCGGGGGCGAGTACCCGGGCCACGACATCATTCCGCGCCTCTACTCGATCCACGTGCTGCTGTTCCCGGCCCTCATGGTGCTCGCGGTGGTGATCCACTTCAGCTACGCCTGGTATCTCAAGCACACACAGTTCCCCGGCCCCGCCCGCACCGAGAACAACGTCGTGGGCATGCCCTTCATGCCGGTGTACCTGGCCAAGGCCACGGGTTTCTTCTTCCTCATCTTCGGTGTCATCGCCTTCGTCTCGGCGATCGCCTCGGTCAACCCGATCTGGACCTACGGCCCGTACCGCCCCGACCAGGTGTCCGCGGACGCCCAGCCGGACTGGTACATGGGCTTCGCCGAGGGCCTGATCCGCATCATGCCCGGCTGGGAGATCCGCGCTTGGGGACACACCCTGGAAATGGGCGTCCTCATCCCGCTGACCGTCTTCGGCGTGATGCTGGTCGTCATCGGGTTCTACCCCTACTTCGAGAGTTGGCTCACCCGCGACAAGCGTGAGCACCACATCCTGGACCGACCGCGCAACCGTCCGGTCCGCACAGGTCTGGGCGTCGCCTGGCTCACCGAATATCTGATTCTGCTGGCGGCGGGCGGAAACGACCTGTTCGCCACGCGTCTGCACCTGTCCATCAACGCGATCACCTGGACCTGGCGGATCCTCTTCTTCGTCGGCCCGGTGGTGACCTTCATCATCACCAAGCGTTGGTGCATGGGCCTGCAGCGCAGCGACCGCGACAAGGTCCTGCACGGCCGCGAGACCGGCACGATCAAGCGCCTGCCCCACGGAGAGTACGTCGAGATCCACGAGCAGCTCCCGCAGGAAGCCCTGTACACCCTGACCGCACACGAGCAGTTCAGCCCGGCCGAACTGCCGCCCGCGGTGGACGAGAACGGCGTCAAGCGCAAGGTGCCGGCCAGCGAGAAGCTGCGGGTGAAGCTCTCCGAGGGCTACTTCGGCGAAGGGTCCCAGATCGCCAAACCCACCTTCGCGGAGCAGGCCGAACTCACCGGCGACCACGGCCACCAGTGAACCGGCGGTCTGTCGCACCGCAGGTCTCGTCGCGGAAGGTCCCCGAGGGCAAGTACGTGCTGCTGACCACCTATGCGCCCGACGGCACCCCGTGGCGGCGGATCTTCAGGGCGGTGCCGGACGGCGACGCACTGGGCATCGTGCTGCGCACCGGCTCCGCGGAGGCCGACCGCGTCCGCGGATGCCGCCGAGTCGTGGTCGGCGTGTGTGACGCCCGGGGGAATCTGGCCGGGCGGGAGTGGTCCGCCGAGGCGATGCTGTGCTCGCCGGAGCAGACCGTGGAGTACCGGATCGCCCTGATCAACAAGTACGGGATGACGGCGATGCTGTCGCTGGCGCTGGCCCGTTTACGGCAGGGGATCGACGGCACGACGGGTGTCAGGCTCACTCCCGCAGGCCGCAGCTGGTCCATGCTGGGCCCCGACTGGTGGCCGGGCGCTGCGTACAGTCTCAACTGACAGTGGTCGCGCTCATGAAGCGGGGCGATCGGTCTGCCGTGGCAGACCGATCGCCCCGCTTCCGGCAGTTATGCCGCGTACAGGTCGAACGTCGAGGTCCGCTGCGGTGCGGAGTCGAGGTCCAGGCGCGAGTCGACGGAGAGCATGGCCTGGTACATCCGCTGCAGCTGAGGAGAGGGTTCCACGCCGAGCTCGTCGATCAGCCGCTTGCGCAGCCGGTGGTACACGCTGAGTGCGGCGGCCTGCCGGCCCGACCGGTACAGCGCCACCATTGCCTGCGAGTACAGCCCCTCGTGAAGGGGGTGGTGGGCGATCAGATGAGTGAGCTCGGCCACCACTTCGAGATGTCGGCCGAGCCTGAGGTCGGCGTCGATGCGTCTCTCGTGGGTGACCAGACGGCTCTGCTCCAGACGCAGCACCTCGATCTCGAGTACCGGCCCTACCGCCACGTCCACCAGCGCGGGCCCGTGCCACAGATCGAGCGCCTCACGCAGCAGCCTGGCCGCGCGCTCGTCCTCGCCGATCTCGAACGCCTGGCGTCCTTCGGTCGCGAGTCGCTCGAACCGGTACGCGTCGACCGCCTCGCTGGGGACCTGCAGCATGTAGCCGCCGTATCGGGTGGCCAGCACGTCCTTGGCGGAGCCAGGAGCGTCCGGTCCGAGGGCGGTGCCGAGCCTGCGGCGCAGCTGGAGGATGTACGTCTGCAGCGTGGTCGTCGCGCTCTTGGGCAGCTCGGTGCCCCAGAGTTCCTCCATCAGCGTGGGGACCGGGACGATTCGCCCTGGGTGCAGGGCGAGCAGAGCCAGGATCTGGCAGGGCTTCCCTGCGGTCGGGACGACCGGAAGGCCGTTGACCTCCGCGTTCAATGCACCCAGGACTTTTATTTTCACGATTTCCTCCGCGTCTTGTCGGACTGCCTTCGGTGCTGAGTCGATTTCCGGGCCATTAGTCTTCGTATAGTCCCCCCCGCCGCGCCGATGCGCACGAAACACCACCGCACGTCGAGGAGGGCCGGACTCTTCATGGATGCAGGCGCAAGGGCGCTTCAAGCAGCCGTTGAGAGAACTCGAAGGTCAGGGCGGTGTGCGGCCGGGGAGGTCGGAATTCGGGCGCCCTCGAGGAATGCACCGCAGGCTCTCTGCGATCCGCCGATGAATCCTGTGCCGAAAACAACCCCGGCCTGCGGTGTCCGAATCAGCAGGGCCACCGCGAATCGCGAGGGCAGGCCGAGTTTCGGATACCCGGCTCAACCGGGATATACGGCTGAACGTCCCGGTCGGTGTCGACGGGCGCCGGACAACGCGAGAGCGCGGCCGCAGGGGAGCGGCCGCGCTGGAGGGGCACGGAGCGGGCGACGGGAACGGGCGGGCGGCCGCGCTCCCAGGGGCGCTGCTACTGCGGAGGGTTGCCGTGCTTCCTGGCGGGCGTTTCGGCGTGCTTGGAGCGCAGCATCCCGAGCGAGCGGATGAGCACCTGTCGGGTGTCGGCGGGGTCGATGACGTCGTCGATCAGCCCCCGCTCCGCCGCATAGTAGGGGTACATCAGTTCAGCCTTGTACTCCTTGACCATGCGCGCCCGCATCACCCCCGGGTCGTCGGCCGCGGCGATCTGCCGGCGGAAGATGACGTTGGCGGCGCCCTCGGCGCCCATCACCGCGACCTCGTTGGTCGGCCAGGCGTAGGTCAGGTCGGCGCCGATGGACTGGGAGTCCATCACGATGTACGCGCCGCCGTAGGCCTTGCGCAGTACCAGGGAGATGCGCGGCACGGTCGCGTTGCAGTACGCGTAGAGCAACTTGGCGCCGTGGCGGATGATCCCGCCGTGTTCCTGATCCACCCCCGGGAGGAACCCGGGGACGTCCAGCAGTGTCACGATCGGAATGTTGAAGGCGTCGCACATCTGGATGAAGCGCGCGGCCTTCTCACTCGCCTTGATGTCCAGCACGCCCGCCAGCACCTGCGGCTGGTTGGCGACGATGCCCACCACCTGCCCGTTGATCCGGGTCAGGGCGCAGATGATGTTGCGTCCCCACTGCTCGTGCACCTCGAGGTACTCGCCGTCGTCGACGATCTGCTCGATCACCGCGGTCATGTCGTACGGGCGGCCCCCGTCGGCCGGCACCAGGTCCAGCAGCGCCTCGGACCGCCGGGTGGGGGAGTCGGTGGGTGGGACGTACGGCGGGTGCTCGCGGTTGTTCTGAGGCAGCATCGACAGCAGGTAGCGCACCTCGGCCAGGCAGGTCTCCTCGTCGTCGTAGACGAAGTGCGCAACGCCGGACCTCTCCGCATGGGCGTCCGCGCCGCCCAGCCCGTTCTGCGTGATCTCCTCGCCGGTGACCGCCTTGACCACGTCCGGGCCGGTGATGAACATCTGCGAGGTGTCGCGGACCATGAAGACGAAGTCTGTCAGCGCGGGGCTGTAGGCAGCACCGCCCGCGCATGGACCGAGCATCACCGAGATCTGCGGGATGACCCCCGACGCCAGGGTGTTGCGCCGGAAGATCCCGCCGTAGCCCGCGAGGGCGCTCACTCCCTCCTGGATACGGGCGCCGGCGCCGTCGTTCAGCGACACCAGCGGCGCCCCCGCCGCGATCGCCTTGTCCATGATCTTGTGGATCTTCTGCGCGTGGGCCTCGCCCAGCGCGCCGCCGAAGATCCGGAAGTCATGCGCGTAGACGAAGACGGTGCGACCCTCCACCGTTCCCCAGCCGGTGACCACGCCATCCGTGTACGGCCGCTTCTCCTCCAGGCCGAACCCGGTCGCCTGGTGCCGCCGCAGCTGCCCGACCTCGGTGAACGACCCGGGGTCGAGCAGCAGCTCGATCCGGTCACGCGCGGTCAGCTTGCCCTTGGCGTACTGCGCCTCGGTCGCATTCCGGCTCGGTCCGGCCAGTGCCTCCGCCCGGATGCCGTGCAGCTCCGCCACGCGACCACGCGCGTCTGCGGGCTCCAACAGGGCTTGGGACGTTTCATTCGGGGCCGTCACGGTGCTTTCCTCCCTCAGGGCAGGGCCGGGATCGCTGGTGCAGGGGATTCGGACGAGGAGGGTCACGCGGCCAGGCCAGGCTCTGCCACAGGCTGCGACAGCCCCCCGTGCCAGCTGTACGGGGAGCGGTAGGCCCCCACGGGGTTCTCCGGCCGCCACTTCGGCACCCCGGGCGCATTCTCGTCGTTCTGCTGCTCGTCCCGCCTGGCCAGCACCGCCCACAAGACGGTGGTCACCGCAGCCAGCTCCTCGTCGTCGGCGTGCCCGCGTTCGATCCGCAGCGCGGGGCCTGCGACGTGCGCCTCGCTCATGTTCGCTCCTCTGGTCTCCGGTCACTGTTCGCCGTCGCCCTACAGAAGTGGTCCAGTACCGCTTGAGCGCACCGGCGCATCCGGGCACGAGCGCACGGCCCTCGGCACGAGCGCCCCAGCTCACGGGCCCAATCAGTTGACGTTCGAGTGAATCCGAGGCGCTGACGTGCACTCTGATTGATGACCGCGCCCTCAAAATCCCTCCAACCGACCGTAATCCGGAGTCACTGTGCGCAAATGGATACCGCTGGCAGCCGTCTCCCTCGGCGCATTCATGCTGCTCGTCGATGTCAGCATCGTGAACGTGGCGCTGTCGGACATGTCCGCCGACCTGCGCTCGTCCTTCACCGCCATGCAGTGGGTCGTGGACGTCTACACCCTGACCCTGGCCGCGATGCTGATGGTCTGCGGCTCGTTCGGCGACCGCCTCGGGCACCGCCGGCTGTACATCTCCGGTCTCCTGCTCTTCGCCGCGGCCTCCCTGGCCTGCGCCCTCGCCCCGAACGGGGCCACGCTGATCGCGGCCCGCGCAGTCCAGGGCGTCGGCGGGGCGGCGATCATGACCTCGACGACCGCGCTGATCGCCGCCGCCTACCAGGGCCGCGACCGCGGCACCGCCTTCGGCGTGTGGGGCGCGGTCAACGGCGCGGCCTCGGCCGTCGGCCCGGTCCTCGGCGGCCTGCTGACCGACCAGCTCGGGTGGCGGTCCATCTTCCTGATCAACCTGCCCGTCGCGGCCGTCGCGCTCGCGATGACGTTGAACCGTCGCCTCGCGCTGCCGCGCCCACACGCGCCCGAGGGGCGCATCGACACCGGTGGGGCGCTGCTGTTCACCGCGTTCGCGGGCGCGCTGACCTACGGGCTGATCGAGAGCGGCGCACGCGGCTGGGGCAGCCCGACCGTGCTGGTGCCCCTCGTTCTGGCCGCGCTCGCTCTCGCCGCCTTCATCGTGCTGGAGTTGCGGCTCGAGCACCCCCTGCTGGACCTCACGATGCTGCGCAACCGGAGCTTCAGCGCCCTCCTCGCGGCCGCGATGCTGCTGAGCGCGGCCGCTTTCGCCGAGCTCACCTACACCTCGCTCTGGCTCCAGCAGGCACTGCACCTCTCGCCGCTCTACGCGGGCCTGGCCGTCGCCCCACTGGCTGCGACGGCCTTCGTCGTCGCCACGACCACCAACCGCTTCCGGCAGCGGGTTGCCCCGCAGCTCCTGCTGGGCACCGGCCTGGGCCTCATCGGTCTGGGCACGCTCCTGCTCGAACCGGTCTCCGCGACGTCCGGCTGGTCCGCGCTGCTTCCAGGTCTGATGGTCACCGGTGTCGGCGTCGGCATGTCCACCCCGACGATGATGGCGACCGCACTCGCCGCTGTCGCCCCGCGGCGTATGGGGATGGCCTCCGGCGCCCTCAACACCGCCCGCCAACTCGGCTACGCCGTCGGCATCGCGGTCCTCGGCACCATCTTCGAGCAGAGCGTTCACGGCTCCGTGACGCGCAGGGCCTACGCGGCGGGTCTGCATCCGGTCTTCCTCACGGCGGCCCTCACCGCGCTGGCGGCGAGCATGATGGTCCTGGCGCTGGTGCGGAAGCCGCACGAGGTAGACGCCGCCCCTCTCCCGAGTGCGGACGAGAAGGGCGCGCCCGCCGTCAGCCTGAAGGGCTGAGGCATGAAGTCCCGGTCGTTCCGGCCGACTTCCGGTAACGGACATCTGCCCGAGGCCCGGCAGACCCCCTCCGACGAGACCGCCTCGGGATCAGCGGTACCGGTCCAGGTCGGGTCCGTCGCCTTCTGCCCCCACCTCGCTCATCTCGCGGACCAGTCGGAGTTCCAGCGCGGTCAGCGGCAGACCGGTCAGCCGCTCCGGGTGGCCGGGGGGAGGCTCGTCCAAAGGCCGCTCCCAGGTCGCCACGCACGCGGCGGCATAAGGGTCTCCGAGGGCGTGCAGCATCCCGTAGAAGACCAGGCGGTTCCACAGATCACGCGCCGCACAGCGGAGCAGGCCGCGTAGAGACCTGACCGGCCGAAACACCGTCATCGCTCAATACCTCCGACGCGACCGTCCGCCGTCGCGCTCGAGCCCGTGTCGGAGCCCGGTGGAGCGCGCTTTGCCCGAGCGGGGCGCGAGCCCGGTTCGAGCGGTCCCGGTCATGGTCGAGGGATGGCTGCCGGCAGCGGCAGCGGCTGCGGCGGGAACGGGGTGCGGCGGAGAAGGTTCGAAGACGGAGGATGCGCGGATGATGCCGGATGCGCGAGTGCACCGTGTGGTCTGCGAAGCAACCGCCGCGGCGCCGCCCGGCGTGCTGTACGCCCTGATCGCCGACGTGTCCCGTTGGCCCCTGCTCTTTCCGTCCTTCGTCCACGTGGAGCAGCTGGACTTCGACGGGACCCGGGAGCGGCTGCGCATCTGGGCCGTCGTGGGCGACACGGTCGCGTCATGGGTGTCCAGCAGACGCCTGGACGCCGGGCGGCGATGCGTGGAGTTCCGGCAGGACGTGCCGGCCGAGCCGCTGGAGTCGATGACCGGCCTGTGGACGGTGGAGCCGCTCGGCGACGGCTCCAAGGTCACTCTGGAGTGCGCCTTCGTCGTCGGCGGCGACGCGCCGGACGACGTGGCCAGGGTGCACCGGATCACCCACGCCGGCAAGCGTGCCCAGCTCGACCGGCTGGTCTGGCTCGCCGAGCGCTGGGCGCGGT
Source organism: Streptacidiphilus sp. MAP12-20 (assembly GCF_041262525.1). Taxonomy (NCBI): domain Bacteria; kingdom Bacillati; phylum Actinomycetota; class Actinomycetes; order Kitasatosporales; family Streptomycetaceae; genus Streptacidiphilus; species Streptacidiphilus sp. MAP12-20. The sequence goes on from NZ_JBGCCK010000029.1 coordinate 46,954, forward strand.
TGGATCGCCTCACCCTGCGCGTCGAGGAGGCCGTGCATGTCAAGGCCCCCGCCGAGCTGCTTCTCGACTTCCTGCACCGGGCCGAGGCCTGGCCTGGTGAACTGCCGCATGTGAGGACGTTGGAGGTGTCGGAGGACACCCCGGGCGTCCAGGTCATGTCGATCGGCAGCCTGGCCGCCGACGGCAGCGCTCGACGCACCAAGTCCGTCAGGATCTGCTTCCCTGGGGCCGGCCTGATCGTCTACAAGCACACTGAGACCCTCCCGCTGCTGGCTGCGTACACCGGCGAGGTGTCGATCGAGCCCGACGAGTCCGGCGTCAACCTCGTCAGCCGACACCAAGCGCTGCTGGACGAGGAGGCCATCACGCCTCACTTGGGCGAGAGCGCCGGCCTGGCGGAGGCTGCCGAGCACATGCGCGAGGAGCTCAGCCGGTTCGGCCGCCTGGTGCTGGACCAGGCCGTGCGGTCCGCCACGAGCGCGGTGCGTGTCCTATGAGTCTGTTTCCTCGCGAGCCGACCGCGGGCGTCGAACCATGGCGGCGAGTGGTGCGCCGGATCCTCCTGGGCGGCCGTCGCGTGGCGATCCGGCGAGGCTTGCTCGGACTGCGGTCCGCCTGCGACTCCCTCCGGCGTCGGCCGGCCGCACCCGAGACGCTGTCAGGATGCCGTCACGACGCGGTCAGCGGGTTGCTCCACCCCTCGGTCGGGAGCACCGTGCTCACGGGCATGCCGCTACCGATCCGAAGGGAGGAGGAGCCCATGGCGAGCCAGAGGAACCCGCGCGCAGTGCCCCGGCGCACCGGCCCCGGCGCCAGCCTGGATCGCGGCAGCCGACTGCCCGTCCCGGCGACCTGGCCGCGCTACGACTCGCTCCTCGACTCCCTCGCGCACCCGACCAGCGGGCGGCACATCGAACAGTTCACCTGGTGCTGGTACGGGCCGTTGGACGTCCAGCGCTTCACCGCGGCCTGGCAGTCGGTCGTCGACCGCGAGAGCGTGCTGCGGTCCGCCTTCGCCGGGGAGCCGCCGCACCTCGTCGTCCACGACCGCGCCCGCGCCGAGGTGGCCCGGCACCCGGCGGGGACCATCGACTGGGATGATCTGCGAGAGCAGGACCGGTTGCGCGGGTTCGACCTGCGACGCCCCTGCCCGCTGCGGATGACCCTGATCGACCCCGACGGGGACGGCGCGCACCCGGCGGCCCCTCGCCGCGTGCTCGTCACCTTCCACCACGCGCTGCTGGACGCCTGGAGCGTCTCCCGGCTCCTGGAGCGGCTCTGTCGCGCCTACCTTGCGGGCGGCCTCCTGCCCGGCGGCGAGCGCCGGCCCGACATCCGCGACTGGCTGCGCTGGCTGGAGCGACAGGACACGGACCCGGCGCGGGACTTCTGGACCCGGGCGGTGCCCGACGGCCCCCTCGCCCTGCTGCCCGCACAGCCGGGTCCGGACACCCTGCAGAGCGGGTACGGCTGCCTCGAGGTGCGGCTGACTGACGCCGAGGCCCGGGCGGCCGCGCAGTGGGCCGCGGTCCGGGCCATGCCCGACTCCAGCGTGCTGCAGGCCGTATGGGCGCTGCTGCTGTACCGCGCGGCGGGCCTGCGGGGGAGCGGGCTGGTGGGCTTCGGCGTCACCGTCTCGGGTCGCGGGATCGCTCTGGACTACGCCGAGGGCCTGCTGGGGCCGATGCGCAACTCCCTGCCGATGGTGGTGCGGGTCGACCCTGCCCAGAGGCTGGACCGGCTGCTGGCCGTGCTGCGGGACCGGGCGCTCGACCTGGCCGCCTACGAATGGGTCCCCCTCGAGCAGATCGGCGAGTGGACCGGCCGGCCGCCGGACGGACGACTGTTGGACAGTCTGGTCGCCCTGGAGAGCGTCCCGCGCCCGCTCGCCGGTCTGCGTGCCGAGCTCGCCGACGTCGGTGTCGGAGTGGAGCTCGAGCACGCAAGCGGCGCGCACGGCTCCCTCCCGCTCACCCTGCGAGTTCGTCGGGGCGCCGACGGCTTGGTGACCCTCACCCTGCTGCACGACCGGTCCCGGATCTCCGATGCCGACGCGGCTCTGCTGGCCGACCAATGCGCCCGACTGCTGTGCTACCTCCCCACCGCCGCCGAGACGGTGACCGTCGCCGACGCCCTGACCGCGCTCGACGGGGAGGAACTGCCCCGCGTCGCTCCGCGTCGGCGGCTCACGCCACCGTGATACCGAGATGACGGGGTGTCACACCCCGGAGGAGACACCGATGTTCGACGACTGGCAAGAGTTTCGCGCCAACGCGCTGGCCGTGTTCGACGCCGCCACGGTGGACGGGGCGCCGCCGCTGCTGCTGGCCGGGGCGGACGAGGACGAGGACTACCGCACCATCGTCCGCGGGATCGACTGAGCGCCGGCCCGCGCCGCCCACAGGCGGGAGTCAGGAGCACTCGGACAACGGTGGTCCTGCGCACGCCTGCCGCGCGGGACCTCGACGCGTTCCCGCCGCCTGCCGACTCGGAGCCGCCCCAGGCCCGCCGGGAGCTCCGGTGCTGCTTCCGAGCCCGACACCCCTCTGTCGCCCACGTGCGAAGACGACTGATCCATCGTCAGGCTCCCGAACCGAATGGCACCGCGGAGTGATCCAGGTCACTCCGATCCACTCTTGGCGCGGAGGCGCCATCCGTGTCACGATTTCAGCACAACGATCCTGCCCAAAAACAGTTCCAGGCAGTGGATCGAGTGCTGAACCGCCGGCCCGTCAGGCGACCTTCGTGGCGGACAGCTTCCGGCCGCACGTCGGCGAATCACCCCGTACGAGGGCGTTCTGACGTGACCTCGCCGCCGGCGGCTCCGCCTCACCCTCTGAGATCGACGCCCAGGCCAGTACTGGCACGGCGCCGGCCCTACCGGGCCGGCGCCGTTTTGGCGTGCCCGCAGGCGGCAGCGGGCCCGGGATCCACCCGTGCTCGCCGCGCGCGGACAGACCGACGAACCGATCAATCCCTCGTCGTACCAGGACCTGAGCAGACACGTAGCATCTACAGAAAGTAGATTCCAGATATGCCAAGGCTGTGCAAGCCCTCGGTGAGCGTGCCGGAATACATCATCACGATGGAAGAGACTCTGGAATTCGCGGAACGGGTGCATGTCGGCAAGCCGCAGCTCCCGCTCGCGCTTCGGCTGATCCGGAACACGGGGGTGCAGAAGCGCCACATCGTGCAGCCCATCGAGAAGACCCTCCGCCACCCGGGGCTGGAGGAGCGCAATCGCATCTACGAGCTCGAGTCGAAGAAGCGCTGCCCCGAGGTCATCGAGAAGGCTCTGGGCAACGCCGATGTGACGCCCCAGGAAATCGACGCGATCATCTACGTATCGTGCACCGGCTTCCTGATGCCGTCGCTGACCGCGTGGCTGATCAACAAGATGGGGCTGCGGTCCGACACCCGGCAGATCCCGATCGCGCAGCTTGGGTGCGCGGCGGGCGGTGCGGCGATCAACCGCGCCCACGACTTCTGCCTGGCCCACCCGGGCAGCAACGTCCTGATCGTCTCGTGCGAGCTGTGCTCGCTGTGCTACCAGCCCGACGAGGACGACATCGGTTCGCTGCTGTCCGACGGGCTGTTCGGTGACGCGGTCGCCGCCGCCGTCGTGCGCGGCAACGGCGGCATCGGCATCGAGCTGGAGCGCAACTCCTCCTACCTGATCCCGAACACCGAGGACTGGATCTCCTACGAGGTCCGCGACACCGGCTTCCACTTCCGGCTGGACCGTCGGGTGCCCGGGACGATGGAGCCGCTGGCCCCGGTGCTGCGCGACTTCTCCACGAACCACGGCTGGGACATCGGCAACCTCGACTTCTACCTCGTCCATGCCGGTGGCCCGCGCATCCTGGACGACCTCGCCAAATTCCTCGACGTCGACCGCAAGGTGTTCCGCCACAGCTGGGCGACCCTGAGCGAGCACGGCAACATCGCCAGCGCGGTCGTGCTCGACGCGGCACGCCGGCTGTTCGAGGAGGACACCCCGATGCCCGACGCCACCGGTCTGATCGCCGGCTTCGGCCCCGGTATCACCGCCGAGATGGCACTGGGCCGGTGGGCCGACGACGCACCGCGGAACCTGGACTGAGACAGAAGGAAGCTGATCGCATGAGCGGCCTCATCCTCCCACCGGGCCAGGGGCGAAAACTGGTCACCCGAGCGCAGGAAGTGACCTTCAAGGCCACCCAGGCGCACGGCTCCTCGATATCGATCTTCGAGGTGCTCGTTCCGCCCGGTTTCGACGTCGGTGCGCACGTCCACGACCACTCGCAGGAGTTCTTCTACGTCCTGGAGGGGGAGCTGGACCTGCTGGGGTTCGAGCCGACCGAGCGCACGGACGAGGCCTGGCACGACTGGGAGTCCCCCAGCGGAGATCGAGTGATCCGCGCGGCTGAGGGCAGCTGCATGTTCATCCCCCCCGGTACTCCGCACGCGTTCAGGAACGCCACGGAGAAGCCGGCGCGCATGCTCTTCCAGTGCTACCCGTCGCCCGATCACGAGTACTACTTCGAGGAGATCGCGGAGATCTGGGCAGCCGGCGAGACGGTGGACCCCGCCGCGGTGGAGCGGATGCGCCGGCGTTACGACGTCAGCCAGCTGACGCCGCTTCGCTTCGATCCACCCGCGCGCCTGAATCCGCAGTCGGCGACAGCAAAGGGAGCGTAGAGGGAGATGACCACGATGGACGCGATTTCGATGGTCCACGCGAGTCTGGGTGAGCAGGAGCTCGCGGCCGTCGCCGAGGTATTCGCCTCCGGATGGCCGGCCGGCCAGGGCCCGCGCGGCAAGGCGCTGGAAAGCATGCTGACTGAGCGTTACGGGGCGGGTGACGCCGTCGCGGTGAGCAACTGCGGCGCCGCACTCCACCTGGCGATGCTCACGCTGGGCGTCAAGCCAGGCGACGAAGTGATCGTCGCCGACTACTCGTTCCCGGCCCCAGGCCAGGCGGTGCGGTACGTCGAAGGTGTGCCGGTCTTCGCCGACGTGCGGGCCGACACCGGCACCGTGGACCCGCAGGCGGTGGCGGACCTGATCGGTCCGCGTACCGTCGGCATCATCGCCGTGGACACTGTCGGCCTGCCGGCCGACTACACGGAACTGCAGGCGCTCGCGGATCGCCACGGCCTCTTCGTCGTCGAAGACGCCGCCTGCGCGGTCGGCGCGACCTACCAGGGACGCGAGGCGGGCTCCTTGGCAGAGGTGGGCTGCCTGTCCTTCCACGGGCGCAAGGGGGCCTCAAGCGGCGAGGGTGGCGCGCTGATCGCCACCGACCCGGCGATCGCGCACCACGCCCGGCTGCTGGCGTCCTTCGGCATCGGCAGCATCTTCGACATGGCGCAGGTCGTCGGCCTGCCGATCTCGGAGTTCACCGAGGTCGGTTACAACTACAAGCTGTCCGACATCGCCGCGGCGATCATGCAGGTGCAGCTGGGCCGAATCGACCAGCTGCTGGAGCGCCGACGCGCGGTCGCAGCGCGCTATGCGGAGCTGCTTGCCGACGAGGAGCTCCTCACGGTGCCGCACGTGCCTGAGGACCGCACCCACGCCTGGCAGACCTACATGGTGACGCTGGATCCGAGCGTGGACCGTGAGGGGCTCGCCACCAAGCTGCGCGCCCAGGGCATCGGCTGCGCGCACGGCACATGGGCGAGTCACGTCCAGCCGGTGTTCGAGTCCAAGCAGGTGTGCCCGGTATCGGCGGACCTCTTCCAGCGCAATCTCGCCATCCCCATGCACGCGGAGCTGAGCATGGACCAGGTCGAACGGGTCGTGGACGTCCTGCGCCCCGCGCTCCGTACCAACGCGTCGTCCACGCGGAGCCTGGGACCAGCTTGATGAACAGGCAACTGACGCCGGACGGCGTCTTGCGGCTCATCAACGGCTACTGGGCCACCGGCATCATCGGTGCGGCGGCGACGCACTCACTCTTCACCCACCTCGAGGCTGGCGCGGATACCGTCTCCCGGCTTGCCGTCGCGGCCAGGATCTCCGAGCGCGGCACCCAGACGCTGCTCGACGGACTCGTCAGCCTGGGCCTGGTCGAGCTGGACGACGGTCGCTACCGCAACGGCGCCGAGGCCTCTGCCTTCCTGGTCGAGGGCAAGCCGTCCTCTCTGAGCAGCCTCGCCCAGCTGAAGCTGAACCAAATGGCCGGCCTGCAGGTACTGCCCGACGTGGTCCGCGCCGGCGGGCCGGGCGTGGGCGCGGCGACAGAGGTGGCCGACAACCCCCACTGGGAGCGGGTGGTCCCGGCCATCGCCGCGCAGTCGGTCCCCGCGGCGGTGATCGCCGCCGACCTACTGGGCCTGGCGGAGGCAGGGGAGATTTCGATCCTCGACGTCGGTGGCGGCTCGGGCATCTACTCGGCCATCTGGCTGGAGCGCAACCCCGCCGCCCGCTCGACCCAGCTCGACTGGGCACCGGTCAACGCGATCGCAGGCAAGCTGGTGGCGGAGCGTGGCGTGGCCGACCGGTTCACCTGCATCGACGGCGATTTCCACACCACTGACTTCGGCACCGCCGCCTACGATCTCGCGCTGTACTCCCACGTCGCCCACCAGGAAGGGGCGGACGGGAACGTCGAGGCCTTCACCCGGCTCCGGGAGGCCCTCAAGCCCGGTGGCGCGCTCGTCGTCTGCGACTACGTCGTCGACGGCGACCGCAGCGGCCCGCCCTTCGCGCTCATCTTCGCCTCCGAGATGCTGCTCAAGAGCAACCAGGGCGGGACCTGGACGCGGGACCAGTACCACGCGTGGCTCACCCAGGCGGGCTTCGAGGACATCACGTTTCATGACGCGGCGCCCGCCACCTTGATAATCGCCCGTTAGCGGGGCATCGACAGCTGTCTGCTTTCGGTCGACGCCTCGCCGGATCCGACCACGCTCCACGTCCTCATTCAACCGGGAGTCGAGCAGTCCTCCAGGCACGCTCCGTACGGTACCGACGATCGTCAATTCGTCTACGCCGTCGCAGCGTCGCACGGCGGGGCCTGCTTCACGTTCCAGTCGCATCAGCGTCACGACCGGGGCAGAACGGTCGACAGAAGGAAACGGACCATGGATCCCGTCAACGTCGCAGTCATCTACTACAGCTCGACCGGTACTGTTCACGCCCTGGCGCACGCCGCCGCCGAGAGCGCAGAGAAGGCCGGCGCCAACGTGCGACTGCGCCGCGTCGCCGAGACGGCCCCGCCGCAAGCGATAAGCGCCAACGAGGCCTGGGGTCGGCACCTCCAGGAGACCGCCGACGTCGCCGAGGCCACCCTCGACGATCTGGACTGGTCCGACGCGCTGTTGTTCGGCACCCCCACCCGCTTCGGCACCCCGGCGGCCCAGCTCAAGGCGTTCATCGACACGGCCGGTCGGCTGTGGCAGCAGGGCAAGCTCGCCGACAAGGTGTGTTCGGCCTTCACCTCCTCGGGCACCGCCCACGGCGGTCAGGAGGCCACCTTGCTGGCGCTCGGCAACGTCTTCTACCACTGGGGCGGCATCATGGTGCCCCCCGGCTACACCGACCCGATCCAGATGAAGGCGGGCAACCCCTACGGCGCCTCCCACGTGGCCGCCGACGGTCCGCCCGGCGAGGTATCCCTGCAGGCGGCGGGTCACCAGGCCCGACGCGTCGTGGAGGTCGCGGCGGCGCTCAAGGCCGGCCGCTCCGCAGTCTGAGAGCCCGCGCGCAACTCCCGGCCGAACCCCTCAGCCTGCGGCGCGATGAGGCTCTTCCAACCGGGGGAGAAGCTGGCCGCTTGCGGACGGGGACGAGTCGAGGACTTCGGCGACGGGGCCGTCAAAGCCATCGGAGCCCTCGAGACCCTGGCCACGGTGGGTCTAGTCCTGCCCGGTGCGCTCGACATCGCGCCGGTCCTGGTGCCGTTGGCCGCTACGGGGCTGGTCGTCCAGATGATCGGCGCGGCCCTGACGCACTTCCACCGGGCCGAGACGCGGTCGATCGCCGTGAACGTGGTCCTCCTAGCCGGGGCCGCGCTCCATTGCGGGGCCGCTTCGGCCCCCACTCCTCTGAGCCCGCGCCGGGGCTTGGCGATCGCGCGTCGAGCCGGGCGCAGCCTGCCGAGTCACCTGCACGCTCCTGCCTTCGCCGCCCCTACGCCGGAAACGGCCGAGAGCCGCGGCCCTGACGCACGGTCACCGAACCAAGCCCGCACGCCCATCGAACACCGCAAAGGAGACAGTCCCGGTGAAGGCTTCCACAGCCTACAAGTCGATACAGAAGCGTGGTCTGCACATCGGCCTGCTGCCGGAGATGGCCGCGGCTGTGAACGGGTCGACGCCGATCACCCTCGACCACGATCTGGACGTCTTCCCCGAGGCGGGACGACGCCTGACCGTGTCTCAGTACGCCGAACACGTGGACGACCTGGCGGCCCGCCTGTGGGCGGCGGGCATCCGGCCCGACGAGCGCGTCGTGCTCTACAAGACCGCCAACGCCGACATCTGGATGCTCGCCGCCGCCACGGCCCGCATCGGGGCGGTTCCCGTGAACCTCTCACCGGCCCTGGACGCCGCGACCGTCGGCGCGCTGATCAAGCGGGTGGACCAGCCGACCCTGCTCACCGACGGACGCAAGCTCGACCTCATGGCCGAGGTGCCGCTGGCTGACCTCACCAAGAGAGTGATCATCGCGGCCGGCGACCGGCCGGGGACGCGGTCGCTCGCCGAGTTCGCCGGCGCGCCGCGGGTCGAGCCGGTCCTCCGGCCTATCGACGAGGCCGCCGTGATCACCCACACCTCCGGCACCACCGGCCTTCCCAAACTGGTCGTGCACACGGCACGCACCCAGGGCATCCGCCTCAAGCCGCAGTGGCGACTGCTCTCCCTGATGCGGAAGAAGGAGACCGTCGCGATCCACGTCCCCTTCGTGCATTCCCGGATGGTCGCGGCGATGTCCCTGGCGCTCCTGAAGGAGCTGCCGGTCCTGCTCATGAACGAGACCGCCCCTGCGGTGGTCGCCGAGCAGCTCGTCCAGAACCGGCCGGGGTTCGTCGAGGCGCTGCCCAACTCGCTTATGGAGTGGGAGGAACTCACCGAGGACCCGCGCAAGCCCTTCGCGTCGGTGAAGTACTTCAGCAGCACCTTCGATGCGATCCACCCCCGGACGATGAGCCGGCTGCTGAAGGCATCCGAGCGGCGTGGGGCCCTGTTCTTCCAGATCTACGGGCAGAGCGAGGTCGGCCCAGCCGTCGGCCGCGCCTACTTCCGCAACTCCGCCCACAAGGCGAACGGACGCTGCGTCGGCTGGGCGATGCCGAACGGCGCGGCGAAAGTCCGCGTGGTGAGCCGGAACGGAACGAAGCCGTCCGGGAAGAACCCCGGCTTCATCGAGGTCTCGTGGCCGGGCCTGGCGAAGACCTACTTCGCCGAGCAGGAGCGCTACGACTCCAACCGGCGCGGCGCCTGGTGGCGCACCGGCGATGTCGGCTACCGCACCAAGCTCGGCTGCCTGCACATGCTCGACCGCGAGATCGACATGATCCCCGGGGTGCGCAGCTCCCTTGAGGTCGAGGACCTCGTGCTGAGCAGGCTGGAGGAGCTGAGTGAGCTCGTCCTGGTGCAGGGCTCCAAGTCCGAGGCGATCCCGGTGATCTGCACCGTGGATGACGCGCCGCTGGACCGGGACCGCTGGCGCGCGGCCGTCGCCGAGTTCCCCCAACTGGCCGACCCGGTCCAGATTCTCCAGGCCGAGCTGCCGCGGACCGCCACGCTCAAGGTCCAGCGACTCGCGCTGTCCCGCATCCTCGAGGCGCAACTGGGGGACGCGGCCTGAACCTCGTCCGGCGGCACGCGCCGGTCCCGGCGCACGACTCTCGGGACCGACCGCGGAATTGAGGAGAACGACAGCCGCCGGCGACTGCACCACCCATACGAAAGGGATCATGCAATGACATCCGAGGCCACACTCGCGCGGTTCCGCGAATACATGGTGGGCCCCTCGCGCTTCATGAATCTGGTGTCCTGCTTCGAGCTGGGCATCATCGACCGGCTTCGGGAGAATCCGGGCCTGACGGCGGCCCAGCTCGGCGACGCCGTCGGCGCCAAGGCGGACGCCGTGGAGCAGCTGCTGTTCCTGCTGGTCAAGGAGCGCTTCGTCGCCTATGACGAGGCTTCGGGCGCCTACTCCCTCGACGCGCTCGCAGAGCTCGGCGAGGCCGACCTCCGCCGCGCGCTGCGGTACATGAACATGATCAAGGTAGTGGCGCTCCGCCAGCTGTTCTACCTCACCGAGAGCATGCGCACCGGCACGCTCGTCGGTCTGAAGGAGCTCTACGGGGTGTCGGAGGGAACCCTGTACGGCGCCGTGGCCGATCACAAGGACCTGCGCGAGTCCTGGGCGACGCTGATGAACGACGTCACCACCAACATCGACCCGTGGTTCTTCGACAACGTCGACATCCCGGCCGGCGCCCAGGTCCTGGACCTCGCCGGGAACACCGGTTTCGGTGCGATCCACACCTACCAGCACAAGGGCTCTCCCGGGATGCGGGTGACGACCTTCGACCTTCCGGAGAAGCAGGGCGAGTGCCTGGCGAACTTCAAGGCCCACGGCGTCGAGGAGCACTGCTCCTTCATCGGCGGCAACGTCTTCGAGGTGATTCCCGCAGGCTTCGACGTCGTCCTGATCAAGCACTTCCTCGACATGTTCGACAAGGACGACTTCTACAAGATCCTCGAGGGTGTCCACAAGGCGCTGGAGGTGGGCGGAGAGGTCCACATCATGGTGCCTGTCTACCCCGAGGACATCACCGACACCGACAACTACAACGTCGACTTCTTCCCGGCTTTCTTCATCGGCTGCGCCATGGGACAGGGCGGACCGCAGAAGCTGTCGGTCTACCAGAGCTGGCTGGAGGAGTGCGGGTTCAAGGTGACCAAGGCCATCACCGTGGACGCCTCCGACGTGCCGCCGGACGTCATCCCCGTCCAGGCGATCCTCAGCGCGACGAAGATCGCCTGACCCGTCGGGCGCAGGCGCCTGCCGAGTACCCGTGACGGCAGGGTCCCTCCCGGAACGGAGAGGCCCTGCCGTCTTCACGCCGCAGCCCAGCCGTGTGCCCCCAGCGCCCCGTCCGCATGCGCCCGCCCACCACCGTCATGGAGAGAGTCATGTCCCGCCGCCTCTTCACTTCGGAATCCGTGACCGAGGGGCACCCGGACAAGATCGCCGGCCAGATCAGTGACACGACCTTCGACGCGCACCGCCGGCGAGGAGGAGGCCGACGAGCTCGGCAAGCAGGGCGCGGGCGACCAGGGCCTGATGTTCGGGTACGTCACCAACGAGACGCCTACGCTGATGCCGCTGCCGATCGAGCTGGCGCACCGCCTCTCACGTCGCCTGTCGGAGGTCCGCAATGACGGAACGGTCCCGTACCTGCGGCCCGACGGCAAGACGCAGGTCACCATCGAGTACCTGGGCAGCCGCCCCGTCCGCCCAGACACCGTCGTGGTCTCCTCCCAACACTCGGGCGACATCGACCTCGACGGGCTACTCACCCCGGACATTCGCGAACACGTCGTCGAGCACGTCCTGGCGCAGCTCGCCCTGGACGGCATCAAGCTGGAGACCGACAGCTACCGCCTGCTGGTCAACCGGACCGGCCGCTTCGAGATCGGCGGCCCGATGGGCGACGCCGGTCTGACCGGCCGCAAGATCATCATCGACACCTACGGCGGCATGGCCCGCCGCGGCGGCGGCTCCTTCTCCGGCAAGGACCCGTCCAAGGTCGACCACTCCGCCGCCCACGCCGTGCGCTGGGTCGCCAAGAACGTCGTGGCCGCCGGGCTCGCCGAGCGCTGTGAGGTGCAGGTCGCCTACGCCATCGGCAAGGCCGAGCCGGTGGGCCTGTTCGTCGAGACCTTCGGCACCAGCACGGTCGCCGTCGACAGGATCGAGGACGCCATCGCCACGGTCTTCGATCTGCGTCCGGGCGCGATCATCCGCGACCTCGACCTGCTGCGCCCCATCTACTCCCAGACCGCCGCCTACGGCCACTTCGGCCGCGAGCTGCCGGACTTGACCTGGGAGCGCACCCACCGCGCCGCCGCCCTGCGCAAGGCGGCCGAAGCCGGCTGACGGCCCGCGTCCTCCGGACGCCCCGCCGTGCCAGCCGACGGGGAGCGGCGGCCACCCCCAGCCGCCGTTCCCCGCACCCTCTTCCGCCAGCAGATTTCCCCGTCCCCGCCGGCCGGATCGTCCCGCCCTCAGGCACAAGGAGAGCTCTCCGTGCGTATCGCCGTGACCGGATCGATTGCGACCGACCACCTGATGGTGTTCCCCGGGCGCTTCGCCGAGCAGCTGATCAAGGAGCAGCTGGAGCGGGTCTCCCTGTCGTTCCTCGCCGACCGGCTCGAGGTACGCCGGGGCGGCGTCGGGGCCAACATCGCCTTCGGTCTCGGGCGACTGCGCCTCGACCCGATCCTGGTCGGCGCGGCCGGCATCGACTTCGCCGACTACGGCGCGTGGCTTCGAGCGAACGGGGTCGACACCTCCACGGTGCGGGTCAGCGACCATCTGCACACCGCGCGCTTCGTCTGCACCACCGACGAGGACCAGAACCAGATCGCCACCTTCTACGCCGGGGCCATGGCCGAGGCCTCTCGCATCGACCTCGCCGATGTCGTCGCCCGCACCGGCGAGCCCGCCCTGGTCCTGGTCGGCGCCGACGACCCCGCCGCCATGCTGCGGCACACCGCCACGGCCCATCGCCTCGGCGTCCCCGTCGCCGCCGACCCCTCGCAGCAGCTGACCCGGCTCGACCGGGAGCAGGCCCGTCAACTCGTCGACCAGGCACGGTGGCTGTTCACCAACGAGTACGAGGCCGCGCTGCTGCAGGAGCGCACCGGCTGGACCGAGCAGCAGCTTCTCGACCGGGTCGGCACGTGGATCACCACGCTGGGCGCGGGCGGCGTGTCGCTGGCCCGCGCCGGCATCGACCGCCTGCAGGTGCGGGCGGTGCCCGCAGAGCAGATCGCCGATCCCACCGGCGCGGGCGATGCCTTCCGGGCCGGGTTCCTCGCCGGCACCGCGTGGTCCTGGTCGCCGGAGCAGGCCGCCCAGCTCGGCTGCGCCCTGGCCACCACCGTGCTTGAGTCGGTGGGCACCCAGGAATACAAGCTGCTCCCGTCGGATCTGATCGACCGCATCCACGAGACCTACGGTCATGACGCCGCCCGCACCGCCGAACCCCGGCTTGCGAAGCTGTCGTGAGGGTCGAGCAGCTCCGGCGCGCCGACGTCGAGCAGCATTTGCACGGGCTGTACGAGGGCGAGGTTCGCTACGCCGGCGACGCGTTCGAGGGGCCGGGACGCTCCGACATCGCCGTCGACAACCCCGTGCCCTCCCCGCCGTTCTGGGGCACCCGGGTCGTCAAGGGCATCCCGCTCAAGGAGTACGCGTCCTGGCTGGACGAGGACGCCCTGTTCAAGGGCCAGTGGGGCCTCAAGCCGGCACGTGCCGGGGACGGGCCCGGCTATGAAGAGCTCGTGGACGTCGAGGGGCGGCCGCGCCTGCGCGGCTGGCTGGACGAGCTGCACACCGAGAACCTGCTCGAAGCCGCCGTCGTCTACGGCTACTTCCCATGTGTCTCGAAGGGAGAGGACCTGATCCTCCTCGACGAGCACGGCAGCGAGCGCGCCCGCTTCACCTTCCCGCGCCGGCAGAGCGGTCGCGGTCTGAGCCTCGCGGACTTCTTCCGGCCCGAGGAATCCGGCGAGACGGACGTGGTGGCCCTGCAGGTCGTGACCGTCGGCCCGAGGATCGGCGCAGCCATCGCCGAGCTGTTCGAGTCCAGCTCCTACCGCGACTGCCTCGAACTGCACGGCTTGGCCGTACAGCTGGCCGAGGCCCTCGCCGAGTGCTGGCACGCCCGGATCCGCGTCGAACTGGGCATATCCGGGGCCGATCCGGACGAGTTGGACGGCATGTTCCGCACCGAATACCAAGGGTGCCGCTACTCGCTGAGTCATCCGACCTGTCCCGACCCGGCGGACGGCGTCAAGATCGCCGATCTCCTGCGGTCCGAGCGGATCGGCGTGAAACTCTCCGAGGATTTCCGGCTCCACCCCGAGCAGTCCGCGCAAGCCATCGTGCTGCACCACCCGGCAGCGAACCACTTCAACCCCGGGGGCCCGCGATGAGCACACTGCGCGACGCCTTCACCGGCGGAGCCCCGTCCTTCTCGTTCGAGTTCTTTCCGCCGAAGACCGAGGCTGGGGACGTCTCGCTATGGAACGCGATCCGGCGGGTCGAGGCCCTCTCGCCGACCTTCGTGTCGGTCACCTACGGCGCGGGAGGATCGTCCCGGGACCGCACCGTCGAACTGACCCAGCGGATCGCGGCCGAGACGACCCTGCGACCCGTCGCCCACCTGACGGCGGTGGGCCATTCGGCCGCCGAGCTGCGCCACATCATCGGCCGGTACGCGGACGCCGGCGTGCGCGACGTGCTGGCCCTGCGCGGTGACCCGCCCGGCGACCCCAACGCCCGCTGGATCCCGCACCCCGAAGGCTTCACCCACGCTCATGAACTGGTGGGCCTCGTGCGGGAGTGCGGAGACTTCAGCGTCGGCGTCGCGGCGTTCCCGGAGAAGCATCCGCGCTCGAGGGACTGGGACAGCGACATCCGACACTTCGTCGCCAAGTGCCGGGCCGGCGCCGATTACGCCGTCACTCAGATGTTCTTCCACGTCGAGGACTACCTGCGGCTGCGCGACCGTGTCGAGGCCGCGGGCTGCGACACCCCGATCATCCCTGAGATCATGCCCGCCACCGACGCCCGCCAGATCGCCCGGTTCGCAGAGCTCAGCGGCGCAGCCTTCCCCGAGGACCTGGCGCACCGTCTGGAAGGCGCCCGTGACAAGCCCGCCGACGGCCACCGCGTCGGCGTCGAGCACGCCACCCGCATGGCCGAGCGGCTGCTGGGCGAGGGTGCGCCCGGGCTGCACTACATCACGCTCAACCGCTCGACGGCGACGCTCGAGATCCATCGGAACATCCTGGACTCACGGAGCACGCAGCATGTCTTCGCGGCCCACGGCTGACTTCACCGACCTCAAGGTCGCCGATCTTTCCTGATCGCCCGGGAGGCGGTGCGCTGACGTCGGGCTGCTCCGCCGCGCGTCGTGCCACAAGAAGTGACCTGCATCACTTCGCTGTGGTCTTGGCGCACGGAAGTCACGTGTGTCACTATTCCCTTACACCACCCATGCCCAAAATCATTTCTGGGGCGGGGACTTGAGTGCGCGTCGGTCGGCCTTTGGCCGGACGTCGAGCGCACGGAATTCACCAACGCCTTGCGCGAGCGGCCGTGCCGGCCCCCGGAGCAGGCTCTCCATCGGCCCAGCAGCCCTCGACTTCCGCGTGCCCACGTGCATGCGGAGAGGCTGCCTGCGCCCTGCCAGGCCACTGCCTCGCGATACCTCGAACTCCACGGCGCCTTCGTCCTGGCCCGCGGGCTGATCTGCCGCGGCGCGACCGGCGAATCACACCTTGATCCTGTCCCGCCCATGACTTCGGATGACGCGATCTCACATGCTGAAAAGACAAGGGGAGCTGAGTGCGTTGACCCTAACGACCCAGGCGGAGGGGGTGTCGCAGAACCAGCGGACCCGCTCGGTCGGCATCGGCCGCGCCCACGCGAAAGCCATTCTTCTGGGGGAGCACGCGGTCGTCTACGGAGCTCCGGCGCTCGCCGTCCCCGTTCCGCAGCTGGCGGTCACTGCCAGCGCCGGATGGTCCTCCCGCACTCCTGACGACGCCGGCGGGGCGTCCTTCACACTGATCGGCGCCGCGGCGACGCCGATCGTTGCCGCGCCCTCGGAGGGCCTGCGCAGGCTGACTGCGGAGTTCATGGCGGTCATGGGCGTTGCCGACAGCCCGCATCTCGATGTGATCATCGACGGTGCGGTGCCGAACGGCCGGGGGCTCGGCTCCAGTGCCGCGTGTGCGCGCGCGGTCGCCCTGGCCCTCGCCGACCTGTTCGACCTCGACGTGGCCGAGGACACGGTCTTCGACCTGGTACAGGCGTCGGAGAACGTGGCCCACGGCCGGGCCAGCGGCGTCGACGCCCGAGCCGTCGGCGCGACCGCCCCTCTGCTCTTCCAACGGGGCGAGGCCCAGGACCTGGACATCGGCTGCGACGGTCTGCTCATCATCGCGGACAGCGGTGAAGTGGGCCGGACCAAGGACGCGGTCGGCATGCTGCGCGAGGGCTTCCAGTCCCGCCCCGGAGGGCTGGACTCCTTCGTGCGCGGCGCCTCGCAGCTCACGTTCGAGGCCGTTCAGGCCCTCGGCTCGGGCAGGTTGGAGGAGCTCGGCACGCGGCTGACGGCCTATCACGAACTGCTGCGCGCCTCCCGACTGAGCACCGACAGGGTCGACGCCCTGGTCGAGGCAGCGCTCACGGCCGGCAGCTACGGAGCCAAGATCACCGGAGGCGGCCTCGGCGGCTGCGTCATCGCGCTGACCCAGCCGGAGCAGGCGCGCGAGGTCGCCCGTCAGCTTCACGAGGCCGGCGCGGTGCAGACCTGGACCGCCTCGCTGAGGGGGCTCGCCAGCCATGCGGGATGAATCCCCGGCCACATCGGTGCGCCCGCGGCAGCCAGAGGCCGCCGCAGGCGCCACCGCCGTCGCACACCCGAACATCGCCCTGGTCAAGTACTGGGGCAAGCGCGACGAGCAACTCGTCCTCCCCTGTGTCGACAGCCTGTCGATGACCCTGGACGTCTTCCCGACGACCACCCGCGTCCTGCTCGCTCCCGAGGCGGCGGACGACCAGGTGTCGCTCGACGGCGCGCCGCTCGCGGGTGAGCCGCTGGGCCGGGTCACCGCCTTCCTGGAACTGGTTCGGGAGTGGGCCGGACGCCGGGAGCGGGCCGTCGTGGACACCCGCAACACCGTCCCCACCGGGGCGGGACTGGCCTCCTCGGCGAGTGGCTTCGCGGCCCTCGCGGTCGCCGCCGCCGCCGCTTACGGGCTCGATCTCGACGCCACCGCGCTGTCGCGCCTGGCCCGGCGCGGATCTGGCTCGGCATCCCGATCGGTCTTCGGTGGCTTCGCGGTCTGGCACGCTGCCCTGGACGCCGCCACGCCCACCGAAGCGGACCTGCGCTCCTTCGCCGAGCCGGCGCCCGCGCACGGACTCGACCCGGCGCTGGTCATCGCGGTGGTCAACGCCGGGCCGAAGAGCGTGTCCAGCCGCGAGGCGATGCGGCGGACCGTCGACACCTCGCCGCTGTACCGGCCGTGGGCCATCTCCAGCAGGGACGACCTGTCCGACATGCGGACGGCGCTCGCCCGCGGTGACCTCGACGCCGTGGGGGAGATCGCGGAGCGGAACGCGCTCGGCATGCACGCCACGATGCTGGCGGCGCGGCCCGCGGTGCGCTACCTGTCGCCGCCCACGCTCACGGTGCTCGACGCCGTGCTGCAGCTGCGACGTGACGGGACGTCGGCCTACGCGACCATGGACGCCGGTCCGAACGTCAAGGTGCTGTGCCACCGTGCGGACGCCGACCGGGTGGCCCAGGCCGTGCGCGGTGCGGCCCCGCAGGCCCGGGTGCTCGTCGCCGGGCCGGGGCAGGGCGCCCGCCTGCTGGACGAGGCCGCATGATCACCCGTCAGCGGACCGTCGTCCGCAGCGCACCGGGCAAGTTGTTCGTGGCCGGCGAGTACGCGGTAGTGGAGCCGGGCAGCCCGGCGATCCTGGTGGCGGTCGACCGGCGGGTCGCCGTCACCGTCTCCGCATCGGACGGGCCCGCAGTCCTGATCTCCTCCGACATCGGTCCGCAGCAGCTGCCGTGGCGATGGCACGACGGCCGGCTCGGCGCCTGCGGGGCGGACGAGGGGCGGCGGGCGCATGGCGGCCTGGCCCACGTGGTGTCCGCGATCGAGGTCGTGGGCCGGTTGCTGGCCGAACGCGGTCTTCCCATGTCCTCGCTGGAGGTCTCGGTCAGCAGCGGGCTGCACGACAGGGGCACGAAGTACGGTCTCGGGTCGAGCGGCGCGGTGACCGTGGCGACCGTCGGGGCCGTGGCGGCCTTCTGCGGTCTGGAACTGACACTCGACGCCCGGTACCGCCTGGCTATGCTCGCGTCGGCCGAGATCGACGCCCGCGCCTCGGGCGGAGACATCGCGGCCAGCACCTGGGGCGGTTGGATCTCCTACCAGGCGCCCGACCGAACCGCAGCGCTCGACCTGGCCGCGCACCTGGGCATCGAGGCGGCGCTCCGCGCGCCCTGGCCCGGTTTCGCGGTGCGCCGGCTGCCGCCGCCCAAGAGCCTGTCCCTGGAGGTCGGCTGGACCGGAATGCCCGCCTCCAGCACATCCCTCGTCTCCGACCTCCACCGCCGGATCTGGCGGGGCGGTCCGTCCCACCGCAGCTTCGTGGCAGCTACCACCGACTGCGTGCGCGCCGCGATCGACGCACTCGAACAGGGCGACGATCATGCTCTGCTGCACCAGATCCGGCGTGCCCGTGGGGAGTTGGCGCGTCTGGACGACGAGGTCCGGCTGGGCATCTTCACGCCTGCGCTGACGACGCTCTGCGAGGTCGCCGAAAGCGTCGGCGGCGCGGCCAAGCCCTCGGGGGCGGGCGGGGGCGACTGCGGCATCGCGCTGCTGTACGCCGAGGCGCTGCCCGAGATCTCACATGTACGCGAACGGTGGGCCGAGGCCGGGGTGCTTCCCCTGCCGATCCGTCCCGCCGCGGAAGGGACCGAGGAATGATCGCTGAACGCAAGGACGACCATGTCCGGCTCGCTGTCGAACACCAGCGCGGGCACAGCGGGCGCAACCAGTTCGACGAGGTGACGTTCGTCCACCACGCTCTGGCCGGCATCGACCGGTCGAACGTGTCACTGGCAACGACCTTCGCCGGCATCGCCTGGCAGGCGCCGCTCTACATCAACGCGATGACCGGCGGCAGCGTGAACACCGGTCTTATCAACCGGGACCTGGCCATCGCTGCCCGTGAGACGGGTGTGGCCATCGCCTCCGGATCGGTCAGCGCGTACCTCAAGGACCCCTCGTGCGCCGACACGTTCCGCGTGCTGCGCGAGCAGAACCCGCACGGCTTCGTCCTGGCCAACGTCAACGCGACCGCCTCGGTCGAGAACGCGCGGCGGGCCGTGGACCTCCTCGAGGCCGACGCCCTGCAGATCCACGTCAACACGGCCCAGGAGACCGTGATGCCGGAGGGCGACCGCTCGTTCTCGTCCTGGGTTCCGCAGATCGAGAAGATCGTCGCGGCGGTCGACGTCCCGGTGATCGTCAAGGAGGTCGGGAACGGGCTCAGCCACGAGACCGTCCTGCTGCTGCAGGAGCTGGGCGTGCGGGTGGCGGACGTCGGCGGCCGGGGCGGCACGGACTTCGCCCGCATCGAAAACGGCCGGCGGGAGCTCGCCGACTACGCCTTCATGGACGGCTGGGGACAGTCCACCGCTGCCTGCCTCCTGGACGCTCAGGGCGTCGGCATCCCCGTGCTCGCCTCCGGCGGCGTCCGCAACCCGCTCGACGTCGCCCGCGCGCTGGCGCTGGGTGCGTCCGGCGTCGGAGTCTCCGGGGGGTTCCTGCGCACCCTGCTCGACGGTGGCGTCCCCGCTCTCATCGCGCAGATCTCGACCTGGCTCGACCAGTTGGCGGCGCTGCAGACCATGCTCGGCGCCCGCACCCCCGCTGACCTGACCCGCTGCGACCTACTGATCCACGGTCAGCTCCGTGACTTCTGCGCCGACCGAGGCGTCGACACATGGCGGCTCGCCCGGCGTTCCTCCGGCCTCGACGGCCCCACCACCCGACGGGAAGCGAACGATGACTGAGACACATGCGATAGCGGGGATCCCGATGAAGTGGGTGGGCCCCGTGCGCATCTCGGGGAACATCGCCACCACCGAGACCCACGTCCCGCTCGCCACCTACGAGAGTCCGCTGTGGCCCTCCGTCGGACGTGGGGCGAAGGTCTCCATGCTGGCCGAGCACGGCATCGTCGCGACCCTCGTCGACGAGCGGATGACACGTTCGGTGCTCGTCGAGGCGGTGGACGCGCAGACCGCGTACACGGCCGCACGGATCATCGACGCGCGGTTCGACGAACTGCGCGAGGTGGTGCGCGGCTGCAGCAGGTTCGCCGAGCTGATCGGCGTCCGGCACGAGATCACGGCCAACCTGCTGTTCGTCCGGTTCGAGTTCTCAACCGGCGACGCGTCCGGGCACAACATGGCCACCCTCGCGTCCGACGCGCTGCTGCGGCACCTGCTGGAGACCGTGCCGGGGATCTCCTACGGATCGATCTCCGGTAACTACTGCACGGACAAGAAGGCGACCGCGATCAACGGCATCCTCGGCCGCGGCAAGAACGTGGTCACGGAGCTTCTCGTGCCGCGCGATGTGGTCACCGGGGTGCTGCACACCACGGCCGCCAAGGTGGTCGAGCTGAACGTCCGCAAGAACCTGCTCGGGACCCTGCTGGCCGGCGGTATCCGCTCGGCGAATGCCCACTACGCGAACATGCTGCTCGGGATCTATCTGGCGACGGGTCAGGACGCGGCCAACATCGTCGAGGGATCCCAGGGCGTCACCATGGCTGAGGACCGCGACGGCGACCTCTACTTCTCGTGCACGCTGCCGAACCTGATCGTGGGCACGGTGGGCAACGGCAAGGGGATCCCGTTCGTGGAGACCAACCTGGCCCGGCTCGGTTGCACGGCCGAGCGCGCACCCGGTGAGAACGCGCGCCGGCTCGCGGTCATCACGGCGGCGACGGTGCTGTGCGGCGAACTCTCGCTGCTGGCGGCGCAGACGAACCCCGGTGAACTCATGCGTGCACACGTCCAACTGGAGCGCGACCACAAGACGGAAAAGATTGGTGTTTAGGACATGACCAGCGTCTCTGCCATCGGCATTCACGATCTTTCGTTCGCGACGTCCGAGTTCGTCCTCCCGCACACGGCGCTCGCCGATCACAACGGCACCGAGATCGGCAAATACCACCTGGGCATCGGCCAGCAGTCGATGAGCATCACCGCCGCCGACGAGGACATCGTGACCCTGGGCGCGGCCGCCGCCGCGCCCATCATCGCCCGGCACGGCACCGACCAGATCCGGACCGTCGTGTTCGCGACGGAGTCCTCGATCGACCAGGCCAAGTCCGCCGGTGTGTATGTCCACTCGCTGCTCGGGCTGCCGTCGGCCGCCCGTGTCGTCGAGCTCAAGCAGGCCTGCTACGGGGCGACCGCCGCCCTGCAGTTCGCCATCGGGTTGGTGCACCGCGACCCCACGCAGCGGGTCCTGGTGATCGCCAGCGACGTGTCCAAGTACGAGCTGGACAGCCCGGGCGAGGCGACCCAGGGTGCGGCGGCCGTGGCCATGCTGGTCGCCGCCGACCCCGCGCTGGTGCGCATCGAGGAGCCGTCGGGCGTGTTCACCGCCGACGTCATGGACTTCTGGCGGCCCAACTACCGGGACGCGGCCCTGGTCGACGGTCAGGAGTCCATCACCGCCTACCTGCAGGCGGTGGAGGGTAGCTGGAAGGACTACACGGAGCAGGGCGGTCGCGCACTCGACGAGTTCGCCGCGTTCTGCTACCACCAACCGTTCACCAAGATGGCCTACAAGGCCCACACCCACCTGCTGAACACCTGCGGGTACGACACCGACAAGGATGCGATCGCGCGGGCCATCGGGCAGACCACGGCCTACAACGCGGTCGTCGGCAACAGCTACACCGCGGCGGTCTACCTCGGCCTCGCCGCGCTGCTCGACCAGGCGGACGACCTGACCGATCAGGCCGTCGCCTTCCTGAGCTACGGCTCCGGCAGCGTCGCCGAGTTCTTCGCAGGGACCGTGGTCCCCGGCTACCGCGAGCACCTGCGGACCGAGGCGAACAGCGAGGCCATCGCGCGCCGCCGACCGGTCGACTACGCCGGCTACCGGGAGTTGCACGAGCAGACCTTCCCGACCGACGGCGGCGACCACCCCACCCCGGAGCAGACCACCGGCCCCTTCCGGCTGGCCGGGATCCGCGCCCACAAGCGCGTCTACCAGGTGCGCTAGTCGCATCCCTGCACCCTCTCCGTGCGCGGACGGCCTGAACGGGCCGTCCGCGCACGCTTTTGTGCCGCAACGCCGGCAAGTCCGGTATCGACCGCAGACCACCAGAGGCGAGGGCAGCACCATGACCGACGTCGGGATCCTGGGAACGGGTGCCTACGTGCCGGAACGGGTCGTCTCCAACGACGAAGTCGGTGCGGCAGCAGGGGTGGACGACGCCTGGATCACCCTGAAGACAGCCATCAAGGAACGGCGCTTTGCCGACCCCGGCCAGGCCACCTCGGACCTTGCCGCGGCCGCGGGGCGCGCCGCACTGGCCTCGGCGGGCATCACTGCCGAGCAACTGTCAGTGATCGTGGTCGCGACCTCGACACCGGACCACCCCCAGCCGCCCACAGCCGCCTACGTGCAGCAGCGCCTCGGCGCGGTCGACGCGGCCGCGTTCGACGTCAACGCCGTGTGCTCCGGCGCGGTCTTCGCGCTCTCCGCAGCCGAGGGCGTGCTCGCCAGGCGCGGCGGCCACGCGCTGGTCATCGGCGCGGACCTGTACTCGCGCATCCTGAACCCGGTCGACCGCAAGACGGTCGTCCTGTTCGGCGACGGCGCCGGCGCGCTGGTCCTCGGCCCGAATCGCCGGGGCTCACGGATCCGGCACCTCGCGTTGCACAGCTTCGGTGAACTGGCCGGTCTGATCGAGGTGCCCGCCGGCGGCAGCCGACTTCCCTGCGACCAGGCCACCCTCGATGCCGGCCTGCAGTACTTCGCGATGGACGGGCGGGAGGTGCGCCGCTTCGTCCAGGAGCAGTTGCCGCAGCTGACGAAGCAGTTCCTGCACGAGGCCGGGGTCGTGCCCGACGACATCAGCCACTTCATCCCGCATCAGGCCAACGGCGTGATGCTCGAAGCCGTCGTCGCGGACCTGGCTCTGCCCCACGCCACCACGCATCTGACGGTGGCGCGCTACGGCAACACCGGGGCTGCCTCCATCCCCATCACCTTGGACGCGGCCGCCCGCTCGGGCGCCTTCCAGCCCGGCGAGCTGATCCTCATGGCCGGATTCGGCGGCGGCATGTCGGCGGGTTTCGCGCTGGTCGAGTGGTGACCACCCCGCCCGACCCGGTCCCCGCAAGACCGTCCAGCGCGGCCGCCTGAGCGCGGTCCTCGCCCTCCGCCCGGCATCGGCAGAAACGGTAGACATGACAGCCAGACATTCCACTGTGTGTGTGACAGGTGCCGGCCCGCGAGGACTCTCCGTGGTCGAGCGACTGTGCGCCAACGCCCGCTCGGCGCCCGAGGGCAGCACGGTCCACATCCATGTCGTCGACCCCTACCCGCCGGGCACTGGCAAGGTCTGGCGGACCGATCAGTCCCGCCTCCTGCTCATGAACACCGTGGCCGGACAGATATCGGTGTTCACCGACGCCTCCGTCGACCTGCGCGGTCCGCTGGAGCCGGGGCCGAGCCTGCACGAGTGGGCCGTGGCCCTGGAGTCGGGCGAGATCACCGGCGACCACCCGGCACACGTCCTCGCCGAAGCACGCGAGCTCGGCCCCGACACCTACCCGACCCGCGCCTTCTACGGCCGCTACCTCGGGTGGGCGTTCCGGCGCATCGTCGACCGAGCCCCCGACGCAGTGTCCGTTACCGTGCACCGGGCCCGCGTCGTGACCCTGGACGATGCCACCGACGCCGCGCACGGGCCCCGCCAGCGCGTCACGCTGGACGACGGAACGGTCCTGGACGAGCTCGACGCCGTCATCCTGTGCCAGGGCCATCTCCCGGCCCGCCCGAACCGGGCCGAACAGGAATTCGCGTCCCGGGCGCGGCAGGCGGGGCTGATCCACATCCCTCCGGCCAACCCCGCCGACGTCGACCTCGACGTGCTCACTCCCGGCACGCCGGTCCTGCTGCGAGGCCTCGGCCTGAACTTCTTCGACCACATGGCCCAGCTCACCGCCGGCCGCGGCGGCTCCTTCGCCCGGGTCGGCGGCCGACTCGTCTACCGCCCTTCCGGGCGCGAACCCCTGATCTACGCCGGGTCCCGCCGCGGCATCCCCTACCAGGCCCGCGGCGAGAACCAGAAGGGCCCCCACGGCCGCCACGAGCCGCTCCTGCTCACCGCAGGGCGCATCGCGGAACTGCGCCTGGCCCGCGGCCGCCTGGGTCTCGACTTCAAGGCCGACCTGTGGCCCCTGATCGCCAGGGAGGCCGAGACTGTCTACTACCGGACCCTGCTCACCTCCCGTGGATACACCGACCAAGCCCGGCAGTTCCAGGCCGACTACCTGCAGGCCGGACCGGACAGGCAGCAGACCGACGCCGTCCTCGAGGCCTACGGCATCGGCGAGAAGGACCGGTGGGACTGGGATCTGCTCGCCCACCCCTACCGGGACCGGGAGTTCGCCGGCCCCCGGGACTTCGCCGACTGGCTCCTCGACCACCTGCGCCAGGACGTCGAGGAGGCCCGCAACGGCAACGTCGACAGCCCCCTCAAGGCGGCCCTCGACGTCCTGCGGGACCTGCGCAACGAGGTGCGCCTCGCGGTCGACCACGGCGGCCTGGACGGCGACTCGTACCGTGAGGACCTCGACGGCTGGTACACCCCGCTCAACGCCCACCTCTCGATCGGTCCGCCGGCGCGACGCGTCGAGGAGATGATTGCGCTGATCGAGGCCGACGTGCTGCGCGTGATCGGTCCCGGCCTGCGCGTGCACGTGGACGCGGACGTGGACGCGGGTGCGGAGGCCGCTGGATACACCGTCAGCTCCCCTCTCGTGCCCGGTTCGCAGGTCCACGTCGACGCGCTCGTCGAGGCCCGCCTGCCCGAGATCACGCTCAGCCGTACCGACGACCCGCTCCTGTGCCACCTGCTGGCCACCGGGCAGTGCACCACCTACCGCATCCGCACCCGCTCCGCGGGCACGCACGAGACCGACGGACTGGCCGTCACCGAGCGGCCATTCCGCCTGATCGACGCGAACGGACACCCGCACCCGCGCCGCTTCGCCTTCGGGGTGCCGACGGAGTCGGTGCACTGGGTGACGGCAGCCGGCATTCGGCCCGGCGTCAACTCGGTGACCCTCACCGACTCCGACGCCATCGCCCGTGCGGCCCTCGCCTGCGGATCCGGGCCCTTGCGCGACCACGCGCTCGTCGGCGCGGCGAGAACAGCGGCGCCCGCACGCGACGTCCGCCAGGGACAAGGACTCACGCATGCTCACTGACACCGCCCCCACGGCGGCCGCCGTCCCGCCCCCGGCGCCGCTGGACTGCGGTCTGCTCTCGCCGGTCTGGACGGACGCGCCCGTCGTGGCCGCAGTGTCCGATCACGCGTGGCTCCAGGCCATGCTGGACGCCGAGGCGGCGCTGAGCCGGGCTCAGGCCCGGCTCGGCACCGTCCCCGCAACTGCCGCACGAGTGATCACCGAGTCGGCCCGGGCCGACCGGCTCGACCTGGCCTCCCTGGCCAGGCAGTCACGCCAGTCCGCCAACCCCGTGGTGGCGCTGGTGCGGGAGTTCGCCGGACTGGTGGCGACGCGCGACCCGGACGCGGCCGCGTACGTGCACCGCGGATCGACCAGCCAGGACATCCTCGACACGGCCACGATGCTCGTCGCCCACCGGACCCTTCGGCTGATCCGCGCAGACCTGGGACGCGTCGAGGTGGCGCTCGCCGCACTCGCCGAGGAACACCGGGACACCCTCATGGCGGGCCGGACCCTGGCCCTCCACGCAGTGCCCACGACCTTCGGCTGCAAGGCGGCCGGCTGGCGCCATCTCGTCCTCGACGCGGCAGAGAAGCTGGACCGGCTGAGCGAGGAGGGGCTTCCCGTCCAGCTCGGCGGAGCCGCCGGGACGCTGGCCGGATACCTCGAACACGCGCAGGGCGCCGAACCCGCGGCCTACGTCCAGCAGCTCACCGAGACGTTCGCGGCCGAGCTCGGGCTCATCGCCCCCCTGCTGCCGTGGCACGTGCTGCGCACACCCGTAGTGGACTTGGCCGCGGCCGCCGCGTTCACCTGCGGGGCCCTCGGCAAAATCGCCGTCGACGTGCTGTCCCTGACCCGGACCGAGGTCTCCGAGGTCCACGAGCCCGCCCCCACCGGTCGCGGCACCTCCTCGGCGATGCCCCACAAGCGCAATCCCGTGCTGGCCACCGCCATCAGATCCGCCGCGCTCCAGGCCCCTCAGCTCGCGGCCACCGTGCTGGGCTGCATGCTGACCGAGGACGAGCGCTCGGCCGGAGCCTGGCACGCCGAATGGGAGCCGCTGCGCGCCCTCCTGCGGCTGACCGGAGGAGCCGCGCACCAGGCGGTGGAGCTCGCCTCCCAGCTGACGGTGGACCCGCAGCGCATGCGCGCCAACGTCGAACTGACCGGTGGGCAGATCGTCTCCGAGAGGATCGGCGCCGTCCTCACGCCGCTGCTCGGGAAGACCCTGTCACGGGACCTGCTCAACGAGGCGTCCGCCCGGTCGGCTCGCACGGGTGAGACCCTCTCCGACATCCTGCGGCAGGACGACCGCCTGTCGGCCGCCCTCGCGGACGACCTGTTCGACCCGGCGGCCTACACGGGGGCGGCGCGTCAGTTGACGGACCGTGCGCTGTCTCGGACGCTGCCGCTGAGCGGCGAGGAGTAGGTCGAGGCGGCGGGACCGCTCACGCCAGGGACCGACGCTGCAGAGCGATGTCAGCGAGTTCCTCGATGTCGAACTGCGAACGGCCCGGTGTTCCGTATCGGGTGACTTTTCCCCGACTCACCCATTTCCGGATCGTCGCCTCGGATACACCTGCGGCGAGGGCGGCGACATTGGTTGGCACGAGTCGGTGGCGCGGCGGCCTGGTCATGCGACGACCTTTCTCTGCTGCTTCATGAGCTGTCGTAGGGTGATCCACTCATGCATTTCCCAGGAATGCCCGGACGAACAGGTGATGCTGCTTGCTCCGCTTTCCTGGATGCTCCGCGACGAGGCGCTCACCGTCCCTGTGCAGCCGTCCATGAAACACTCCCTCGCGGGCGTGGTAGCCGCGCCGGACTCGGCGTCGATGGCGCGAAGGCATTCGAGCCTGAGGCCCTCGATCTCGTCCGCGAAGTCGGCGGCCGGCGGCTGAGCGGCGAGCCACTGAAGGTTGAGCGTCAGGAAGCGTGCCAGCTGGGGAACCGAGCGGGCCGGGGTGACGGCTCCGAGCTCCTGTGCGACGACCTCCGACCAGGACTCGAGGATGGTGAGCAGGTTGTGCCGGGCGTCGAGCGCGGAAGCGTTCAGGTGATCACGCCTGCGACTCCCGGAGACCTTCGTCGGATTCAGTCGCCTGGGCGTCGGCGCTATGTGGTGCAGGCACTCCCGGTGCAGGGAGGGGAGCATGCGCAGAGTGCGTTCCACCTGCTTGATGCAGGGAGCGCAGAGGACGGATCCGGTGGCGGCGGGAATCTCCTGGGAGTGGTCTCTGGCGCACAGGTGAACCTTCATTGAATCTCCGTTCCGATGGCGGCAGTGAATTCAAGACCGGTGCACGATCCGGATCAGAAGGATTCAGCGGTCATGTGCTTTCCATTCCCCCGGGGACGCGCCTGCCGCCGAACGTAACGACCGGTGGTCGAGTCCCGATACAGCCGCGGACGCGCACGGATGTACTCGGGTCTCGGGTGCGTTCGAAGCGGTGGGGCGCCGTGATGCAGGTCACATTGGGGCACTCTTGGCGCTGCGATGCGGGCCGTGTCACGATTTCGGCACACCACGCCTGCCCAAAAACCGCAGCGAGGCAGTGGATTGAGTACTGCGTCCACCAGCGCGCGAAGGCGGGACCGAGTCCGTGCCGAATCCGCCTGACGCAGTGGCCGGTGTCCGTATGTGGCCAGGCCGTCGCCGGACACCCTGAACCCCTGGTGCGACCCCGGTCGCCGGGCGATCGTTGATCGCGAAATCCGGCCGAGAAAATCCTGAGGAACCGCAGCTTCAGGGACATTCCTCACCTGCGAGCACCGGCGACGCCTCTACCGGACCTGCGCCCAGGCCGGCCCCTGCCGCCGTCGCGGTGACTCCCGGGATCTCCGGCTGCCGACCGCCTAATGATCGGGATCAGGAGCCCTTCATGGAGCACCTAGTGCAGCCTGCCGTCACCACCATTCGGGAACGCTTCTGGGAGCCGTTGAGCCTCGATGAGCTCGCGCAGAGCGCGATGCTCAGCAAGTACCACTTCCTGAGAACGTTCAGCCGGGTCACCGGCGTCACCCCAGGACGGTTCCTGAGTGCTGTGCGGCTCCAGGAGGCCAAGCGTCTGCTCCTGAGCACCTCGCTCAACGTCGCCGACGTCTCGGCCCGGGTCGGTTACAGCAGTACGGGGAGTTTCACCCGCCGTTTCACTGAGTCGGTCGGTCTCTCCCCCACGCAGTACCGGAAGTTGTCGCTCGCAGCCGACCGCGGGACGCGGGAGCCCACCTTGTCCGACGCGGCGTCAGCCGTGCCCGCGCCGGTGCCGGCGACCCGGTCCACCGGCTCTGTGACGGGGGCGCTGCGCGCCGCCGGGACCGCACTCTCGCCCGTCTACGTCGGCGCCTTCGACAGCCCCATACTCCAGGGGGCCCCCGCGTCCTGGAACTACGCGCCCGCGCCGGGGCACTTCACGCTGACCCGCATCCCCACGGGTATTTGGTACATCCACGCGCTGGCCCAGGGCCGGCACCCCGACAGCGCCGCCGACCCGGATCTCACCCTGCTGCTGGCCACCGCGGGCCCGGTGGAGGTGGAGGGCGATACGGAACACCGCCTCGACGTCACCCTGTCCCCGCTGGACTGGACCCGGCCGCCGATCCTGTCCGCCGTGATGGGCATCGAGCCGCAGCCGATGGCGGCGTGAGCCCGACCGCAGCGTCGACGCCCACGCACATGCTTTCGAATCGACAGATCACGTAACCAAAGGAGATCATCGTGACCACCTTGATGCTGCTGCCGGACGGAATGCGCCGCTGGTCCCAAGCGCATGGCGTCTCCCTTGACGACGGCTACACGGCGATGGCGGACAAGCTCATCGAGTTCATGGGCTGGGCCAAGGAGGAGGGCATCACGACCCTCTACGTCACGGCCTCCTCCGCCGCGAACCACAGTCGTCCCGAGTCTGCGGTGATCACCTTCATGGAGGCGTTCAACGACGTGGTGAAGCGGTGTCACAACGACTGCAACTTCGAGTTCTCCGGGTCGCTCGACCTCGTTCCCGACCTCCACCTCACCGAGCTGGAGGCGCTTCGGGACAAGTCGAACAAGGAGTCGGAGTTCACTCTCCACTACATCCTGGGGATGTCCCTCTCGCACGAGGTGGTCGGCATCTTCAACAAGCTGAACGGGAAGATCCCGGTCATGACCGAGGAGATCCTGGCGGCCAACGCGTACGTTCCGAAAGAGGTCGACTTCCTCATCCGCACCGGCGGTGCGATCCGCATGTCCTCCTTCTTCCCGCTGATGTCCCCGTACGCCGAGCTGCACTTCTCCTCCCTCCTGTTCCCCGACATGACGCGAGCCGACTTCGACGCGGCTCTCCAGGACCTTCGGGGACGGGACCGGCGCTTCGGCGGCTACCCGGCATGAGCCCCCGTCTGGACCGGATGGATAGCGAATTTCCACCGGATCTGTAGCGGTCATAAGTTATGGTCGAGGAGAGATGGAGTGCGGGATTCCCTATGGAAAGAATTGCTAGCGCCGAGTATGGAGGATTGATGTCCGGGGACACTGCGGCAGAAGAGTTGTACTCGGCCATTGAGGAATCGGCGCACCTGGTGGGTGCAGCCTGTTCACGCGACAACGTCTGGCCGATCCTGAGTGCGTTCGGGGAAGGACTCGCGGAGGCTCTGATCGTTTTCAGCGTCCAGACCGGCGGGCGCCACGCAGGAGAGCTGGACTACAGCTTCACTACACCTCCAGGCTTCGGCGATCCATATCCCCATGCGCTGTCCCACGGCTTTGTCTCCGAGACGGACCATCCCGTCGGCTCCGTGCTCTCGGACATTCAGGGGCGGTGGGCCATCAGGGAGCACTTCATCGACGCCGGAGTCGTCGGCGGGTTCAAGAAGCTCTACGCGCACTTCCCTGATGACCTGCAGAAGGTGTCAGCGCTCGCCGACATCCCTTCGATGCCGAGTGCCGTGGCCGAGAACGCGAGTTTTTTCGCCCGCTACGGCCTGGACGAAGTGGCGATGATAGGGGTCGACTACAACCGCAGGACGATGAATTTGTATTTCCAGTTCGCTGCCGAAGGCCGTCCCGAACCGAGTGCGATCCTGTCGATGCTTCGCGAAATCGGATTGCACGAGCCGGACCAGCGGATGCTGGAGTTCGCTCAGAAGTCGATGAGGGCGAATATCACCCTCAGCTGGGATTCTCCGAAGATCGTGCGGGTCTGCTTCGCCCCTCCGCCGGGCCGCGGCATGGAGCCGTCGGCGGTTCCCGCTCCGATAGAGCCGCACATCGAACGGTTCGTGACAAGTGCTCCGCGCGCGTATGACGGCGAGCGCATGAGCCTCTATGGCGTCAAATGGTTCCCTGATGGGGAATACATTGATGTCTGTACATACTATCGGCTCGCGGCAGAGTACGAGCCTTTCCGTCTCATGGAAACCCGCACGAAGCAGGCGTAAGGCATCGAGGGGCGGACGCCGACTACGCCCGGCAGCGATCGGTCGAGGAGGCGCTGCCGAAGCGGGTGGGAGCTGCGGCGTTGCGCCGTGCGGGCTCGTTCGGCCGGTCCCGCTCGGCCGTCGTGTCACAAGCCGGCCGCAGTGCCCGTCTCATGGGTGAGGCCTCAAGTCCGTTTGATGCAACATTGAACAAGGAGATGATCATGGAAGCACGGAGCGCAGCCCCTGCGGCCGGGCCGAGCTCGGGGGCAGCCGGGGACCCAAGGCGCTGGCTGATCCTCGCGGTCGTGTGCACCGCCTACCTCATGGTCGGCCTCGACCTGACCGTGGTGAACATTGCGCTTCCGTCGGCGCAGAATGCGCTGGGGTTCACGAACGCCGACAGGCAGTGGATCGTGACGGCGTACGCGCTGCCGTTCGGGAGCCTGCTGCTGTTCTGCGGGCGGCTGTCCGACCTGATCGGCCGTAAGCAGACCTTCCTGACCGGGCTGACCGGCTTCGCGGTCGCCTCCGCCGTCGGCGGCGCCGCGACCAACTTCGGAATGCTGGTAACGGCCCGTGCCTGCCAGGGAGCCTTCGCCGCGATGCTGGCACCGGCCGCCCTGGCCCTGCTGGCCACCACGTTCACCGACCCGAAGGAGAAGGGCAAGGCCTTCGGTATCTTCAGCGGGGTCGCGGCCAGCGGCACGGGCCTGGGGCTGATCGTGGGGGGTGCGCTGACCTCCACCCTGAGCTGGCGGTGGTGCCTGTACGTCAATCTGCTCTTCGCAGGAATCGCGCTCATCGGAGGCGCGCTGCTGCTGAAGAAGCAGCCCAAGACGGGCGCCCGGATGGACGTCCCGGGCGTGCTTGCCGCGTCGGGCGGGATGTTCTGTGTGGTCTACGGCCTGTCCAACGCAGCGAGCCACAGCTGGGGCACGCCCTCGACGTGGGGCTTCCTCGCACTCGGCGGCGCGCTGCTGATCGCTTTCGCGGTCTGGCAGACGCGCGCCGCGCATCCGCTGCTGCCGACCCGGGTCGTTCTCGACCGCAACCGCGGCGGCGCGTACCTCACCATGCTGATCGTCGGGACCGGCATGTTCGGTGTCATGCTGTTCCTCGTCTACTACATGCAGATCGACCTCGGTTACTCGGCCATCACCTCGGGTGTGGCGCTGCTGCCGATGATCGTGCTCACCGGCGTAGGAGCCAACGTCAGCGCCATCAAGTTGCTGCCGAAGTACGGCCCCAAGCCGTTGATCACCGGCGGCCTGCTGATGAGCGCGGCCGGCATGGGCTGGCTGACCACGATCGGCGTGCACTCCGGCTATGCGGCGCACCTGCTCGGGCCGCTCGCGCTCGTCGGTGCCGGCATGGGCCTGATCTACGGCGCGGCGCTGCGCACCGGCACCGCAGGGGTGGCACTACAGGACACGGGAATCGCCTCGGCGTCCGTCAGCACCGGCCAGCAGCTCGGCGGCGCCATCGGCACCGCACTGCTCAACACGGTCGCCGCCAGCGCCACCAGCAACTGGCTGGGCAGCCACGCGCAAGGACAGCCGACCCCGGCGCAGCTCCACCTCGCATCGATCCACGGCTACACCACGGTGTTCTGGTGGTGCACCGCGATCTTCGCCGCCGGCGCTGTCTTCTCCAGCCTGGTGCTGCGCCGCGGTCCGCTGCCCGCGCCCCCCGGCGCCCCCGCTGAGAAGCCGGTCGAGCAGGCCGAACCAGCACGATCCTGACGCGCGTCAAGCCCAGACCCGCGGGTCCGGTGTTCGGCGATGGCCCGGGTGACCCGGTCATCGCCGAACACCCCGGCTTGGTCGTTCCCGTCGTCACGTACGGCAGCGGCGGCCGCGTATTGATGACGCGTCGAACCACATCACGATCGCGGTGGCCAAACTGCCCGCGGGCGCCTCTAGCCCGCGGACCAGCAGCGAAGTACACCCGCACAGCCAACTAGCTGCCGAATCTTCAACGACAAGGAACACGACCATGGCCAAGCCCGGACCCTTCGACCTCGACAGCGGCAACTTCTACCGAGACCTGATCGGCGCGGCCGGCGACACGTCCGGGCGGGAGCAGACCATCGGGCCCAAGGACGTCTCCATCATCATCTGGATCCAAGCCGTTCTGCAGACCGCGTGGTTCGACGCACTGGCGCCCTATCACCCGACCGCGGTCGGCGTGCACTCCCGGATCGGCCGCCGCCCCGCCGAGGAGTCCGCCACCAACAGGAACAAGAACATCGCCGCCCTGCACGCCTCTTACCAGGTGGTGAAAGCCACGTATCCGGAGCGGGCGCACGTCATGGGGCAACTGCTGACCTTCATCGGCTTGGACCCCGACGACGAGTCGGAGGACCAGACCACTGCGGTCGGCATCGGCAACACAGCCGGCAAGGCCGCCCTCAAGGCCCGCGAGCGGGACGGCATGAACTTCCTCGGTGACGAGGGCCGCGCGTACAACGGCCAGCCCTACGACGACTACACCGGCTATCAGCCCGTCAACACCGCCTATGAACTGGTCGACCCCTCGCGCTGGCAGCCGGCGATCGGCCCTCACGCGCGCCGCATCGGTGGCGGGACGGGCGACAAGGGCGTCTTCAACGTCCAGCAGTTCGTCACCCCGCAGCTGCGGCTGGCCAAGGCCTACACCTTCGGGGACCCCGGCCAGTTCAAGCTTGCCCCGCCCGAGCACCTCGACCACACCAACCCCCGCGAGTACAAGCGCTCGGTGGACGAGGTCCTTGAGGCGTCGGCCGGACTCACCGACGAGCAGAAGGTGAAGACGGAGTTCTTCGACAACACCTACCTGGGCATCCTCCAGTCGACGAAGGCCGCCGCCATGGCCCACGATCTGGACCTGGACGGCTGGGTCCACCTGCTCTTCACAAGCTCCGTGGCTCAGCTCGACGGGCTGATCGCCGCCTGGCACCAGAAGCACGAGTACGACGCCGTGCGGCCGTTCAGCGCGATCAAGCACGTGTACGGCAGCAACCCGGTGACCGCCTGGGGTGGACCCGGCAAGGGGACGGTCGACGACATCCCCGCCGACCAGTGGGCCAGCTATCTGCCCGCAGGGGACGACCCTGACTACCCTTGCGGCGCCACGACGCTCTGCGCCGCACAGGCGCAGGCTGCGCGGCGCTTCCTCGGCGACGACGTCCTGGACTGGACGCATCCGGTCCCCGCCGGTTCGACGCTGACGGAGCCGGGGATCACTCCCGCCGAGGACATCGCGCTGCGCTACGCGACCTGGACCGACTTCGAAAAGGACTGCGCTGGCAGCCGCGTGTGGGCCGGCGTGCACTTCAAGGCGACGGCTGAGACGTCCCTTGAGTTCGGTGTGCAGTTCGGCGACCGAGCCTACGAGTACGTGCAACGGCACATCAACGGCGACGTCGAGGACTGACCCCGCAGCGCCAGGACGCGCCGCCGCCTGCGCGACAAGGCGGCGGCGCCGGTCCGGCGTGTTCACGCCGAACAGCAGGCCGGCGGGTACCGACACCTTCCCCGGGCCGACCCCCGGCCGCCGACAGTCGGCCCTGTCAGGTCGTCCATCCAGCCGAATCCCGCGGGCGCGTACCCGCCCCTCCGGTATGTGCCGCCGCACCCGGCGGGGAACCGCACCGCACACCGGAGCAGGAGACAACCGGAACCGACCGAAGGGAAGCGGAGTGATGGGTGCTGCTATGCCTAACCCGAAGCCGCACGCGCGCAAGGCCGAGATCGCGTCCCGGGCCTGGGCCGAGGCCCTCTCCATGTCCTGCGCCGTTCCCGGCTCCGCCCACCGCCCGTCCGGCGAACTGGCAGCCGCCGCCCTGCGAGCACACGGCGCGCTGTCGGCAGGCCTCGGGCAGTGCGTCCCCTTCACCGGGCTGGGGCCAGGCGGCGGCGGGGTGCGCGGGCTCGCCGCCTTCCTCGCCGTGTATGCCGGCGAGCAGGAGCAGCAGGGGGAGTTGGCGTGAGCCGGATCGAAGAGTTCGAGGAGTCGCGGCCACTGCTGTTGTCGATTGCCTACCGGATCCTGGGCCCCGCCGGCGAGGTCGATGACGCGGTGCACGAGGCCTGGCTGTGCTACGAGGCCCTTCCCACAGAGCCCGCTTCGAGCAGGGCGTTCCTGTCGGCCTTGGTCGCTCGCATCGCGCTCGACCGCTGGAGACGACCGCGGCAGGCCCCGGTCAGCCGGTGAAGGACTCGGGGCCGAAGCGGCCCCAGGCCACAAACACCGCCAGGGCCAGGTAGACAAGGTCCACCACCACTGCCGCCTCGTGACGGCGGAGGCGTGTGATGACCGCGCCGGCCATCAGCAACGCCGCACCGACGGCAGCCAGCGGCACCAGAACAGGCGCGATGTCGAGCGTGGCGGGCAGGAGCAGGCCCACCGCGGCGAGGAGTTCGACGGCTCCGATGGCCCTGACCGAGCCGGCGCTGAAATCCTCGACCCAACCCCCGGCGGGGTAGGCGGCCAGCTTCTCCTTGGGAATGAGCAGCTTGGTGGTACTGGCGGTGAGGAAGACAACAGCCAGCAGCCCGGCGACGATCCACAGCGCGAGGTTCACGAGGTTTCTCCTTGAAGAGGTGTAGAGCACCGCGGCCTCCCGCCAGGCCGCGACCAAGGTCAGGCGCGTGAAGGTGTCCCTGACCGGTGTACGGACTCCCTCCCCGGGGCCGTACGGGTGAACGTCCTGGCGTGACCGTGCAGGCGGCCGTGACCGCTGGAGGGCCGTGCGCCGCGCGACGGGAGAGTAGCCACACCGCAGCGGCTGCCAGACAGCAGAGTGCCCGCCGGCACCCCTCAGCGCATCAGAATCCCGACGCGTTCATCCGTATGCGGGTAGGGCCGTTCAGGTGTACGCCGACACACCGCCCTCCAACAGCAAGCAGAGCACGTCACAACGCGCTGCCTCTTTCTGAGCCGGCCGCGACTGCTGCAACCACTCTCCCCGGACGAAAGGTTCCGCCATGACTACGGATGTCTCGGCAATGTTGAGTCCGCAAGACTTCATCGACCAGAATCCGATGAGCCGCCGACAGTGGCGCATCGTGGTGTTGGGCCTGCTCATGATGGTTGCCGAAGGACTCGACTCCACCGTCGTCGCCCTCGTCTATCCCAAGATCGTCAAGGAGTGGGGGACACCCCTTGCGACAGTGACCGCCACCGTCGCGTTGGGCGTGCTGGCGATGGTCGTCGGCGGCGTGGCCGTCGGTCCGCTCGCCGACCGGTACGGGCGCAAAGTCGTCGCGGTCGCAGGCATCTCCGTGTTCGGCCTGGGCACGGCTTGCATGGGACTCGCGCACAATATCGGCGCCTTCGCCGGGTTGCGGATCGCGGCGTGCCTGGGGCTCGGTGCGGTCCTCCCGGCCGTGCTGGCTCTTGTCGCGGACTGGACTCCGGTCAAGCGCAGAAGCCAGACGGTCACGCTGGCCTTTGCAGGCGTAGCGGTCGGAACCACCGTCGGCGGAATTCTCGCCTCGGCCCTCATTCCCGCGTACGGCTGGCCCACGCTGATGGGTGTGTGCGGGCTCGCTCCCCTCCTGCTGATCCCGGCGATCGTCCTGTTCGTCCCGGAGTCCGTGAGCGTGCTCGCCGCCCGCAGGCA
This sequence comes from Streptacidiphilus sp. MAP12-20, assembly GCF_041262525.1. NCBI lineage: Bacteria > Bacillati > Actinomycetota > Actinomycetes > Kitasatosporales > Streptomycetaceae > Streptacidiphilus > Streptacidiphilus sp. MAP12-20. Next base: position 83,241 of record NZ_JBGCCK010000029.1, read on the forward strand.
GTCGGTGTCCGATGTGCGAAATGCCCTCTGCGCCGTCAGACCGGACCAGGACCTGTCGGGCGTGGTCCTGGACCAGTCCGCAGTGCGGCGTCGCCCGCGGTCGGCGACGCGGGTCATCCTGTCCAGGGATTTCGCTCTCACCACGGTCTTGCTGTGGCTGTGCTTCTTCGTGGGCCTGGGAGTCGTGTTCGTGATCCTCAGTTACCTGCCGCTGCTGGTCGAGCGCATGGGTCTGACGACCGCACAGGCCGGAGCGGCCATCGCGGTGTTCGGGGGAGCCAGCCTGGTGGGAGAGCTCGCCGTGGCATTCGCTCTCAAGCGGTTCGATCGGTTCCGAGTGCTGGCAGCGCTGTGGGCGCTTGGCGTGTTCGGCCTCGGTGCAGCTGCGCTGTGGGCTGTGCAGTTCGCCGCGCTGCTCGTTGCGGCATTCGTCCTCGGGCTCTGCCTTCCGGCGGCGAACGCCGCGCTGCAGGCGGTGGCCGCAGTCGCCTACTCGCCGTCCGCGCGCGCCACGGGAGTGAGCTGGGCGAACGGCATGGGTCGGCTGGGCGCCCTGGCCAGCGGCCTGTTCGGCGGCATGATGGTCCAAGCACACTGGACCTTGGCCACGGTCCTCCTCGTCCTGACCGTGCCTGTCGGGCTCGGCATCCTGGCCACCCTGACGCTGCACGCCCGGAGCCGAGGGGACCGGGCCGAGCCGTATTCCGGCCCGCGGCCGCTTCCGGCACCCGCTCCCGAGGGGTCTGTACCGTCATCGGTGTAACTCCCCGATCACGCGTCGAGTCTGCCGTCACCGCCGAGAGGAACGACGCGGCTCAGGTCTCGCAGGCTCGGGTCGAGGTTACCGATCTTCCTGCTCGAGCTTGCCGTGGGCCAGCCGGTGGGCGTAGACCTGCTGGAGGATCTGGTGGAAGCCCTGGCCGAAGAGCACCCGCAGGGGCGGGTTGTCGGAGTCGACGATCTCGAGGAGTGCCTGGGCCGCGGCGGCCGGGTCGCCGGCGGGCTGCTTTCCCATGACTCCGGCGAGGCGCTGGCGGAGGCCGTCATAGATCGGGTTGGCCACGGCCGTGTGACCGTTGGCAAGCGGATCCGGGTTCTTGCCGGACCCGGTGGCGAAGCCGGCGGGCTCGACCACGGTCACCTGGACACCGAAGTCAGCGACCTCCTGGGCGAGGGTTTCATTCAGGGCTTCGAGGGCCCACTTGGAGGCCTGGTATGCGCCGCCGAGCGGCACGGCGATGAGCCCGGCGACTGAGGACATCTGAATGATGTGACCCGCGCCTGCTCGCGCAGGAAGGGTAGCGCGGCCTGCAGCACCCACACCGCGCCGAACAGGTTGGTCTCGAACTGGTCGCGCAGTTGCTTCTCGGTCAGCTCCTCGATCGCGCCGATCCGGGTGTAGCCCGCGTTGTTCACGATGACGTCAAGTCGGCCGAGGTGTTCCTTGGCCCGCGTCACGCTTTGGAAGACGGCCATCCTGTCGGTCACGTCCAGCTCGAGAGAGCACCGCGTCGCCATAGGCGCCGACCAACTCATCAAGGCTTCCGGCGTCCGGGCGGTCGCGGCCACTTGGTCGCCGCGAGACAGCGCGGCCTCGACGAAGCTGCGACCCAGACCGCGCGACGAACCGGTGACGAACCAGACCTTGCTCGTGATGGCTTCCGTTCTGTCGTTCCTGGCTCTCGAACACGAGACGCCGACGCCCCGTTCCCTGTGACACGCGCGGCTACGTGTCGGGTGCCGTACACAGTCCACGGGGATGCGCTCACTGCACTGCTGTGCAATGACTCCAGTGCCTGACCCGCAGATGGGAAGTGTCGGCAACTCGCGTCGGGAATCAGCAGAAGCACGCCCTGGCGCGGCCCGGTGTCTACCGCGGCCATATCCAGGTCGACACCGCGAGCGGCGTGAAGGCGACCTCCTGGGTCAGGAGCCGTGCCCGCACAGCCGCTCGGGCTCGTCGCGTTCTGACTGTGGTGAACCCGCCGGGTCGACTCCAGTCCTTGGTCTCCGTCCGGGCCGGCCGCGATCAGGAGAAGGCTTCAGCGGCGTGAGCCGGCTCAGGTTGTGTCTGCGCATCCCAGGCGGGGACTCCCACGGGCTTGCGGAGCACGATCGTCAGCAGCGGGCCGGTCATTGCCGTGGTTAGAACCGCCATGGCGACCATCAGAGAGTACAGCTTGCCGTCCAGCAACCCTAGTTGCAGGCCGACACCCAGGATGATCAGTTCGGTGAGTCCTCGGGTGTTCATCAGCGTGGCCAGGGCGGCGGCCGAGCGGCCCGGCATCCCCTGGCTGCGCGCGCCCACGTACGTGCCGCCGAACTTGCCGGCCACGGCGACGACAAGGATCGCGCCGAAGTCCGCCAGCTGGCTCGGGCCGAGGCCGCTCAGGTTGACATTGAAACCGGCCACCACGAAGTAGAGAGGCATCAGGAAACCGGTGATCTGCGTGGTGCGTTCATGGATCGTGGAGCGCAGTACCGTCGCACCCTCCCGCGGCATCACCACGCCGAACAGGAACGCCCCGAAGATGTAGTGCAGGTTCATCGCCTCGGTGGCAGCCCCGCACAGCAGCGCTCCGGTGAACACGATGGCGAGCTGCCCGGGACCGAGCGGCCCGGCGACGCCGCCCGGCAGCAGGATCCGACGCAGCAGCGGCCGACCCCCGAGGACCAGCACGGCGACGAAGGGCACTATCAGCGCCACACGCCAGTGTCCCGAGCCGCCGCCGGCAGCCGCCTGAACCCCGGCGAGCGCGACCCAGGCGACCACGTCCACCACCGCGGCCGACGCCAGCGCCAGTCCGCCCAGCGAAGTGGTGGAGATCCGCCGGTCGGACAGGATCCGCGCCAGCACGGGAAAGGCGGTCACTGACACCGAGAGCCCGATGAACACGGTGAACGCGGTGACGTTGTGGCTGGGGTGGTCCCGCAGCAGGTAGACGGCCAGACCGATCCCCAGCAGGAACGGCACCAAGGTGGAGCCGATCGCGGCGCCCGCGCTCACCCGGCCGGTGCTGCGCAGCGCCTGGTGTTCGATCTCCAGGCCGATCGTGAACATGAACAGGGCGACTCCGACCGACGCCAGTGCCGTAAGCAACGGCCGTACGTCGGAGGGGAAGAGCGTATGGGCAAGGCTTCCGCCGAACAGTGTGGGGCCCAGTGCGATACCCGCCAGGATCTCCCCGACCACGGGTGGTTGGCCGATCCGCACTGCCAGGGTTCCGAGTCCGCGGGCGAGCAGGAGTATCAACGTGAGGTCGAGAAAGAGCATCTCGATCTGATGGCTTTGCATTTCCAGACCCTCCCGTGCGGCAGTCGCTCCGTTCACTGCGACTGCCGCACCCTCAATTCCGTCCGACTGTCCCGTCCGGAAGCCCGAGCGTCAGTTCCCGGCGATGGATGGACGCGTGGCATCGGCTATGAGGTCGTCGAAGTTGAGATTGAAGAGTGCGTGCCGTCCGCTGAGTCCGGAGATCAGCTTGACGAAGTCCACGCTCGCCTCGTTCTCCTTCTCGGGGTCGGTGATCTCCTGTGCCAGGGTGAAGTAGAAGCCCTTGGTCTTCGAGCGATCGTAGAACTGCTCCACGAACTTGCGGATGTCATCGAAGAACTCGCGGTACGCGGTGGCGTACCGGTCGAGCGCCTTCTCCTCGATCTCCGGGTACTCGATGATCTTGTCGACGATCTTCGACAGCGCGCTGCCCGCCATTGTCGCGAGCGCGACTCCGGTGGAGAACAGGGGGTCCACGAAGGCGGCGGCGTCCCCGACCAGGACCCAGCCATTTCCGTAGAAGCGCTCGTTGGTGTAGGACCAGTCGCGCGCGGTGCGGAAACCCGCGGTCTGGTGGGCGTCGCTCAGGAGGCCCTTGAGCTTGGTGGTGCGTGCCTGCTGGGCGACGAAGAGCTCTTCGAGAGACTTGTCGTTCCCACCCGCGGCCGTCTCCGAACGCGTCACATAACCGACGCTGGTAACGCTCTTGTCGATCGGAATGGCCCAGAACCAGCCGTCCTGGAGCCCTTCGATGAGGATGTTGCTCCACTCGTCGCCGGGGAGCCGGTGGCAGTTGTCGAAGTACGTCCACACCGCGACGTTCCGCAGCTGGTCGTGCCAGCTGATGTCGGAGAACTTCCTGCCGAGTACGCGGGCCTGCCCAGAGGCGTCGATGACCAGGGAAGCCCTTGCCTCGTGAGTTCCTTCGAGCCCGCGCAGAGCGTACCGGATGCCGACGACGCGGCCGTCCTCCTCGATGGGCTCCTTCACTGTGGCTTCCTCCACGACGAAGGCGCCCAGTTCACGTGCCCGGTCCAGAATCATCGCGTCCAGGTCGGCACGGCGCGTGTGGTAGGAGTATTCGTAGGAGCCGCCCTTGTTGAACGAGAAGTTCCAGGGGACCTGGTTGTTGCCCCATACCAAGGTGCCGCCGTACTTGCGCTCGAATCCCATCTGCTCCATGCGATCGAGCAGGCCGAGTTCCTCCATGGGCTTCATGAATGCGGGAATGAGTGATTCTCCGACGTGGTATCGGGGGAACCGCTCACGGTCGAGTACGAGAACGCGGCGTCCGCGCTGGGCGAGAAGCCCCGCGGTGGTCGCACCGGCGGGTCCGCCGCCGATGACGATAACGTCGAAATCGTCAGGAAACCCGTAGAGAGTGGACGACATGCGAGACCTTCCCCAGTTTCGATCCGGCCGCACTCGAGAGTCGCGTGAAGAGTTCTTCCGCTCCCGCAGCGCGTTCGCAGACCAGAGTGCAGGGATCAATGAGGTGATGTCATCGCTCAGATTGCTCAGTGAGCGTCATCTTGTTGGGCGGGGGTGAAATGGGCAGGCCAAGTGGCGTGATGTAGCGAGGCCCAGCGTTGTTGGTGTGCTGATCTCACTCAACACGCCCATGGCCGCCGAGGGACCTCGTGGGTTCCGTGTCCTTCTATGGCCGACGTCCCGCTCGAGCTCGATGAGCACGTCGCCCGGCCCATCTACGCCCGAGGGCGTGAATGCCGTTCGCGCTGGCGCAAGTTGGGCGGCTTCAAGCTGCCCTTCCGCGGCGGCTCACCTGCGGAAGAACGAGAGGTTCGCCGCAGGTCGGCGCCGGGGTCGGGCTCTCGCAGGTGACAGCCTGGCGATACGTTGACGAGCCTGTTCACGCGTCGCCCCGACCGACCCATTAGTCGAGCTCATGGGGGCGTAGAGGTGGAGTGACTACTGTGGCAGGGCGGCGTAGGTGAGGGTTGCCTTACCACGTGCCCTCGCCGCTGTCCGTCCACCTGTCTGCTTGAAGGAGTCCGCCGACATGACACGCTCTCTCCGGGTCGCCGTGGTCGGTTCCGGCCCTGCCGGCATCTATGCCGCTGACGCGTTGCTGAAGTCCGACGCCGCTCGGGATCCGGGTGTGTCCATTGACATCTTCGAGCGGATGCCCGCCCCGTTCGGCCTGATCCGCTACGGCGTCGCCCCCGACCACCCCCGGATCAAGGGCATCATCACCGCGCTGCACCAGGTCCTCGA
>NZ_JBGCCK010000030.1:0-79042 GCF_041262525.1 Streptacidiphilus sp. MAP12-20
GAGATCGTTGACCGATCGTCAGGAAGCTATGTCAGCTGACAGGTGTCAAGCATCAACTGAAGCCGCAGTGTCAAGCATCAACCGAAGTAGGACAACCGGAGCCGTGGGTGTGCGTCCAGATTTTCTCTACGAGGTTCAAGGCGGGTCCGTCCCGCTGGGGGTTGGCCCGACGTCGCCGACTGGTCCTGAACCGGACCAGCACCCGGGGCTCGTGCGGGTGTCGGCGGTCAGCGGGCAGCCGGGCCGTGGGCGGGGGTTCGACTGTTGCCCGGTGGGAGCAAGTTGTGGGGTAAGGACTCCCCCTGCATTGCGGAGCAAGTTGTCGCCTGCGACCGTCCTACGGCCGGATCGCAGGCACGGGCCCGGCCAGGGGGCCGACCTCTCGCTTCTATCGGCGCGCTCGCCGAGGGCGGTGGCTGGCGTCGCCTGCGGCCCGGAGTATAGGCTCCCCGCCGACCCCGCGCCGAGCGGCCGGCCTGCGCACGAGCCGTGCTGTGTGCTGAGACGCCGACCAGGAGCAGTCCGAACTCGCCCCCGCGCGATCGGGACGGTCAGGACGCCAGCAGTTCGGCGACTTCGGGGACGTCGCGGAACGCCCGCAGCCGCTCCAGCACGATCCGCGTGCGCTCCGTGGTGCGTTCGCTTCCGCTCTGGCCCAGGGCGAGCATCCGGCCAGCCGTCCCCGCCGCCGCCTCGGGCTCGTTCGCGTCGGCGTAGGCCACGGCCAGCCAGGACAGGTAAAGCGCCAACTCCCTGGCGTGACTGGCGTCGTAACGCCCCAGGACGTCCGTCAGCAGCGGCACGGCGCGCAGCGGCCGGTGCAGCTCGGTGTAGACGCGGGCCTCCATGACCTGCAGTTCCCCCGCGTCCATCCAGTACAGGTACGACGGCGACTCGGTGCCGGCCGAGTCCTGGGCCAGGGCCTCGCTGGCTTCCCCGAGCGCGGCCATCGCCGGGCGGTCTTGGCCGGCGCGGGTGTGCGCCCAGGCCACCCGGTCCAGGTACAGCGCGCGGGCCTTCGCCGGAGCATCAGGGCCGGCCTCCGCCACGGCAGCGGTAGCAAGGTCGACCGCGTTGTGGGGGCGTCCGGTGTTGCTCCACTGGTAGGCCAGCGAGCCCGCGACGTTGCCCACCAGGACGCCGTCCCCGCCTGCGCGGGCAGCACTGATCCCGAGCCGGTAGATCCGCTCCGCCTCGGCGTGCTCGCCCGCATCGGAGGCCACCCAACCGGCGATCTGCGCCAGCTCGCCAATGGCCCGTAGCAGTTCACGGCCCACATGCTCGGTGTGGGTGCCCTCGCGGTAGAGCGTGACCGCCGCCCGCAGTTCCCGCAGGGCCGGGCCGATCAGGTCCTTGCCGTAGACCACGTCGTCGGCCAGCCGCAGGCCGTGCACCCGCCGGGCCAGGTCGACCACCTGCCCGGCTCCGATCCGCCGGCCGGTCCTGGCAGCCAGCGGGGCCAGCGGGTCGCCCTCGGGCAGGAAGTCGGCCACGGTCAGCACGCGCGGGGCGGGCTCGGCCGCTGCGACGGCCTTGGCCGCCTCCAGCAGCTCGCGCGGGACCTCCAGCACCAGGGCGAGGAAAGGCAGCCACTCGCGCGGGGACCGGGTGCCGATCTCCCACCGGGACACGTCGTTGCGCGTCGGTGGAATCCTGCCGGGGGCGGCCTGGGCCAGTGCGTCGGCGAGCCGCTGCTGACTCCACCCGCGCGCCAGGCGCAACCGCCGCACCAGTTCCCCGACCGTCTCCCGCACCTGGCCAGCTTGGCAGACACAGGGGCAGACACGCTGGCTCCTCCGGAAGGTTCCAGCCAAACGAGACCCTGGCTGAAGAAGGCCGAGCGGGAGCGAAGGAGCGGGAGATGGACGAGCAGACGGCAAAGTGGCGGGAACGCCCCGGCCTGGTGTGCCAGGAGTGCGGCCGACTGCGCGAGCAGGCCCGAGCCGCCTCGCTGTGCGGGGACCGATCACGCCTCAGCGACGTACGCGTCATGCAGGACCGCCACCGCCAGGCCGAGCACGGACAGGCGGCATGAGCGTGCACAGGCGGATGCGGTTCCGCGACTACCACATCCGCACAGACCAGACCGCGACCCCGGTCCGCGAAGCCGCCTGCGTCACCGACGAGGAGCACTGCCGGTGGACAAGCGGCGAAGGCACCCGCGCCGACGACGTCACCGCCCTGATCGCCAAGCACGCCGCCGAGACCGGACACCACTGCTACCGCCGCACCGCCACCGACTACGCCACCGCCGAACCCGGCGACTTCCACTGACCCGACGCCAGAAGGCCAAGCCAGACGCTGCTGGACATCGAGCCGACCGGGCAACCGGCCAGCTCGCCGGGCTGACGGGAACCGGGCTGCTGGCGCAGCAAGTTGTCCCGTTGGATATCCCAACGGGCTATCCAACGGGAAGAGGACTGACCCGGGGGCGGGCCCTGTAATGCCGAGCCCACCGTCGGGCGGGCGACTGGCAGGGCCCCCAGGGGAGGGGAGCTCCCGGACGACCCGCCCCCACCGACCTCTCCCGCCGGTCTTCGCACGCCGACCCGCGAGTCCCCGGGTACCGAATGGTCTGGACCTCTGACGGCAGTAGTGACGGCAACAACTACACACGTCGGCACACAACGACGCACCCCGATGCACCGTCATATAGCCGCTGACCAGCGAAAATGCAGGTAGCGAGCGGCCCCGTGCCACACGTACTATGTCCTTGCCGGTACGACGCCGGTCCTGGTGCACAATGATTCGCCAGTGAACCCGTGGGCCAATGCGCAAGAATGGACCGGAGGAGGTAAGTTCCCCGTCGGCGGTGCCTTTGGGCAGGGCGGGCCTGCTGATGGAGTTCTCTACCGACTGGGCTTCCATGGAGAAATGACCAACTATGCGGTCTATGACAGTCAGGGCATCATTCTGTACCGGGTTGACCTAGTCGGGGCCACTCATCAGGGGGTGCCCACCCCGCATCTGCAGACCTTCACTCACAATCCGGGCCCTGATGGGAAGATCTATGCCGTCCAGGGGAAGACTGCGATCCCTACGGGAGAGGGAGATATTCCGCAGGTCGCATTCTGCTAGCGAGTGTTTTGACAAGGAGGGAATTCGCATGGACCCGACGGAGCTTCCAGAGATTGAGGCTTGGGTTGGCATCGTTGGGGACTTTGACCCGAAGTCCTTCTGCGCAGCGAATGTGCCGGTGGCGCATGCTTTCGCTTTGGCTGAGATTTTCTGGCCTGACTTCATTGAGTATCGGGGAATGGTTCTTCTGAAGTCTGCTTTTGATGAAGACGCCGTTGCCGCATGGATTGATCGCCTTGACGGCGACCGTGCCGCAATCGAGGGCGTGGTGAATGAACTGCACCTGTGGGATGTTTTTGGATTGGAATCGGATGCAGAATATCGAGCCCTTGCTGCGATTGCTCCGAAGGTTGCCAAGATGTGGAAGGCGGCGGCATATGAAGCTTTTCCAGCCAAGAGGTTCCGGGTCACTTTGGCTGAGGGTCCCGACTCATATGGCCCCACGCTGACAATATTTACTCTCGATTGATTATGGCTGGAACGGGGCCGCCGACCGGCGCACGGGGTGTTCTTTCACGCGCTGCACAGCGTCTCGGGCGCTCTAGCCTCAATTGTTCGTGACGGTCCGTCGGTTCTGTCGGTGGGCGTTTCGGCTGTTCGGGCTGCTGGTAGGCGTGGTTGTGGCCTGGCTGTCGTGTCGGGTGGGCGCCGGGTTCCACTGCTCCGGGTGTGGGCGGCTCGTCGGGGTGGTGCGTCGTTGCTGGTCAGTCGGGGTTCGGCAGCGCCTGGAGCCGGTCGAATGCGGTGGTGATGACGGGGGTCCAGGGCCAGTGCCAGCCGAGCCCGGAGCCAGCGTGGGCGGCCGGAGTTGACGAGCCGGGCTGCGGCGGAGAACAGTCGCAGCCGCAGGCGCTTGGGCTCCCACCTGCAGGCTTCGCCGGTCAGGGCGAGCTGGACGACCTCCAGCCAGATCTGGTTCTGGGCGGTGTCGTGCAGGGGCAGGTTCCGCAGGCCGGTGTCGCGGGCCGCGCGGATGCGGTCCTCGGCCCTGGCTCGCTGGCGGTGCCGCAGCTCCAGGGCAGCGATCGCGGTCCCGGTCGTGTTCGTCGCGAAGCAGGTCAGCCGCATCCCGTCGGCGTCGGTGAACCGCAACTGGGCACCGGGGTGGGGCCGTTCCTTGCGGACGATCAGCCGTATGCGCGGCGGCCAGCCCCCAGGGCGTCGCCTGCGAGTTTGGCGACCCAGGCGCCGTCACGCACGTCGCCGTCCAGTTCGACGGCCGGCGTCCAGGCGGAGGCCGGGATCTGCCCGACGGCCTGGTGGACGGCGTCGGTGATGACCATCCCGACCGGGTAGGACGGCCACCGCCCGCGCCGGGTGAGCCAGTTCAGGAACTCGTGGGTGCCGCCGACGGAGTCGGTGCGGATCAGCGTCCGCCGTCCGCGCCGCTACTTCTTCGGGAGCTGGGCCAGGGCCTGCCGGGTGACGGCGATGTGGTCGCTCGCGGTGTTGCTGCCCGCGTTCGCGGGCCGCAGCAGACCCGCGACCGGCTCTGCGGGTGCCGAAAATTCATCCGGGCAGTTCAGGCCGCATGTTGGTGCTCCTGGAGGGTTCCGCTGGCGTCTGCCTGGTCGGAAGGGCCCGGCGCTTGCTGGAACTGCTCGATCTCGTCGAGCGTCTCGACCGCAGAGGCATTCGAGGGCCACTGATGCGGGCTGGCGGCTGCGCTGACCGGGTGGTGGGAGCGTGGTGGGAGCGGCGGCACTGGACGCGGCTGGCACTCGTTGGTAGTCTCTGAAGTGTGAATCGGTGTCTTCCTGGATAGACTGGCACTAGACCATCGAGGGTGACAACGTTTATGTAGCGCTGAACAGTTGGACCGCTGACTCTTAATCAGCGGGTCCGGGGTTCGAGTCCCTGGCGGCGCACAATCAAAAGCGGTTCTGACCTGCCCCTTCATGAATGATCATGAAGGGGCAGGTCGTTTTTGATCTTGTGGTGGGAGCGTGGTGGGAGCGCGGGCGCGGAGTGGGCGCAAATGATCACTGGTGGGCCCGTATTTCTCGGGCGCCGTGGTGGGAGCGGGCAAGTCAGAGACGCGCAACTGCTTGACGCCGCCGAGCTGGCCCGCACGGGCGGCCACTGAAGTCCACCCACGATCTCAGAGTCGTTCAGCGAGCTCCGGCCAGGGCCTTGGAGGGGTCTGACCGGACTCCGCGAAGCCGAAGCCGTTGCCAGGCCGGCCTCGGGGTAGCGTGCTTCAGTGACCGAGCTCGACTTCGTGGACCTGACCTTCGTGAACTTTCGGGACCATTCGTTCCCTGAAGGCAGCGCTCACGGCTTTCGATGGGTCGATCTGAGGTCCTTCTGCTTTCCGCGAGGCAATCAGGACAGGGGCCTGCTGGCAGCCGTTGTCGCCCATGATCAGTTCCGCGACGACTGCGCGGGCGGTGGCGTCGACCCGGCTGGTACCCGCCACGGTCCGTACTGGCTTCGCGCGGTCGGCCCGGACGGGTACCAGCCGGTCAGCCGCACCGAGACCGAACAAGTGCTGCGGCAATGGGCGGGTCAGCACGGTGCCCTTCCGGACTCGCTGGAGGATGCACTCGACACGGCGCTGTTCGCGGTGGTGAACTCAGCCAGCCGTCTTTACCGTCTCCGAGATCTGAGCAGCGCTGTCCATGACTGGAGTGGAGTGCATATCGACTTCCACGAGTTCATCGCCATCGACGACGAGCGGCAGCTGTTGACTCTCCTCGTCGCGGCCGATGACTGATCATCATGCAGGCTGCCAACAAAGATCAGAGGCGGGCCTCATCCAACTCCTTTGGATCACGCCAGGGACGCGGTGGCGGGTGCATTGCTGCCGTCCGGAGGCGACGGCCACAATGACCTCATGGTCGTAGAGATCGCAACGGATGCAGCTACGCGACACGCGCCGGCCGCCGCAGCGGACACGGCTGCGTCGAGGCCCGGACGCTTGGCCCGTGAGGGCTTGATCGAGAGATTTAACGAGGCGGTCCGCCGACCGGCGGCCTTCGGCGGAGTGCCCGTCCTACCGCTGCTGCTCGACCTCATAGCAGGGGCTAGCCAGCAGACCGAGGACACGGTGTGGATCCCGGACGCGAATCAGCGCCTCAGCACCGCAACCTTGGTGCTGGACCGCTTCGCGGATCCGAACATCCACGTGGCCGCGTCCCAGTACGGCGAAGACGCGTACCGACGCGGCTGGCTGCGCCTCGACCGGACCCTCAGCGCCGCGGAGCACACCGGGCTCGTCGACGGGGTCGCGGCTTGGGCGAGCACGGATCGCACCGTTCACGATGTTCTGGACGCGTACGGGTTGCCGTCGGTCACCTTCGGCGATCCAGACCTCGACCGGCCCAAGAGCCTGAGTTACGCCTGCAGCGACCGAACCGCGCCAGTCGTCGTGTTCCACTTCGGCCCCGACCAAGGAGGAGAACCCGAATCGGCCCCGGAACGGACGAAATCGAGCGGAGCGGCGCTACTTGCCGTCCGCGGTGCGGACGGAGGCTTCCTGGGATTGCAGCTCACGCCGCGCGGCAAAGCATCGCGGCGCTGAGGCGCGCCCCGGCGCCGTGCGCGCCTTCACGCACCGATGATCAGCGGTGGTCTTTCCCATGTCCGCCGCCAGCCTCCGCTAGCGAGATCGCGGTTGCCTGTAACCGGAGGTCTCGGACGCTAGGAGTCGAACCAGCGGAACCAGATGGGCCTGCCTAGGTCCGCGTGCCAGCTCTGGAGAGCCACACGGCGCTGTTCGGGCGTTGCTAGCGACTCCTCGTGGGCGAGCCAGTCGAGGTACCATTCCGCGAACGTCGCGGCTTGGCGGTCATCGTTAAGCAGGGGGTTCAGGCGATCGCACGTCGCACGCCCGTCGAACCACATGGTCCCTCGCATGGGCCCGCTGACCACGAGAAGCGTGTAGAAGCCGCAGCCGTCGTCGCAGAGAAAGACGGCACCGGTGGCCCGAGCGGCTTCGATCGCGTACGCGGTCTCCTGCCAAGCGTCGTGGTCAGCTTGGTAGGCCGCATCGGAGGTGTAGTGCTCCCGCTGCGGCTGGCTGTCCCACGCATCCTCATTCGCCTCCAGGGCGGTGTCGTGGTCGGGGAAGGGGACATGCAGCTTCTCGTGGTCCCCATACCGCGCGCCGTCCCAGTCCCAGCGCGCCCCGTTGAACCCTAGCCTCCGCACCCGGCCGCCGGAGCTGACACGAAGCAGGTACTGGCGGTAGTCCTCGGGGAACTCCACGCCGAACTGTTCCTCTGCCTGGCGCACCTGCTTCTCGCTCAGCACGTCCGGGAGATCCTGCCTGCCACCACTCGCGCCACGCTGCGCATAGAGAGCGACGGTCCGATCTCGCACTTCATCCCAGTTCACTGCCTGCATGACCGGCAAGATAGCTGGTCACCGCCGCGACCCGAGCCACACGCTTGGCCCGGTGGCCGAGCTCACGACTTTGGACGGCAGTTGTTCACGACTTTGGGTGTCGGTGCGGTGAGGCCGCGAATCGAACAATTCGGCGCGTTGGACAGCGCTTCGTGGCAGGTTGCCTGGGGAGGCCGTGGCCTTGCGTCCTTCCGAAGCAGCGTGATGGGGTCGTCGGCCGGGTTGTGGGGGTGGGGTCAGCGCGGAGGCGTCAGTGGTGCCATGAGGTCGTCCTCGATGGCCGGGGTGGCCCGCGCCAACCAGTCCTCGGCCTCCGAGGGGTCGAGCTGCCGGTCCAGGGCGAGTGTCGGCCGCATCGCGGTGAAGACGCGGCCGCTGCTCATGCCGTAGTCGCCGTGCGGCGGGTGCACGAGCAACACCCGGACCCCGTGCAGGAGTTCGATGTCGGCGGGCCGCCCCTCCGGGAAGACGTAGGCGCCGTGGCCGCCGAAGAGGCGGAAGGCGCGGATGGCGGGGTTGTCGGGTCCGAGGTGCGGGTCGGCGTCGGTCGCCGCGGCAACCCAGGAAGGATCCGGACGGCGCGCGGGCAGTAGCCCGGCGGCGGGGCCGCAGCCGTCGCCGGACGGTCTCAAAGAGCCAAGTGGGTGGCCGACTTGGCCGCCGTGCTCGACGACGAGCAACTGCTGGTCCTCACCCCCGAGACCCGCCGCGGCTACGCCTTGACGATGCGTGGCATCGGCGACAACGCCCAACTGCACATCCTCCTCGCAGACCGGCTGATCGGCCTTCGTGGCAGGCGGGAGTGCGTCGCGAAACTCCCCGTGGGCGAGGGCGGTGAGCAACCCCTTGAGCCAGTCGTCCATGTCGTACCAGGACATGGCGATGCGTTTGAGGTGGCCCGCTGTCAGCGCTCCGCCCGGCCGGACGAGGGGCGCGAAGACCTGCTCCAGCCGCTCGGTGTTCTTCCTGCTCGGCTTCGGCAGCGGCAGGACTCCGACGAGGGCGAGCGGGGAACCGCCCCACTCCACGCACGCACCGGCGAGGACGGCGGCCTTGGTGAAGTCGCCCCCGAGCCCGGTCAGAATCGGCGCCAAGGCGCCGACCGCGGCGGTCAGTGTTTCCGGCCCTCCGGCACGCGCCGCCTCTGCGAGCTGTGCCAGGCCCTCCTGGAATGCGGCAGCGGAGCCGGACGACATCCGGCCCACAAGGTCACTGACGAGTTGGGTGATCTCCGTCGACACTCGCGCAGGCTAGCGGCAACGGCCCTGACGGCGACAGCTCTGCCGAGCCCTCGGGCTCTGTCCACAGGAGCTGCACGGGCCGTCCCCCAAGGGTGTACACGGCGTGACCTGGACGCTCCGCCACCGAGCGCGACGCTGTGATGAGGCTTCTTGAATCTCAAGAAGCCGTATCACATCAACCTCGACATCACGGGCCGAGGTCCTGCAGAAAACCATCGATCACCCAGGCAGGCTCTATGTGGGCAGGGGGCGCAGCCAGTCTCGTCCCGCGGCTCGGACAGCGGGCGGGGCAGTGCACACGGGGAAGCGACGGAATCGTCGCTTCCCCGTTGTTCTGCCCGCGTCCGGACTGTGGACGGGCAGCACCAGGACATCCCGTACGAGGTCATGCGCTGGTTCATGGACCGGGTCGAGGAGGAGATCCGGACATCCCGCGCCTGGATGCGGCTGCGGCCCGAACTGGTCGAGATCATCCACCGGCTGCGCCAGGAGTACCTGGGCGCGATCGATGATGACGACTTTCCCGATGTCCTCGCGGAGGTTCGCGCCGCAGTCCCCGAGGCCGACCTCCCCGCCGTTCTTGAGGGCGCCTTCGGTCGGAAGCCGATGGCGCGGAGTCCTGAGCGGTGCCGATTCCGCTCAATGCCCGGTTCTGAACTGTCCCAGCGAAGATCGCTGGGGTGATATCCGCCAAGCAACACCCAGTCTGGGACTGGAGGCACAGCGGACGGCCAGTCAGCCGCGCCCGGTACCGTGCGCGTCGCTTGCGGGGCCAACTGCGAGAGCGGTTTCGCGTCCCCGCGCGCCCGTCAGCTCCGTTGCGTCCAGGGCCATCGCTGCCGGGACTTATCGGAAGTGGTCGGTTCGGGCGGACTGGCCTGCCGGCGCCGGAAGATCTCTACGCCGCTGCCATCTTCGAGAATTGCTTTCCAATCCTGGTCTGCTGTTACGAACATCAGGCCTCTGGCGGCCTCGCAGTGGGCGCCGGTGCCGTCGACGATCTTGCGCATCGCCGCACGATGGCGTGGGTCTTCGGGCGCGGCGGCGAAGTCGACGCCGACGGTCATTTCACCTGGTGTCGTGCCCTGCTGCATCACGAATATCCAGGCTGCGTTGGCCGTCGGTTCCGCGTTCAAGGCCTGGGAGAGCGCAGTCATCACCTCGGCGGGTGGCATGCTCTGCGGCCGTCCTACGCGTACTTCGGCAGCTGCGGTCACGACCTCGCTTCCGTCGGGCAACGGCACCCGCCCCTGGGCCAGGGCCTGAATCTCGCGGCGTGAGACGAACCCCCACGTTGCCGACCCCGGATTGATCGCGATCTTGTTCGTGGCATTCGCAGCCGCGAGCTCAAGTACCGCCCGCGCGGGCAGGGTCAGCATCCCGCCTTGCTCCGGCCGCCAGGCAAGGACTGCCTCGGCATGGGTGAAGACGGGAAGGACCGTGGCGTCGTCGTCGCTTGTGGTCACCAGCGTGAGGGACTCGCCAGCGTTGAGGGTACGCGGGCCCGCGATGGCAGGCTCGTCTGGAATTGCGACGATGACGAGTGCGTCGAGCAGAAGCTGGTAGAGCAGCCCACGTGACTGCGGCGAGTCGTGCAGGGCTACTTCGCGCATGGCCGCTTCCAGAGCGGCGTTGCGCAGTACCTGGCCGTCTCGGTCCAGCGGCGGCGCGGATCTGTCGGTCTCGTCGTTCTCCATCGGGTCAAGGTTGCAGGTCAAAATGGCGAGGCGACAGTGGGGTCGAACAGCCCGTGCCGCGCGTGCCTGGGGTGTGGCCGCAGCCCCGCAGATCGCGCCCGGCTGTTTCTCCTTGCGGCCAGGCGTCTGACGGGGGCGCTCACCAGTCGCCGGAGAGTTCTTCGAAAGTGTCGGGGTTGGTGACCCAGCCTGAGTTGAGGACGAGTCGGGAGGTGCGGTGCAGGGCGAGGAACCCGAAGAGGCGGTCGAAGCGGACGCTGATCTCGCGGGCCCGGTAGGGGTAGCGCGGGATACCGCCGCCCATCATGGCGAAGGCTGTGACGGCCGCGGAGTGGAAGCCGCGCGCGCCGAACGTCGCCGTCATCGCCTGCGCGGCCTGCTGGATAGCCAGGGGCATGGTGCTGATGCCGGGAAAGTGACCTCGCGAGGCGTCCGCCGCGGTGCGCAGGCCGAACAGGTCGGGGTGGTCGAGCAGGTCGTGGCGGGCGCTGACGGTGAACGGCACGGTGGACACGTGGAGCGTGGGTTCGCCGTCGATGCTGGGGACGCGTGTCACGGACAGTCCGGGGCCCGGGGGTGCCGTAGGGGAGGTGATCGCCCAGGACCATGGCGCGGCGGTTGTGGAGGGCGTCCACGGCGGCAGCCAGTACCTGGCCTGCGTTTGCCTCGGGTGTTCCAAGGTAGAGGTGGACGTCGATGCCGTGGGTGCCAATGATCTGAAGTTCGGTGAGGGGGCCGGCTCCCGTGTCCGTGATGCCGACCCGGTTCAGCAGGCTGGTGCTCCGGTGCAGGCCGGCCAGGTCCCTGTCGCGCCACGGCCCTGTCTCGGCTTCCAGCCGAGCGTGGTGAGCAGCTCCGCGGCGATGCTCGACTTCCCGGAGCTGGACGTGCCGTTGAGAAAGATGACCAAGCCGTCGTTGCCCGCGGGCGTCCCTTCCGCGTGCTGCCGCCCTGACGCTATCAAGATCCGTCTCGCGGGACGGCTGTGCTGATGCTCTGTCAAACCTATTGACGCGTCCGGCTCACTGCGGCACAACATCCCTAAGAGTTCCAAAGGTATGCCGGAGTATCAGCGCAGTCACAGCAAGCCACTCGTGCAGTCTCAATGGGACGGAGACAGCTCACGTGACACCTCCAAGCGCGCCCCCCGGCCGCCGCATACGCGGCCGACTCGCCATCGGAACGAGCCTGCTGGCGCTCACGATCGCGCTGCTCACAGCGGGCCCGCAGGCGCCCTCGGCGCATGCCGCGGGCGCCTGCACGTCCACCGCCGACTGCCTGTCGAAGATGACGCTCGCCGAGAAGGCCGGGCAGATGACGCAGGCGGCGAACGTCTACATCTCGAACAAGCAGGACGTTGCCACCTACGGGCTCGGCTCGGTGCTCAGCGGTGGCGGGGGTGGGCCCAGCGGCGCGGGCGGGACGGCGTCGCAGTGGGCCGACATGGTGGACAGCTACCAGAGCTACGCGCTGCAGAGCCGGCTCGGGATACCCATCCTCTACGGGGTGGACGCCGTTCATGGCAACAACAACGTGCAGGGTGCGGTGCTGTTCCCGCACAACATCGGCATGGGCGCCTCGCGGGACGCCGCACTGGTGCAGAGCGAGGAGGACGTCACCCGGCAGGAGGTGCTCGGCACCGGGATCCGGTGGGCCTTCGCGCCCTGCGTGTGCGTGCCGCGCGACGACCGGTGGGGGCGGACCTACGAGGGTTTCGGCGAGGACCCGTCGATCGTGTCGCCGCTGGCAGCGGCCGCCGTGCAGGGGTTCCAGGGCAGTGCGCTCGGCCCCACCTCGGTGATGGCCACCGCCAAGCACTACCTCGGCGACGGCGGGACCACCTTCGGCACCGGCTCCAGCGGTTACCTGATCGACCAGGGCGACACCCGGCTGAGTGAGGCCGACCTGCGCGCGATCCATCTGCCGCCGTACCAGAGTGCGGTCAGCGCGGGCGTCGGCTCGGTGATGGTGTCGTACAGCAGCTGGAACGGCCAGAAGATGCACGGCGACCAGTACCTGATCACCAATGTGCTCAAGGGCGAGCTGGGCTTCAAGGGCATCGTGGTCAGTGACTGGGCCGGGATCAAGCAGCTGCCCGACTCCACCTATGCGGGCCAGGTCGCGCACGCCGTCAACGCCGGCATCGACATGATCATGGTGCCGGACAACTACGTCGAGACCATCAACGACATCGTCGCCGACGTGAACTCGGGCCTGATCCCCCAGTCCCGGGTCGACGACGCGGTCACCCGGATCCTGAACGCCAAGTTCGCCCTGGGCCTGTTCGGCCACCCTTACACCGACCGGACCTACACGGCCCAGGTCGGCTCGGGTGCGCACCGTGCCGTCGCCCGCAAGGCGGTGAGCGAGTCGCTGGTGCTGCTCAAGAACAGCAACAGCGCCCTGCCGCTGTCCAAGACCGGCAGCTACTCGATCGTGGTGGGCGGCAAGTCCGCCGACGACCTGGGCAACCAGAGTGGCGGCTGGTCCATCACCTGGCAGGGCTCCAGCGGCACTAACACCACCGGCACCACCTTCTGGCAGGCGCTGCAGCAGGCCACCGCGGGCACTGGGATCACCCTGACGAACGTCGGCACCCGCACCAAGGGCCGCTACAGCGCCGACGTCGGCATCTGGGTGGGCGGCGAGACCCCGTACGCGGAGGGCAAGGGCGACTCCTCCACGCTCGCCTTCGGCAGCGACAACTCCAGCCAGTTGAGCGACATCTGCTCGCACGTCAAGACCTGCATCGCGATCCTCTACTCCGGACGGCCGGTCGTGATCAGTGACCAGCTGCCCAAGGCCCAGGCGTTCGTGGCCGGTTGGCTGCCGGGCACGGAGGGAGAGGGAATCACGGACGTGCTGTTCGGCTCGGGCTTCACCGGAAAGCTCCCGGTCAGTTGGCCTAACGCGGTGACGGACGAGCCGATCAACAGCGGCGACGGCAAGACGCCGCTCTTCCCCCTGGGGTACGGGCTGGCGCCCTACTGAGGCTGCCTTCGCGCATGGACGTAGCAGCGGCGACTCGGCGGTACAACAATGGGGAGCATGCCTTCGAGCCATTCTCTTACCCGGGCTGCGATGGCGTCCTGCTTGACCAGGGTGAGCGGGCCGCCGTGGAGCCGAGGGCCCGTGCCTGAACCTGGCGGCGCATTGTCTGCGAGTGCAGCGTCAGGGGACGACGCGGGTGATCGAGTGGTTACCGTCGAGCAATTCCCGCCCACGGCGTGTAGCTCCCTGGGACACGGCGAGCTACACTGCGAGCATGAAGACCATCACTCAGCGCGAGTTCCGCAACAACTCCGCCGCAGTCATGGACGCGGTCGAGGCGGGTGAGACGTACTACATCACCCGGAACGGCACCGAGGTCGCCGAGTTGCGCCCGATACACCGCAGGCGACGTCTTAGCGCGGAGGAGTTGGTGGCGCGGCACCGCAAGCTGCCTCGTGTGGACTACGCACTGATGCGCCAGGAGGCGGACGAGCTCTTCGGCACCGAGGACCGTGTCGGCGACGACGACCCGTGGGGGCGCAGCCGTGGCTGACCGTCGCCCGTCCGGCGTTCTCGACACCTGCGCCTATCTCGACCTCGATCTGCTCGATCCTGCCGTCCTGCCGGCCGTCCCCGAACTCACGGCCATCACGCTTGCCGAGCTGCACCAGGGGGTGGCCATGGCCAAGGATCCGGTGATCCGGGCGACGCGCATGGAGAAGCTGGGGGCGGCCGTCGCCGACTTCGATCCGCTGCCGTTCGACGGCGATGCTGCGGCTCGGTATGGAACCCTGGTGTCGCTTACCGTTGCCGTGGGTCGTGACCCTCGCCCTCGCAGGATGGATCTCATGATCGCCGCCATTGCCTCGGTGCGGGGATTGCCGCTGTTCACTCGCAATGGCGAGGACTTCAAGGGGCTGGACAGCGTGGTGACGGTCGTCGCGATCTGAACGGGCCGGCCTGCCCCAGCCACCGGGTCGGGTCGATTCTAGGAGATGTGCGCCGTGGGCCGGCCCAGCAGCGACGCCGGGCCTGGATCAAGGCTACGAACATCGGTGGTGGGAGCGCGGGCGCGGAGTGGGCGCAAACGATCACTGGTGGGGCTGTACTTCTCGGACGTCGTGGTGGGAGTGGGCAAGTCGGAGACGCGTGAGTGCGGGTGAGCGTCTGCTGGACTGCGCCTGAGTCGCCTTGTCCCGCTCGACTTGTGCGCTTATTTGGTGGGGAAGTGCCCGCCTGCTGACGGTCGGTGGCATACGGCTGCGCAGTCGTAATGCGTAGGTCTCGGGTTCGAATCCTGAAGGCGGCTCCAAGGTGAACCCCCGGTCAGGCCTCTGACCTGGAGTTTCTTCGTTTCGTGACCTTGGGATTCGGGCTAATCGGACACTCGCGGTCTACGCATCGTAGTGCGTAGGTCTGGGATGACCGACAGTTTCAGTTGTCATCCGGGGGGCCGTGACCTGCCCCTATTTCCCTCGATGTGGAGCAGCTTCGGTAAGTTCGGTTTGAGGTGGTGGCCATCCGGTGGCCAAGCGTGCAGCAGCCGTGCAGATGGACCTCGGCAACCTGATCCACTCAGTACCGTCACCGCAACGGCCGACATCAATGACGTCACCTGACCTGGCCGCCGCGGTCGACGACCCACGGAGCCGGACACGGGTCAGTGCGCCCGCTCTCATCGCCCGTTCGACGGCCGGTGACGTGCTCAGATCCAGGCCTTGCGGGCGGCTTGCCAGCCGAGTTGGACGCGCGTGGTCGCTCCGGCCTTGGCCATGAGCTGGCCGATGCGTCGCTGTACCGTCCGTCGTGAGAGGCCCAGCTGTCGTGCCACTGCCAGATCGGTCAACCCTGCCAGCACCAGTGCCAGGACCCGCGCGTCGAGTTCGTCCAGCTCGCTGGGGCGGCTCGTTCCCGGATCGTCCCCGATCATGCTCGGGGGCATGGGATATGCGCGCTCCCAGGACGATTCGAAGAAGGCGACGAGCATGTCGAGCAGACCGCTGGCGTGTACGAGGATGGAGGCGGCGGCGGTGTTCTGGTTGGAGTGCAGTGGCACCATGGCGAGGTCGCGGTCGACGATCACCATCTTGACCGGCACCGTGTCGGCGATGCGTATGTGCTGACCCTGTGCTGTGGCGGCGATGACTTCCGCGACCATGCCGGGGGTCGACAGCGCCTCTCGCTGGAGAATCACGCGGTAGCCCACCCCGCGGCCCAGGCCGTCGTAGCCTGCCTGGTTCTGGCGGTGTGGTACCACGCTCAGGTTGGCCACCATCATCGAGCGGACCTCATGCCGTGCCGAGTCCTGGATCTGGGCGAAGCGCTGACGCACCGCATCAATGTCGGTGATCACCTCGATGACGCCGTCGGACGCGCAGTCGTTTCCTGTCGTGCGGTGCTGCTCGACGAGCGCGAGCACGTCGATCTCGGCCGCACGGAGGTCGTCGCGGCGCTGCCGAAGCATCGGGCCGAGTGCGACCGCCGGCGGTGCCGCGGTGAAGAGGGTCCTTGCGTCGGCGGTGGACGTAGTCGCCCTCGCTGATGCGAGGCCGGAGTTGACCAGCGTCGCGAGGATCCGGTCCACGTCGGGTCGCGCGTGTCCGGTCCGGTCGGCGAGCTCTTCCGCGCCGCAGTTCGGACGGGCGATCAGGAGGCGGTAGATCTCTTCTTCTGCGGGTCCGAGCCCGAGCGCGGTGAGCATGCGCCTCCTCACTGGTTCACTGACGGTCCAGGGAGGATACGAGGTAGCAGCCCCGGTCGGGGAGGCCGGGGCTGCTACCGAGTCGGCGCCGGGTTACCCGATGACGGGTCCGTGGTCGATCCGGTTGGTCAAGCCGTAGGCCCGGGTCACCTCCTGGGAGATGTTGTTGCCCGCGGTGTCCCAGGCGGTCGCCTTCGTCGAGACGAACCCGTGGGCTGGTGCGTTGAACTCCGCCTTCCAGCATCCGGTGGCGGCCTTCGTCAACTTGACCGGCTGCCAGGTGGTTCCGTCGTCGAAGGACACCGCGAAGGTGCTCCCCGCGATTGTTCCGGCGCCGGCGGCGCCGGGCAGGTGGCCGGCGCACAGCCCGATCGTCTGCCGTCCGCCCCGTCGATTGCCGGCGAGGTCCGTCGCCACCTGGTAGTCCAATTGCATGACCGCCATCCGGTCGATGGCCAACGGATCCGTCACGGGGGCCGACACCACGTTCCACACCGTGTGGGTGCTGGGTGAGAGCCGGTAGAGCGCCGGGTCACGATTGGCCTGAAGGTCCAGGGTGTACGTCGAGGTGACGGTCGGCACCGGGTACAGGGTCGCGGACGGCCAGACATTGGTCGAGACCAGGGTGCCGTCCTGGTAGACCTTCATCAAGGTCGTGTCGGTGCCGTCCTGCATGACGCCGCCATGGTTCGAGTCACTGTCGGTCCATGGCGGAACATTGATCTCCAGAAAGCTCTGCTGACGGTCGGACGACCAGAATCCGCCGCCGTTACGAGGGTGGGCGATGGGCGCGAACCACTTGTCGGTCACCTCGGTGCCGGGCCGGTACGCCACGAAGCCCGAGACCGACTCCAGCGCCAGGGCCGGACCGGTGACAGCGGCTTCCGCCCAGGTCGTGCCGGGCTGGGCGGAGACGTAGTCGATGCGCGTGCCGGGCATCGAGATCTGCAGGGGGTAGCCGTAGGAGTAGGTGCGGTAGGGCCGGTAGTCCCAGCGGTATTCGCCACTGGCGTAGGGGGTGTCGCCGTAGAAGTCCATCCGTACCGTCGCCAGGTCCCTGGGCCGCGGACGGTACGTCAGGTCGTTCGGGATCTGACCGGGGTGCGCGTCGACCAGGTCGTAGACATAGGGCGAGTTCGGTACGCCCTCGACTCCGATCCGTGATCCGCCGCGCTTGGCCTCGGTGACCAGCGGCGCGCCGGTCAGAGCCGTCACCGACACCACGGGCACGCCGCTGGCGCCGCCCGCGTCGGTGCCCACCCACTCGACCAGCTTGCCGGGAACGTTGTTGACGACGATCAGCAGCTTCGCTCCCGCGTCCGCGGCCGCTTGCGCCCGCTGCGCCCCGGTGAGCGCATCCGACCGGGTGACGATCACGGCTCGGCCCTTGACGTCGCGGCCCACGTAGTCGGCCGGAGCGCCCGCGCCCGCGTAGACGGTGGCCAGATGACCCGTGCCGTCGTACAGCGCGGATCCGACCTGGCCCAGCACGGCGACCGGCTTGCCGCGATCGGTGACGGTCACCAGCGGGTATGCCTTGCGCCACCGCGTTTCGTACTCGAAGCGGCCGGTCGTCACCTTCTTGGCCGGCAGCACGAACAGACTGTCGTAGCCATGCGGCAGCAGGTACTGCTCCGCGATGGTGCTGTTGGCCCCGTCCGACCGGTACCAGTCCGCGTACAGCATGCGGTCCTCGGTCTTGAGCGGGACCTGCGCGGTCGCCTCGTGCGCCTTGGCCGCGTCCAGAGCCAGGTTCTGGTCCCTGTTCAGGATGATCTCCGGATTGCCCAGCACTGCCAGACCGACGGAGTCGGCGCCATGACCGCCGGCCACAGGCAGGTAGCTCACCGCGCTGTACTCGCCGGCCGGCAGCCGGACATCGGCCAGGCCGGTCGCGCCCACCGTGATGAACGACGGGTCGGGGATGCCGAACCGCTGCAGCTCGACGGTGCCCGCAACCGGGGTACCGGAACGGTCCTTGAGCGCGACGTGCAGGGTGTAGCGCTGGTCCTCCTTGTACAGGCCGATCTGGGTACGCACCTGCGCCTGGGTCGTGGCGTCCGTGGCCAGGACCTGCCCCAGGTAGCGACGGCCGTTCGCGCCCATGGCCGGGCGCGCCGTTGCGGTGACCGTCGCGGTTCCGTGCGCCGGCACGGTGACGGAGTCGCTGGAGAGCGTGAACATTCCGGCCGGTGCGGGCCCACCCGCGCCGGCGGTCGGGTCCACGTCGTACGGGCCCCCGGCCACCTGGGCGGTCTCCGACAGTTTCAGCGTGACCGCCGAGCCGCCGGAGTTGCTGTACGTCAGCGTGCGGCTGACCGGCGACTCGTGGTTGTGCGGCCAGGCGTCGAAGCCGAAGTACGCCGAGCCCGTGCCGGACACGGTGGCCTTGACGGAGGAGGAGAGGTCGACGCGGCCCGCACCCACCTGGTACGCCGTGTCGGCGGGCAGCGGCTTGGAGGTGCTCATCAGCTCGTCCTTGAGCTGCTGTCCGGTCCAGTCCGGGTGCTCCTGGGCGAGGATCGCCGCCGCGCCGGCGACGTGCGGCGTCGCCATCGACGTTCCGCTCATCGTCTGGTAGTAGCCGGTCGCGGCGGTTCCGCCGGCTTTGGCGGCCAGGATGTCGACGCCTGGAGCGGCGATGTCAGGCTTGAGGGCGTAGTCCCCGAACCGTGGCCCCATGCTGGAGAAGTTGGCCAGTTGGTCACCTGAGTCCACCGCGGCCACGGTCAGGGCCGCATCGGCCGCGCTGGGGGAGCTCATCATCGCCTCGGCTCCGGTGTTGCCGGCGGCGACGACGAACAGCGCTCCGCTCTGCGCGCTGAGGTTGTCCACGGCCTGACTCATCGGGTCGGTCCCGTCACTGGGATCCGAGCCGCTGAGGCTCATGCTGATCACCCTGGCGTGCTGTGCGACCGCCCACTCCATTCCGGCGATGACCCAGGAGTCGTCACCGGTACCCGAGTTGGACAGCACCTTGCCCATCAGGAGGTCGGCGCCGGGTGCGACTCCCTTTTCGAGTCCACCGGAGGCCGCACCGCTGCCGCCCACGGTGGAGGTCGTGTGGGTACCGTGGCCATTGCCGTCGGCCGCGGTCTCACCCGGAACGAAACTGACCGCCTGGCTGATCCGACCCGCCAGATCAGGGTGGTTCTGGTCGACGCCGGTGTCCAGGACCGCGACCTTGACGCCCTTGCCGTCGTACCCGGCCGCCCACGCGGCCGGGGCGCCGATCTGCGCGGTGCTCTGCGCCAGATCGGCGTGCACCTGGGCGTCGAGCCAGATCTTCGTCACGCCGTAGGCGAGGGACGGACTGACGGTGGCCAGTGCCGATGGGGCTGCCGGGTGGTTCGCTGTCAACGATGTCCAGGCCTGTCGTGCCTGCCGCTTGGCGGCCTTCAGCGCGGCGCCGTGGATACTGGGCAGCACCCTGACGCGGGCGGTGCCGGGCGGCTGCGCCTGAGCGCTGGGTATCGGCATGGCGGAGGCGGACGAATAGCCCACGATCACTGGGATGGCGTCGCTGTGCTGATCGTCGTAGCCCTGGCTGATCAGGGCGGTGACATCGAAGAGTCGCCGGTCCACCTCACCGGCCGCGAGGTAGGGCATGGCCTCGTCGGGAAGCACGTAGAGGTCCTTGCCGACGGTCTCGGTCCTGACCCCGCCGATGGCGCCGCGCGGACGCTGGACATCCACGGTCTGGCGGGCGTCGCCGAGATCCGTGACGCGCACGACGTCGCCGGTGATGAGGGTGACCGTGTGGGTGGCGCTACTCGAGGTTGAGTGTGGCAGGCCGGTGCGGGGGCCGGCGGCGACCGCGGGATTGCCCGGCCCCACCAGTAGGGCAAGCGTGGCCGCACCGGTGGCCGTCATGGCCACGGCTGTTCGGCCGCGTTGGTGACGGGGTACGAGAGGAATCATGGCCCGGTCCTATCCCGCCCGGCCCCGGCGACGGAATGTCAGAACCCTGGCGCCGATGCGCCTCGGCGCCGATGCGCCTCGCGCCAACCGGCTCGACGCCTCTGTCTGTGAATGCACACTGCGGATCAGCTACTGGTTGGCCCCGGGACGCCGTCTCGTGCTGATGACGGTCTTCCGCAGAACCCGTATGCGCGAGGACGCCGAGGTCAAGCGCGCCAGGACCGTCAAGCAGACCTGTGAGGCGAGCCACTCGTCGCCCGCTCACGAGACCTGCAGTCGCCACGCCTGCCAGGAGGACCCGTGAACCACGCCCGCTGGCACCTGGCCCGCGAGAAGAAGGTCGCCGACGGCTCGGTCGACCCACCTGAGATCGTTGCGGAGCGAGAGCAGACCCGGCTGGCCAGGGCTCTCGGACAGCTGCTCTACGACCGTCGCACCGAGCTGGGCCTGACCGAGCGTGATCTCGCCGCACGCCTCGCCGGCACCGTGGACGAGGTCGCGGCGATCGAGACCGGAGGCGCGCTCCCGCTCACGTCCGACCTTCTGCTTCGCCTGTCCGCCGCGCTAGCCGTCTCGGTCGACGTTCATCTCGCCCCCGGGCGGCCCGCCCCAGGGGCTGCCTCAACGCAGCCCCTCGGCAACCTTCATGACCTCGGCATCCGGGTTTGCCGGGAGCGCCGACATCCAGACAGAGTGGCCATGCGATCATTCTGCCCTGGGGCGGCGCCGGGGGACACCCGATTGCCTGTGGCTGTCCATGGGGCGCCACAACGCCCGACACGACCCTTCGTGATCGCCGGTTCGGAGACACACCGCGGCTCTGTCGGTGGTGTCTGCTTGCATAAGCCCATGACTGTCCATGGCGTGATTGCGCAGCTGCCCGACCCGGAAGCCGTGCGGGCGCGGTCGAAGGCGATGGCGATGCTGGACGCTGTCCTCAGCCCCGAATGGCCATGGCGGTACTACTCGTACGACACGAAGTGGGGCGCATCCGAGGAACTCGCCTCCATGCGCGACGGGTGCGGCAACGACTACGCCGTCGTCTTCGGTGGGGCCGGGGTCTACGCCCAGGCGTGCTATCACGAGTCGCCGATCAACTCCTATCGCGTGTCGCCTCCGGAACCCTGGCCGGGACTCTTCGAATCCCTTCCGGACGCCTTCCGCCACCTTGAGCGCGAGCCGGCATTCCTCGACCGCAACGGCGTGCAGCGGGCCACCGTCTGTCTGTGGAGGGAGCGCAGGGACTCCGCGTGGAGGTGCGGCGATGTCGAGATCCCGGACAAGGACGAGCATGACGCCGACGGCGCCGAATGGCTCTTCGGGCTGCTTCTGGAGGGCACCGCTGAGGCCTATGTGGAGTTTGCCGCTGAGTACTACGAGATGGCGCCGGCCCTCGAGGCTGTCCAGCACGTCTACGACCTCGAGCCGCTGACGCAGGAGGTCGTCTCGGCGCTGAACCCGGCGGTGCAGCTCGAGGACCTCGCTGAAGACGCCGCTCAGATCGGCTATCCCGTATAGAGCCGCCGGCGAAGCCGTTCGCGTGCTCTGGGCAGCGAGCCCCGCTCTGTTCTGCTGAACCGGCGAGACGAGACCTACGCGCCTTCCTGCGGCGCTGCCGAGTGGCGTATCTGCCGTCGGCTCGGCGGCTGCGCTGACCGGGTGGTGGGAGCGTGGTGGGCGCGGCGACGCTGGACGCGGCCTGACCTACTGCAGCCATCAACACGAAGGCCCCCGACGCCAGCACTCGGCGTCGGGGGCCTCTTGTTACGGCTCAAAGGGTCTCAACACCGCAGAGTCCCGAGCCGGCCATTCGAGTTCTCAGGCGTGAATGAGCAGATCAATCTCGATAGCCGCCGCGACAATGCCGTCAGCAGCCTTCGGATGTGTGGCCGCTGTCGTTGTAACCGGTGTAGAAGTTGTGATAGTTGCCATGGAAGTCGTGGTTGGTCAGGCACTTGGGGTAGACGAATGGCGGGAAGTGCAACACGCCATGCGCCCAGGACAGATACACGTGCGGCATCGAGTAGTTGTAGCCGAAGCTGTCGATCGGAACGAAGTTGGAGGTCCAGTAGTCGCCGCTGATCTGCTGGTACTTGCTGGAGTAGTACTTCTTACCCCCTTGGTTGTGATTGGCATCTTCGATCCAAATTGAACCGGGGCCGGAGTTGGTGATGGAAGCGTCGTCCCAGTGCACTTCGGCGTACATCATGCGGCAGCTGGGGACGTAGCCGAGGTACAACGTGCCAAGCGTTGCGCCGTATGTGGTCTTGAGGGTTGTCGGGACGCTGGCCATGATCCGATCAGAGCCGCAGGACGCGGCCTGTGCCGACGGGGCGCTCAGTGTCACCGCCCCGGCGGCCAGCAGCGTGGTCGCGAGCACGGCAGAGAGCTTCTTCTTGAGCTTCAGCCGGCCGAGCGGGGCTTCTGAACGAGCGGTCTGGAGTCGCGAATCCGC
Organism: Streptacidiphilus sp. MAP12-20; assembly: GCF_041262525.1. Taxonomy (NCBI): domain Bacteria; kingdom Bacillati; phylum Actinomycetota; class Actinomycetes; order Kitasatosporales; family Streptomycetaceae; genus Streptacidiphilus; species Streptacidiphilus sp. MAP12-20. The sequence continues at coordinate 22,432 of NZ_JBGCCK010000030.1, forward strand.
TGAGGGCTGTGCGAAGGGGTTCATCTGGATCCCAAAAGGTCAAGGCGACTGGGTCACCGAATCCTTACAGGTGAAGGCACCCGTGGGTTACCTGCCCAGGACGGGGGGTTGTCCCTCCGCCCGGGGGGAGGTGGGCCCCCCATAAGTACGGCCCGAGCCGACGATGTGCCTCAGGTGGCCGAATGGCGATCAACGAAGCGGCCCGCGGTCATGGCGCTACTGCCCCAGATATCGGTCGATGACCCACTCATTTCATTTCCGCTCGGCCATGACGAACTCGGGCCTGGATAGGGTCGGCCTCCTCCCGCAGCTCTGCGGGTGTCGATCATTCATTCAGCATGGTCAGGTCGCATGTTGGTAGAAGCGGACGCGCACGGAGATGATGCGGACCTGCTGCAACCGGAGATCTGCCAGTTCGAGCGGGGTGGGACCGCTGCCGAGAGCGAGTCGATGAGAAACCTTTCCCGCCGGGAACCCGCTCGGCCGCATCGGCCCCGACCGGCGGGCCAGAACCTCAGCCGAGCCCAGGCCCCAGCCCGAGCGCGCCCCGCGCCCCGGAGCCCGAACCGGTGCGGCGTCAAGACTCTTGCGCGGCGTCAGGAAGCAAGTGAGACTGCCGACTTGCGAACACGCACGCACCTCGCGTGAACGTCCTTCACCCTCCCGTCCGGCGGCAACGTCGGGCTGACGAAAGGATGTTCTGTGCCAACGTTCCTCTCCCGGCGACCGTTAGCCGCCTTCGCCGCCGCCGCGGCCGCGCTCGGCGGGCTGCTCCTCGCCGGCGCGGCGCCCGCGCACGCGGCCGTCACCCTGACCCAGGTGAGCACGGACCCGTTCACCAACTCGACCAGCCAGCACGCCACCGAGCTGGAGCCGGACACCTTCGCCTACGGGAACACGATCGTCACCTCCTCGCAGGTCGGCCGGTTCACCGATGGCGGCGCCTCCGATATCAGCTGGAACACCTCCACCGACGGTGGGACGACCTGGCAGCACGGCATGCTGCCCGGCATCACCGTCTACCAGGGCGGTAGTTGGGCCCGGGTCTCCGACCCGGCCGTGGCCTACGACGCCAAGCACGGCACCTGGATGGTGTCCGGCCTGGTGATCGACGCGAACGTCAACGGTGCCGGGGTGACCGTCAGCCGCTCGTCCGACGGCGTCAACTGGCAGAGCCCCGTGCTCGCGGTGGGCAACAACGGCAAGGGGTACGACAAGGAGTGGATCGTCTGCGACGACTCCCCGACCAGCCCGCACTACGGCAACTGCTACGTCGAGGTGGACATCACCTCCTCCAACAACCTCGTGGTGATGAGCACCTCCACTGACGGCGGTGCGACCTGGTCCGCCCCGCTGTCGCCGTCCGGCAGCCGCAACCACGGCCTCGGCGGACAGCCGCTGGTGCAGCCGAACGGCACCGTCGTCGTGCCCTTCTCCACCAACGGGACCTCGATCCGCGCCTTCACCTCCACCAACGGCGGCGGCTCGTGGAACTCGACCAAGCTGGTGTCGAGCATCAGCACGCACACGGTCGCCGGGGGCCTGCGTGACGGTGGCGGCCTGCCGAGCGCGGAAATCGACGCCTCCGGCAAGGTCTACGTCGCCTGGCAGGACTGTCGCTTCCGGACCAGTTGCACGTCCAACGACATCGTCTATTCGACGTCGACCGACGGTTCGACCTGGTCCGCTGTCACCCGGGTGCCGATCGACGCGACCACGAGCGGGGTGGACCACTTCATCCCCGGCATCGGCGTCGACCACGCCACGTCGGGCGCCACGGCCAAGGTGGGCCTCTACTACTACTTCTACCCGAACGCCAATTGCACGACCTCGACCTGCCAGCTGGAGGTCGGCTACGTCTCCTCCACGGACGGCGGTTCCACCTGGAGCGCCGCGCAGACCGTGGCCGGGCCGATGTCGCTCACCCAGATCGCCTCGACCACGCAGGGGTCGATGGTGGGCGACTACATCTCCTGCTCGGTCGTGAACGGCAAGGGCGTCGCCGTCTTCGCGGTCGGCAAGACGCCGATCAACGGTCAGGCCTTCGACGAGGCCATGTACACCGTGTCCGGCGGACTCGCCGTCACCGCCGGCACCGTCCCGGCGGCGACAGGGCCCGTCGTCTACACCGCGCAGACCGCGAACGGCAACGCCGAGTTCTACCGCGACGCGAATTAGCCGACACCACTCCGGCTGTGAAATGTCACGAAGCGCGCGCTCGAGTCCTCCCGGGCGCGCGCTGGCGTCGGCGACTCTGCCCCTGCCGACCACCGTCGAGCCGCTCGTGCAGCCTCACAGCCGGGATCTCAGCACGTCGACCTCGCAGCCTGGCGAGGACGGGTCGAAGCCGTGCTCGACCAGCCAGCGGATCGCCAGCAGGCTTCGCAGCGACCACCACGCGCGGATCACGTCGAGGTCGAGGTCGAGGTCGACGTCGGTGCCGTAGCCGGCGACGACGTCGCCGAGGTGCTCCTCGTGTCCGAGCGTCAGGATGGCGAGGTCGTACAGGGCATCGCCCTGGCCCGCCTCGGACCAGTCGATGACGCCGGTGATCTCGTCGCCGTCGACGAACACGTGGGCGACCTGCAGGTCTCCGTGCGTGAACACCGCTGTCCACGGACGGAGCGCGGCCTCGGCGAGCCGGCGGTTGCGCGTGACCAGGTCGGCGGGAAGGACGCCGTTCGTGACGAGCCATTCGCATTCGCCGTCGAGGCGCGCCGCGATCTCGTCGAGGCTCCGGCCGGGCCATGGCGGCAGCGGCGCGTCGTGCAGCATGCGCGTGGCGGCACCGGCCGCGGCCCACGCCGCGGACGACGCGCTCGACGGCTGGCCGAGGCGGCCGAGTGCCGTCCCTGGGAGGGCGGCGAGCGCGAGCACGGGCGGCTTGCGCCACAGGATTTCCGGAGTCGGGACCGGCGCCAGAGCCATCGCCTCGACCTCGACGTCGGTGCGCGTCTGATCAGCGTCGATCTTCAGGAACATATCGCCGACGCGCAGGGTCGCGCGCTCGGAATGGGCGACGACGACCTCGATCTCCTCCACGTCGACGATTATCGCGGGACGACCGTCGCCGTCGCCAGATCCCCTGCCCCTGCCGACGTGAACTCGGAGGGCGGCCTGTGCAGGGCAGGGGCGCGCTCCGCTCCGCCCGGATGGGCTGTGAGACGACTGCGGCCCCCCCGATGTCGGCACGTGGCTGGGCTGCGAGCAGCGCCGTCGGAAGGCATCCTCGAAGTGCGGCAGGCCGCGTTTGAAGGGCCTGAAGTCAGAGGGCGCTGGGTGTGTCGTCCGCCGTGTGGGGGCCGTACACGGCGATGCTGGGCGGGTCATCGAAGCCGCCGGCTGCGGGGTGCTCCGGCACGTGGCTAGAGGAGGATCATGTACGACACGACAACGGCCCGCAGGGGCTACGGGATCTCGACGAACACCCTGTTCGCGCGCACCATGACCTTCGTCGCGGCCACCGCGGGCCTGTTCGCCCTCGGCGCCTACATCGGCCGCAACCTCGCCCACGGCGCGGGCATCATCGCCTTTATCGGCGCCTTCGTGTGCCTGATCGCGATGCGGTTCACCGCCACCCGCTCCCAGCAGGCGACGGTGGCGCTACTCGGCGCGTTCGGCCTGCTCATGGGCTTGGCCACGGCCCCGACGATCGTCTACTACGCCACGGCCGATCCGCGCGCGTTGTGGCAGGCGGGCGGCGCGACGGCACTGTTCATCGCGGCGTTGGGCTCGGCCGGATACGCCACCAGCCGTGACCTGTCGGGACTGGCGCGGGTGTGCTTCTGGGCGCTGCTGGCGCTGTTGGTCTTCGGAGTCGTGGCGATCTTCGTCCGGATCCCGCACAGCTCACTCATCTACAGCGTGCTCGGGCTGGTCATCTTCGCCGGATTCACCCTCTTCGACTTCCAAAGGCTGCGGCGGTCGCAGAACCTCGCCTCGGCACCGCTCCTGGCCGCCTCGATCTTCTTGGACATCCTCAACGTGTTCCTGTTCTTCCTGAACATCTTCGGCGGCAGGCGGGACTGAGCGCCCAACGCGCTGAGGCCGCGGCAATCTCCCTTTGCGGGGTCGACGACTGGGGTACCGTCCTGCGCACGACCGCCCAGGGGGCGATCAATCGCCAGGACGAGATGAACGAAGATCTCCACTGCGGGTCCGCCACGGAGTCGGCCACCGCCTGGTGGATCTCTTCGGCGCTCACCGGGTGACCGAAGTCGAAGCCGGGGATGTCCCAGTCCTCGTCCCGGGGGCGGACGAACCGCCACAGCAGTGAGCGCCGGAACGGACGAGGGGTCGCCGGGGAGGATTCAGACGGACGCCAGCAGACCCGGGCATACGGGCTGTCAACTGCGGTGGAGCCCCGCAGAACCCGGTGTCGCGCCGTCAGAGGAGTCGGTTACCCTGCGGCTGCCGACTGAGCGAACCGCCGGGGCGGCCGTTGGAGGGGAAGACGTGTCAAGCATTCCGCTGCTGGTGCCTGCCTTGATCGGGGGCGCCGCGGCCGTTCGCGCGCTTGCGAACCGCAGTCAGTCCACTACCGCCGCCCGTGGGCCGAAGCCGGTGGCGATCGATCCCAACTTCGGCGACCCGGAGTTGGCGGCGCTTCGGAGGGCCGTGCTGGCCGAGGACTGGCCCGCGATGGAGGCGATCCTGCTGCCCTGCCGGGACCGTGACGACCACGCCCGGCTGACCTGGCTGATCAGCGGAGTCGAGGAAATGGGCGGCGACTTCCTGCTCGGGCTCCCCGAGAAGCACCCCGACAACCCGATGGCTCGCACCGTCGCCGGCGTCCGGCATGTCGCCTGGGCCTGGGAGGCGCGCGGGCGCGCCTCCGCCTCCCACGTCCAGCAGGAACAGTTCCGGATCTTCCATGTGCGGCTGCGCACTGCCGAAGACCACCTCTACGCCGCCGTGGAGCTGGATCCGGAGTCGGCCACCCCCTGGTGCTCCCTGACGACCTCCTCGCGCGGCCTGCAGCACGGCCACGACGTGAGCCGGCGGCGGTTCGAGGCGGGCGTCCGGCGCGCGCCGCATCATGTGGCCCTGCACGCGTCGATGCTCCAGCAGGTGTGCGCGAAGTGGAGCGGCTCGCACGAGCAGATGCACGCGTTCGCGCGCGAGTCGCTCGCGCAGGCCCCGCCCGGCAGCGGCATCGGCATGCTGACCGCGTACGCGCACATCGAGCGCTGGCTCGATCTCCCCAAGGGCGAGGACGCCGCCTACATGCGCCGCACCGAGGTCCTCGCCGAACTCAAGGGGGCCGCCGCCGCGTCGGTGCTGCACCCGGAGTTCGCCCCCACCGAATCGCCCTACATCGCGCTCAACGCCTTCGCCATGGCGTTCTGGATGGCGGGCGACCATCGCACCGCCCACGAGCTGTTCGGGCGTATCGGCGAACACCCGACCCGCTTCCCCTGGGCCTACGTCGGCGATGCGGGCCGGGTGTTCGCCGCGGCACGGCAGGAATGCAAGAAGAGGAAGTAGGAACCACTCCAGTGACCACACCCCAGCCGGGCCACACCTTCCAGGTCGACCTGCGCGGCCTCGTCGATCTGCTCTCCCACCACCTCTACTCCTCTCCCAAGGTCTACCTGCGGGAGCTCATGCAGAACGCCGTCGACGCGATCACCGCGCGGCGACTGCTCGACCCTGCGGCCCCCGCGCAGATCACCATCCGCACCGGCGCGAGCGGCGGCGGCATCGTCGTCGAGGACTCCGGGATCGGGCTCACCGAGTCGGACGTCCACACCTTCCTTGCGACCATCGGCCGCTCCTCCAAGCGCAACGCCGACGGCGGACTCGACCTGTCCGCCGCGCGCGCCGACTTCATCGGCCAGTTCGGCATCGGCCTGCTCGCTTGCTTCGTCGTCGCGGACGAGATCACCGTCGTCTCGCGCAGCGCCAGGGAGGCGGGCGCACCCGCCGTCGAGTGGCGCGGCCGCAGCGACGGCACGTACAGCATTCGCACCCTGCCGGCCGGCTCGGTCCCGCAGCCCGGCACCACCGTGACGCTGACCCCGCGCGCCGACGGGAGCGAGTGGCTGGAGCCGGACCGCGTCGTGCATCTGGCCCGGCATTTCGGGTCGTTGCTCCGGTACCAGGTCCACGTGGTGGACCGGCACGACGACAGGATCCGGGTCAACGACACCCCGCCGGTGTGGGAGCGGACGTACGGCTCGCCCCTCGCCCGCCGTGAGGCGCTGGCCGGTTACGGCAAGTCCGTTTTCGACTTCACCCCGCTGGACACCATCGACCTGGACATCCCGCTGGTCGGGCTCAAGGGCGTGGCCTTCGTGCTGCCGACGCCCGCGCACCCGACCAAGCGGTCCGGCAACCGGGTGCACCTCAAGGGGATGCTGCTGTCCGACCAGGCGACCGAACTGGTGCCGGACTGGGCCTTCTTCGTCTCCTGCGTCGTGGACACCACGGGCCTGCGCCCCACCGCCTCCCGGGAAGCGCTGTACGAGGACGAGACGCTGGCCGCCGTTCGCGACGCCATCGGCGAGCGCGTGCGCCAGTGGCTGACCGGGCTGGCCGCCTCGGACCTGGCGCTGCTGCGCCGCTTCCTGGACGTGCACCACCTCGCGGTGAAGGCGCTGGCCCGCTACGACGACCAGCTGCTCAAGCTGCTGCTGCCGTGGCTGCCCTTCGAGACCACCGACGGCACCGTCAGCCTGGACGAGTTCGCCCGCGCGCACCCGATGGTGCTGGTCACGCAGACGGTGGAGGAGTTCCGGCAGGTCGCGCCGATCGCCGCCGCCGCCGGGCTGGGCGTGGTCAACGGCGGCTACGTCTACGACCGGGAGTTGGTGCACCAGCTCCCTCAGGTGCGCCCCGGCGTCACCGTCGCGGACCTGGACCCCGAGACCGTCAGCGCGCACCTCGACAGCGTCGACCCCACGGCCGAACTGGCGGCCGCTCCGTTCCTGGCGCGCGCCCGCGCGGTCCTGGACCGGTTCGACACGGACGTGGCGCTGCGTTCCTTCCAGCCCGTGGGCGTGCCCGCGATGCTGGTCGACAACCGGGAGGCCCGACACGAACGCCGGCGCAGCGAACTGTCCGCGGGAGCGGACGACTTGTGGGCCGGCATCCTCGGCTCGCTGCGCTCGTCCGCGCCACGTGCCCAGCTGATCGTCAACCACCTCAACCCGCTGATCCGCAAGCTCGCGGAGCTGGCCGGGACCGCCGACCCGCAACTGTCGGAGACGGCGATCGAAGCCCTCTACGGCCAGGCGCTGCTGCTCTCCCGCCGGCCGCTGCGGCCGTCGGACCACGCGCTGCTCAACCGCTCGTTCCTGGGCCTGCTCGAATTCGCGGCGCAGGCGGCCGTCACCGGACAGGGGGATGCCCAGTCATGACCGTACCCACTACGCCCACCACGCCCACCACCAGGGACGAGTTCTTCCAGGCCCTGGGCGAGAACCGGGAACGGCCCAAGGACCGGGCCACCGCCGCGATCGCCGAGGAACTGGTCGAGGCCGCGGAGGCGTTCGGCGACGACGAGGTCACCGTCTCGGCCCTGGTGGAGCTGATGCGCGCCTATCACGGCAGCGGCGAGGCGGTGAAGTACCCGGTCGCGTTCGCCCGGCTGCTGCGGCTGTGGGACGAGAACCCGAAGGCGTTCGACGAGAACGAGACCTACCAGCTGTTCTGGTACTTCAAGTGGGTCACCTCCGGCTTGCTGGTCACGCCGGACGTGCCGCTCGCCTCGATCCGCGGCTGGATCGCGGAGATGCGGCGTCGTTACCAGGCCCAGGGGCACGACCTGCAGCCGGTCTACGCCCAGGAGTTCTTTCTGGCACGGCAGTTGGGCGAGGGTGAGGAGCTGGCCTACGAACTGTGGGCCACCCGCGGGCGGACGCCGCTCACCGACTGCGCCGCCTGCGAGGCCCGGTCACGCGCGGCCTACCACTTCCGGCGAGGACAGGACCGGCTGGGCCTGGCGGAGCTGCAGCCGACCTTCGACGGTCAGCACAGCTGTGACGAGGAGCCGCACAACAGCCAGGCGCTGGCGCTGTTGCCGCTGCTGCGGCTCGGGGAGCTCGACGAAGCCCGGGCCACGCACCTGACCTCCTACCGCAAGGTGCGCGGGCAGGAGGCGGAGCTCACCCCGATCGGCCGGCACCTGGAGTTCTGCGCACTGACCGGGAACGAGGCGCGCGGTCTCGAACTGCTGGCACAGAACCGCGCGTCGTTCGGGTTCACCGCCGCTCCGTCCAGCCGCCTCGACTTCCTCACCGGCGTCGAGGTGCTGCTGGCCCGGCTGGTCGAAACCGGCTATGGCGAACTGCCGTGCGCCGGGCCGCTCGGGAGGGAGTGGACCGTCTCGTCGCTCCATGACGCTGTCGCCGGGCAGGCCGACGAGCTGGCGGCGCGCTTCGACACCCGCAACGGGAACGACAACATCTCCACGCGCCGTCGGGAACGGCTCACCGCCCGACCGCTGACAGCGCCGCTCAACTTGGGCGTGCAGACGTCGGCGCTGGCCCGGCCGGCCGCCGCCGGGACCGAACCGGTGTCGGTCACGGCGGCCCCGACGGCCTCGGCGGCCACCGAGGTGCCGCAGGACTTCACGGAGCTCGTCGCCGAGCTGCGCCGCCTGGACCTGATCGGTGGCCCCGCCGCCCGCGTCCTGTGGGACGCGGTGCTGGAGCGGGTCGGCGGTGCGGACGCCGCCGACGTGGACGACCTGCTGCCCGGCGAGATCGCCTCGGAGCTGGCGCAACGCGCGGCCAACAAGCAGGACGCCGACCAGCAGGACTGGGATGCCTGCGCGGCCCACCTGCGCGAGGCCGCGGAGCACTATGCGCGGATCGACAGGCCCGCCCGGGTGATCGCTACCGAGGCGCGGCTCGCCTGGTGCGAGGCCGTCCGTGACGATGTCGAGGACGCCTCTGCCGCAGCGGAGGCGGCCTGGCCCGTCCTCGACGAGCTGCTGGCACGCGTCGACGCCCTCCTCGCCGCAGGGTTCGGTGGCGACGCGGAGGAGGCGTCGGAGAGGGAGCGCGAGACGCTGAACCGGAAGTTCGTGGTGCGGCAGTGCCGGGTCTTCACGGCGCGTCATGCGCTGCTGCGGGCCGGCGGGCCGGAGCAGCACGCCCGTTGGGCCGAGCTGTTCACCACCGAGGCCGAGGCGGTGATCGCCGAGGGGAGCGCCGCCGACCGGGCGCCGCAGGTCTCGATGACCCATGAGGTGCTCGCGGAGTTCCAGGCCACGCATGGAGCGCCGGTGGAGGGCGAAGCTTCCGCCCGTCGGGCGATTGCGATCTTCACTGAGCGGGACTGGACGTGGCGACTGCCTCGCGCCCGCCTGCTGCTCGCGCTGACGCTCGGCGCGCAGGGTCGGCACGCCGAGGCGGTGGCCGAGCTCGAGCGAGGCCTGGCGGAGGCCCCTTCGGACGTCGCGCCGTACGAGTTGACGCCGCTGCACCGGATGCTCGGCAGCATGGCGCTGCAGGCGAGGCAGCACCAGACAGCGGTGCGGGCGCTCTCGGAGGCGGCGGCACGCCTGGACCGCGAGGGAAGCGCGCAGCAAGCGCGGCAGACGCGGTGGGAGTTGAGCCGGGCGCTGCGCGCCCAGGGCGCGATCGGCGATGCGGTGGCCGTCCTTGAGTCGTTGCTGGACTCGGTCTCCTCAGCCGCCGCGAAGAGCGTGAAGAGCGAGGAACTCGCGGACGCGGAGGGCGCGGAGGGCGCTGAGGGCGCGGAGGGTGCTGCGGCGCCGTCCGCGGCCGAGCAGTTGACGGCGCAGATCCGCGGCGATCTGGCCAACGCCCTGCTGTCGCTGGGGGAGCCGCTTGATGCTGCGAGGGAGTTCCTGCACCTGGCCGACGCGGTCAGCCGCTGGCCGGACAAGAGGACGCTGACCTCGGCCGCCGCGGCTGCGGCGGGCGCGCTGGCGCAGGCAGGCCAATGGGACGGCGCCCGGGCCGCGCTGGAGCGTGCCCTGGCTTCCAACGCGGAGGCACCGTGCCTCCCGGACCTGGCCGACGCGCTGCGTACCCTCGCCTTCGAAGCGATCGACGCCCGGGGCGCGGAGGCGATCGAGGAGGCCCTCGGCTACCTGGACCGGGCCGACCGGCTGCGCGAGGAGTTCCCGGACGCGGCGCGCGAGCAGTTCCGCAGCGTGGAGGTCGACCGGGCGCAGTGCTGCTTCACCCGCGGGCAGGTGCACGCGACGGTGGGTCAGGCCGAGCAGGCCCTCGCGGCGTTCGAAGAGTCGATCGCCGTCTACGACCGCGCCGGCTTCGCGGACGCCCCGCCGCGGTTCGAGGCGATCCGCCTGGCGGCCCTCGTGGAGGGCCGGGGCCTGGACCGGTCCCGTGCGGCGCAGGACCGCCTCGACAAGGCCGCCGCCGAGGCGGACGCGGCGGGCCTGACGGACGCGGCACGGACGCTGCGCCGGCTGCGGGACAGCCTGCGCTGACGACTGCTCCGAGAGCCTGCAACAGATAGCAGGCCTGACAAGGCGGTTCACCCCTCGTGGGTGGGCCGCCTTTCGGCGTGCGACGCCCTTCTGCGCAGCGGGGCGGACGCCCGCAGGGCGTGAGGTGCGGAAGCCCTGTGAAGGTTTGCGCAAAGTTGCATAACGATGCACGGCTGCACCACAGTCGATCTTGTCGGCTGCGTAAGCGGCACCCTATGTTCCATGTCGTGCTCAGCTCACCCTTGATCAGCGTAGTAGTGGCCGCATACGACCCGCGGGGAGTCCTGGAGACCTGCCTGCAGTCGATCCTGAGTCAGGCTTTCAAGGACGTCGAAGTCGTCCTGGTCGCGGACCAGTCACCGGAGTGCCCCGCCGAGGTGGTCGATGCGTGGGCGCGGAGCGAGGCGCGGGTCTCGGTCGTGCGGCTGGACTCCGTGGCCGGCATCGGCCGGGTCCGGAACGCGGGGGCCGAGCGGGCGACCGGTCGGTACCTGCTCTTCCTCGACGCCGATCACGTCCTCTGGGGCGGCACGCTGGAGGCCATGGCCGACCGCCTGCGGACCTGCGACGAACCGGACGTCCTGCTGCTCGGCCACACGCGCCTCCACAAGGGCCGGTCCTGGCCGGGCGGTGCGACCGACCTGCTCGGCGGACTGGACGCCCGGCCCTTCGACCCGGCCGGTGAGCCCGAGCTCTTCGAGGCTCCCGCCTACATCTGGGACCGGCTGATCCGGCGGGACTTCTGGGCCGGGCACGCGCTCGCCTTCCCCGACGGTCTCCACGACGATGTCGCCGTCGTGCACCACGTCATGCTGGCGGCGGATCGCGTCGCCGCGCTGAAGTGGGACTGCGTGCAGATCCGCCGCAGGCACACCCAGCACCCCGCGGAATCGCCCGGTGCGACGCAGTTCGACGTCTTCGACCGTTACGAGGAGAGCTTTGGGCTGCTGGACAAGTACGGCCGCGCGGACGCCGCACCGTTCCTCTTCTCCCGGATGGTCCGTCACTACCTGTTCCTCCTCGGCCTTTCAGGATATCTCTCCCGCGCCGAGCGCCCGCAGTTCTTCCAGCGGGCGAGCGAGCACTACCAGCGCTTCGTGCCGGACGGTTACGAACGTCCCCAGGGGCGTGAAGGCGTCAAGTTCCAACTGGTCGCCAATGGCGTGTACGGGGCTTTCCAGACCGCGAGGCTTCCCAACCTGGCACGAGGCATCCTGTCCCGGCCGTAGCCCCGCGGTGGCGACCGGGCCGGCTGGTCCTCGGTCAGGGACGGCAGACGCCGTGCTCCGAGGCCCAGGCCGCGATGCCGACCCGGTTCCGCACCCCGAGCTTGCGCTGGATGCTCGCGACGTGGTTCTTCACCGTCCCCGTGGCGATGAAGAGCTGCGCGGCGATCTCGGCGTTCGTGCCGTCCCGGCCCTGGGCCGCTGAGCGTGGCCCACTGGCGCCGCGGACGCAGCGGACGCCGTGGACGTCGCGGCCGCGGCACAGCGGTGAGACCGGCGCCGGGGCCCTGACGGCAGCGGCCGTCAGGGATCCCCCGTGCGGGGGAGGGGCTCGACCGGGGCGGGGGATGTAGGGCCCTCCGGCGATCGGGATCGTGGACGTTAATGTCCGAGACACTCGTGCACGACGCAGAAGCCACCCCCGCCGCCGTACCCCGACCCAGCCGAGCCCGGTTGATCACCTGTTGGGGTACCGTCGCCGCGATGCTCCCCTACTTCAGCATCAAGATTGCCTGGCTGTCCGGCAGCACGGTGGGCACCGGCGGATCCGAAGTGGCCAAGAGCTCCCTCTTCTTCGGCCTCAACGCCCTCACCCTCGGCATGGACGCCGTCGCTCTGCTCACCGCGTTCACGCTGACCTACCGCTGGGGGTTGCGCGTCCCGGCCTGGCTCGTGGTCTTCCCGATGTGGGTCGCGTCCGGATTCCTCGGTCTGATCGCCCTCGGCGCACCGCCGGCCTTCCTCGCCACCGCGCTGACGGGATCACATCTGAGCGGCGGCTCCAGCGAGCTCGTGCATCCGTGGGTCTACGGGTTCGTCTACGCCGGCTTCACCGGGCAGGGCGTCGGGCTGGCGATCGCCTTCGTGCTGCATCTGCGGTCCCGTTGGCCCGAGTTGTTCACCGTGCGGGTGTCCGGGCTCGCTCGCGGGGTCAGCGGCGGGACCGTGAAGGTTCTGGTCACCGGGGTGTGCGGCCTGGCCATGCTGACCGCGGCCGTCCACCTGTACTGGGCCGGCGGCGGCACCGCCGGAGTGCCCCCGCAGGCTGTCGCCGGCCGCACCCTGGCCGGCTGCGTCATGGAGGCCGCGCACGGACTCCTGGAGCTGGTCGGCGTCGCCGGAGTGCTGACCCTGGCGCGCCGCAGGAGCACCGGTCGACTCGCCGTGCCGCTGGCGGCGGCCTGGCTCGGCACCGGATGCATGTTCTCCTGGAGCCTGTGGGGGGCCATCGGCGAAGCTTTCAGTCCGATCCAGAACGCCGCGCAGCAGACCGTCACCCCGCTCAGCCTGCTGACCATCCACTTCCAGTCGCTGGCGGGGGCGCTGCTCGCCACCGCGGCTCTGTTCCTGCTGCTTGAAGGGTGGTCAGCGATCCGGACGAGGCCCGGGCAGTGATCCGTCCCAGGTGCGAGGATGCAGAGGTGTCGGCCCCCACCCGCCTCACTGCCCTTGCCGCCCCCGTGCTGGGGCGGCAAACCCTGTTGCGCTGGGCGCACCTCGTCCTCGGCGGCGCACTGGCGATGCCCTACTTCATGCTGGCCGACGTCGCCGCCGGAATCGGCCTGCGGGCACAGGCCACCGGCGAGACAGGGCTCGTGAACCAAATCCTGGCCTTCTTCGCGTCTCTCGCCCTCGCGGCTGCGTCCGCCGCGCTGATCCCTGCGGTGCGGGTGATCGAAGGCAGCGCCGCCCGTGCGCTGCTCGGCGGAGCGTTCGCGTCGATGTCGACCGGGCGGGCCACCGCGCCCGGCGCCCGGGCCCGCGGCGCCGCCTGGTACACCCTGCACCTGGGACTGGGTGGACTGGTCTCCGGCGCCACCCTGGCGGCGCCGCCCTTCGCCGCCGTCGTTCTGGCGGATCCGCTCCTCGGGGAGCGACGACGCTCAACGCTCCCGTGGGTGCGGGACGTCCCGGTCTGGTGGGGACCACCGCTCGGGCTGGCGGTGCTGCTGGCCCTGGGGCTCGCCGCCGCCGGCAGCGGACGGTTGCTCGCCCGCTGCGCGCCCCGGCTGCTCGGCCCGTCCCCGGCGGAGGCGCTGGCCGACCGCCTCGCCGAGAGCGAGCAGCGGGCCACCCGGCTCGCCCACCGCAATCGGATCGCCCGCGAGCTGCACGATTCCGTCGGGCACGCGCTCAGCGTGGTCACGCTGCAGGCGGGCGCCGCAAGCCGGGTGCTGACGACCGACCCCGACTTCGCCCGGCGCGCACTCGAGGCGGTCGAGGAGTCGGCACGCGGCGCCCTGGAGGAGCTGGACCAGGTACTCGGGCTCCTGCGTGAGGAGGCCACCGACCGGCCGCCGCGCCGGCCGGTCCCGGACCTCGGCCAACTCGACCAACTGCTCGCCTCGACGCGGGCGGCCGGCACCGAGGTCCACGCGGAGGTGGCGGGCGATCCGGCCCTGCTTCCGCCCACGGTCTCGCGCGAGGCGTACCGGATCGTGCAGGAGGGGCTCACCAACGCGCTCCGCCACGGCGGAAAGGTGCCGGTACGGATCGTCATCGGCATCGGCCCCGACGAACTGGAGATGGAGATGACCAACCCGCTCTCGGCCCCTCAGCCGCGCCGCCCCGGTGGCGGTCGCGGACTCACCGGCCTGCAGGAGCGCGCGGCCGTCCTGGGCGGCGCGGTCGCCGCGGCACGCGAGGGGGACTGTTGGCGGCTCCATCTGCGGCTCCCCCTGGGAGGAAGGCCGTGACCGTACGGATCCTGCTCGCCGACGACGAGGCCCTGGTGCGCAGCGGCCTTCGGGCGATCCTCGACCTGGAACCCGATCTCTCCGTCGTGGGGGAGGCCGCCAGCGGCGCGGAGGCGGTGTCGCTGACCCGCGAACTGCGCCCGGACGTGGTCCTCATGGACGTCCGGATGCCCACCCTGGACGGCATCGCTGCGACCCGCCGGATCCTCGAGGTCGTCGACCCGCCGCCGCGCATCGTGGTGGTGACCACGTTCGAGAACGACGAGTACGTCTACGACGCGCTGCGCGAGGGCGCGGCGGCCTTCCTGCTGAAGCGCACGCGCGCGGCCGAGATGGTGCAGACGGTTCGGCTCGTCGCCCAGGGCGACTCACTGCTGTTTCCGGCGGCGATCCGCGACTTGGCGCTCCGTCACCGACCACCCGCCGCCGCACGCGCGCTGTCCCAGCAGCTGACGGAGCGAGAGGCGGACGTGCTGCGCCTCATGGCGACGGGGCTGTCCAACGCGGAGATCGCGGAGCGGCTGTTCGTCGGCGCGGAGACGGTGAAGACCCACGTCAGCAGGGTGCTGGCAAAGCTGGGCGCGCGCGATCGCACCCAGGCCGTGGTGATCGCCTACGAGTCGGGCTTCACCGCCCCGGGGTGAGGCAGGCTGGAGCGCGGGCGGCTCGACCGTACGGCTACGGGATGGATCGGGTGCGGCGCACAGGTACTGCCCTTGAGGCGCAGCGACCTGATCCATCCCGTAGCCGCGAGCCGGTCAGCCGCGGACGGCGGCGACCGCGGTGCCGAGGGCTTCCTTGATGCGGGGGCCGAGGCGGGAGAAGCCGAGCTCCTTCATGGCGGCCCGGAGCAGTTCCTCGTTCGTGCGCTCGACGGCATCGCTGTCGATCCAGTGCACGACGGCTTCGAGCTCGTCGGCGGAGTACGCGGTGACCGGCTGTCCCGGCGTGACGGCCGGCTTCTGGGGACGGCGGGCGGTGCTGGCCTTCTTCGGGGTCTCCGGCGTCAGCGCGGGCGCGGGCGCGCCGTCCGATGCGGCCACCTGGGTGTCGGTGTCGGCTGTGGCTTCGGGCGCGCTTGCCTCCGAGACCTCGGCAGCGGCCTCATCCTCAGCCGCCGGCTCCGAGGCCTGCTCGACCTCGAGCTCGGGCTCAGGGGCGGTCTCGGCCTCGGCCTGCTGCGCGTCCGCCGTGTCCGACTCGTCCTCGACGTGCGCGGCCTCCGGCTCGGCGGTTACCTCAGGGGTAGCCTCCGCCTCCGGCTCGGTAGTCGCCGCGGTGACGGCCTCGGCCTGCGGTTCGGCGGCCGGGGTCGGGTCGGCCTCCGGCTCTGCTTCGGCTGTCACCGCAGTGACGTCCTCCGGCTCGGAGTCCAGGGTCGCGACGGCTTCCGGCTCCGGCTCGGCGGTCACCACAAGGGTAGCCTCCGCCTCCGGCTCGGTGGTCGCCGCAGCGACGGCCTCGGCCTGCGGCTCGGCGGCCGGGGTCGGGTCGGCCTCCGGCTCCGCTTCGGCGGCCACTGCAGGAAGGGCTTCCGGCTCGGCCGCCGCCGCAGGGACGGCTAGCGGCTCCGGCGCCGGGGCCGGGGCCGGGGCGAGGAGAGCTTCCGTTTCGGCCGCGTCGGCTTGGCGGGCCGTCAGCTCGGAGAGCAGGTCCGACTGGCCCTGGGCCAGGAGGCCGTCGCGCAGCGTCCGGAGGCGAGGGAGGCGGTAGAGCGTGCCCTCGTCGGCCGCGAGGCGGTCCAGGAGGTCGGCCAGGTCCGACAGAGGGAGGGCCTCCAGGGCGCTTTCGGCTCCGATCAGGCGGGCGAGCTCGGGGAGCCCCGCCATCGCGGCGTCCGCCGCCGGGCCGGACTGGTCCAGGAACTCCTGATCCGTCGGCAGCGTCGGCCCGCCCTCGCGGGTCAGCGCCGCCCACTCGTCGCGCTCCGCTGCCGCGCGCCCCAGCGCGAGGTGCAGGTCGGCGCGTCCGGTCCGCGCCAGGGTGAGCCGGCGCGCCTGGCGGCCGAGCGCGAACCGCTGAAGCCACGACTGCTTCATTCCGCGCTCCGCACGCCACGCATTGGTCGCGGTGGCCGCGAGGAGCGCGTCCAACTCGATCTCGTAGGCCTCCGGCCGCAGCACCGCGAGCGTCGCGCGCACCCGCAGCATCAGCGAGACGAGGGTCGCGGTCTCCGCGAACGTGCCGGGCGCGTCGAAGCCGTGGACGGTGCCCAACTGCTCGGCGGCGTGCTGGATCAACGGCAGGTCGCGGCCCCGCAGCTCCGCCAGGACGGTCGAGGCGGCGCGCGCCTCCTCCACATCGGAGACGGAATCCAGAGCCGCGTACCACGGGTGGGTCTCGGCCCTGAGAGTGAAGCCGCCCGCCTCCGCATATCGGCACAGGTCTTCCCGGACATCGGACGGCAGGAGCGGCGAGGGAATGGTGGTGCTGGTCTGTACGGAGATGGTGGTCATAAGCGCTGGGTTCCCCGGCTGAGTCGGTGACGGTGGCGGTTGGAGGTCCACGATAGGGGTACAGGCTCGCCACTCCACTGCGGCGGGGCGGGTACGTCGCCCCGAAGGCCCCCTGCCCGCCGAATGCAGCCGGCCCCGGCCGTCGGGAGAGGCACGGTCGGGGACTTCGGCTGATGCCACAACTGTGGTGTGGCAACGTCTTTTTGATCGTCGAACATGGTTCCGACCGCGAGCCGCACTGGGCAAAAGGTGAGCGGCTTCGGTGGTCGTTGGTTACCGTCGCACGGTGCGGGCGCGCGAGCCCGTACCGGGACGGAGGGGTGATGACGGCGGAGACGGCGGCAGAGCTGGAGCGGCGGGACCGGGTGCGGGGGTGTCTGGTCGGTGGGGCGATCGGGGACGCACTGGGATGGCCGGTCGAGTTCCAGCACCTGGAGCGGATCCTCCACGATCACGGCCCGCAGGGGGTCACCTCGCTCCGGCGACCGCACGGGCGGCTCGCGGAGGTCACGGACGACACGCAGATGACCCTCTTCACGGCCGAAGGGCTGCTGCTCGCGGGCGAGGGGACGCGGGCGGAGGTGCTGCGGTCGGTGCACGCGGCCTACCAGCGCTGGCTGCGCACGCAGTACCTGGACGCGCCGCAGGGCGAGGGGCACAGCGGGCTGGCCACGGAGGCCTGGCTCTACGCGTCCCGGGCGCCGGGGAACGCGTGCATGTCCGGGCTGCCCGGAGCGGTCTGCGCGACCGCACGCGGGGAGGGCAGTGGAACGCCCGGATACTCGACCTCCCAGGCGAGTTGGGCCAGCGCGTACATCTGCTGAAGCATCGGCGCCTCCGGTGCGCCGTCCAGGTAGCGGTACTGCAGCGCCACGGTGACGGCCAGGCGCTCGGGCAGGTGGAGGTGCGGGTAGCGGGCCTCCGCGGCGAGGCGGCGGGCGGCGTCGGGGGCGGGGACGCCGGCGGCGTGCAGGCGGTGGGCGCTGTCGCGCAGGTAGCAGAGGTAGTCGCGGTGGGCGTGGACGCCTGCGCGGTCCACGACCGGGCCGTGGCCGGGCACGATCGTGGCCGCACCGGTCGCGAGGACCCGGTCGCAGCCCGCGATCACGTTCTCCAGCGGCCCCGCCCAGTGCACCGGATGGTCACCGGGCTCCTCCGGGCTCGCGGCGAAGACGATGTCGCCGGCGAAGCAGACCTGCTGGCGCGGCAGGTAGGCGATCAGGTCGCCGCGCGTGTGCGCGGGGGCGAGCTGGGTGAGCTGGACCGGGATGTCGCCGACGGCGATCTCGACCTCGCCGGAGAAGGTGAGCGCGGGCTGCGGCAGCTCCGTCTCCGGCCAGCGGTAGCGGCCGAAGTGGCGGTTCAGGTACCAGCCGACCAGGGTGTCCGTGTCGGCGCTGTGGACGAGACCGTGCAGGTCGCAGGGGTCCGGCTCGTGGGCGATGTGACCGGCGGTCGCCTGCGTGTAGACCACCCGCGCGTCCGGCACTGCCTGCCAGCCCCACAGGTGGTCGCCGTTGCCGTGGGTGACGAGGAGCCAGTCCACCTCCGTGCCCTCCGCGAGCAGCGGTCGGCAGCGGGCCAGGAACTCGTCCGCGAGGGTCCGGTCGTAGGGCGAGTCGATCCACGCGGCGGTGGACTGCGAGGCCAGCAGCCCGCAGTTGGCGAGCCCCCAGCCGACGCCGGGCCGGGGCCGCCAGACGTGGACGCCGTCGGCTATCGGCAGGAGCTCGGCGGAGACGAGGGTGGAGACCGTTGCACTCATGGTCGCTGATTGTCTGATGAACTGATCTCGAATGCGACCACCGTCCATGGGGAGGTCGGCGCGCGTCGCCTGCGGAAGATGTCCTGCTCCGCAGGCGACACTGGTGCGAACCGGCCGACCCACCCCATGCGACGAGCTGAAGAGCGAAGAGGACGAACGAGATGGCGGAGACTTCCCCTGGCGCCTCCCCTGCGCAGCTGCTGACGCTCGACGAGGTCGAAGCGATCGCGCGCGCCGCGCACGCCGGACAGCTCGACAAGGCCGGCCGCCCGTACGCCGTGCACCTGGCGGCGGTGGCGGAGGGGACCGCGCGGCTCGGCGGGGACGAGGCGCAGGTCGCTGCGGGCTGGCTGCACGACGCCGTCGAGGACGATGCGCTGAGCGTCGAGTGGCTGGACGCGGCCGCGCTGCCGCAGCGGACGAAGGACATCGTGCTGGCCCTGACCAAACGGGCGGACGAGCCGCTCGCCGACTACGCGGCCCGGGTCCTGGCCACGCCGGGCGCGGTGACCGTCAAGGACGCGGACCTGGCGAGCAATTCCGCGCCCGACCGGCTCGCGCTCCTCCCTGACGCGGCGCTGCGCGCCCGGCTGACGGCGAAGTACGAGCTCACCTCCCGGCTGATCCACCCCGAGCAGCGGTTCCGGCCGCCGACCGGCAGCGGCGCGGAGGGCGACCCGACGGACGAGGCGCTGCTGGCGGGACTGGACCGGGAGTCCGCCGGGGCGTTGGGCGCGTGGGCCCGCTTGGGTGACTTCGCGGGCGGCTGGAGCGTCCAGCCGGGAGACGCGGAGTGGCAGGGCCCTCACCCCGTCTACGGCTCGCGGGTGAACGCGGTGACGGCGGCGCTGGCCACGGTCGGCGCGGTCACCCCGGCGTTCCACTGGGTCGACTACACCCTCCCGCCGCTCACCCCTGAGGGCATGCTCACCCCGGCCGACGCCGTCCGCACGGCGACCGCGCTCGTTCGCGGCGAGCGCTTCACGGACGGCGTGATCAGCGGCGCGTGGAAGGACGGCCGTCTCTTCGCCACCGTCCGCGCGCTCTCGGCTTGGCAGCCGCGCTGACCTGGCGCTGCGGCCTGTGGTTGCACCACCACAGGGGTGCTAGGAACTGCTGTGCGCTACCGCATGCAGTTGCACCTCCTCAGGGGCGCGGGGAACTGCGCGACAAGCCACCCGCATGCGGATGGTCCTCAAGGTTCTGGGCCATCCGCGCAGGGTGGTTTCTCGCGCAGTTCCTCGCGCCCCTGAGGATGCGGCGGCGCCGCCAGTTCCTCCGCCAGGGAGCGTTGGAAGGCGGTGACCAGGGCCTGGACGACCATCGGCTCGATACGCGCGGCCAGCTCCTTCATCCGCTCCAGGCCCTCCGGGCTCGGGTCGGAGGCGCGGAAGGGGCGCCAGACCGTGTCACGGAACAGGCGGTGCAGGTCGTGGGCGGTCGCGCGGCTGTGGAGGCGGACGACCGCGCGGGCGGCGACCAGGGTCTCCAGCGGGATCGGCACGTCCAGGACCCGGACGCCCAGCGGGAGCAGGCCGGGGTCGACGGAGAAGCACTCGGGGACGTCGGCCGGCTCCGCGCCCGGCGCGCCCGACGTCCCCGGCTGCGGGATAATCGCGCCCATCGCGGCGAGTCGGTCCAGGTCGGCGTCGCTGAGGGCCCGGCCCGCTCGGCGCTCCAGCTGCTCCCGGCTGATCCGCTCCGCCGCCTCCGGCTGCCAGGAGGCGACCAGCGCCCGGTGGACCGCGAGGTCCAGCGAGCCGACGTCGTCGGGGAGCTGCGCCAGGTAGCGCTCGATCGCCGCCAGGGTCAGTCCCTGTCGCTGCAACTCCTCGATCAGTTCCAGCCGGCCCAGATGCTCGGGCCCGTAGCGGCCGACCCGGCGCGGACCGAGCTGCGGGGGCGGGAGCAGGCCCTTCGCGGCGTAGAAGCGCAGCGTGCGGACGGTGATCCCGGCGCGCGCCGCCAACTCGTCGACCGTCAACGCGCCTCCCCTTGACCCGTGCATGCCCTATGGCAGCCGCTGGGCTCAACAGTAGCGCTGTCACACTCGCACGGAGGTCGGGAATGCGCCCGGCGCTGCGATCGTTCAGCAGACTAGTTGAAATATCAACAACATCATGGTTGAATCTTCAACGACGGCGCGAGTCGTTCGGCAAGCAGGCGAGAAGCCTCGAGAAAAGACAGGTGAGCACGATGCAGTTCGGGATCTTCACCGTCGGAGACGTCACCCCCGACCCCACCACCGGCCGCACCCCGACCGAGCACGAGCGCATCAAGGCCATGCTCGCCATCGCGGAGAAGGCGGAGGAGGTCGGCCTGGACGTCTTCGCCACCGGCGAGCACCACAACCCGCCGTTCGTGCCCTCCTCGCCGACCACCATGCTCGGCTGGATCGCCGCCCGCACCGAGCGGATCATCCTGTCCACCTCCACCACCCTGATCACCACCAACGACCCGGTGAAGATCGCCGAGGACTTCGCGATGCTCCAGCACATCGCGAACGGCCGCGTGGACGTGATGATGGGCCGCGGCAACACCGGACCGGTCTACCCCTGGTTCGGCAAGGACATCCGCGAGGGCATCCAGCTCGCCGTCGAGAACTACGCGCTGCTGCACCGGCTGTGGCGCGAGGACGTGGTCGACTGGGAGGGGAAGTTCCGCACCCCGCTGCAGTCCTTCACCTCGACGCCGCGCCCACTCGACGGCGTGCCGCCGTTCGTCTGGCACGGCTCGATCCGCTCGCCCGAGATCGCCGAGCAGGCCGCCTTCTACGGCGACGGCTTCTTCCACAACAACATCTTCTGGCCCAAGGACCACACCCAGCGCATGGTCGAGCTCTACCGCGAGCGCTACGCCCACTACGGCCACGGCACGCCCGAGCAGGCGATCGTCGGGCTCGGCGGGCAGATCTTCATGCGTCACAACTCGCAGGACGCGGTGCGCGAGTTCCGCCCGTACTTCGACAACGCGCCCGTCTACGGCCACGGCCCGTCGCTGGAGGACTTCACCGCGCAGACGCCGCTGACGGTCGGCACGCCGGAGCAGGTCATCGAGAAGACCCTCTCCTTCCGTGACTACGCCGGCGACTACCAGCGCCAGCTCTTCCTGGTCGACCACGCGGGTCTGCCGCTGAAGACCGTGCTGGAGCAGATCGACCTGCTCGGCGAGGAGGTCGTGCCGGTGCTGCGCGAGGAGTTCGCCAAGCGCCGCCCGGCCGGCGTTCCCGACGCGCCGAACCACGCCTCGCTACTCGCCGCGGCGCAGGCCGCGACCAGCACCGACACCGTCAACGCCTGAGCAGCAGAGCAGGGAAGAAGCAGACATGGAGACCATCACGCTGGCCGTCGTCTCGGCCGGGCTGAGCCAGCCGTCCTCGACCCGCCTGCTCGCCGACCGCCTCACCGAGGCGGTCCGCGCCAAGCTGGCCGACGCGGGGCGCGACGTCGTCGCCGAGCACGTCGAGCTGCGCGAGCTCGCGCACCCGATCGCCGACAACCTCGTCACCGGCTTCCCCGGCGAGCAACTGCGGCAGGCCATCGACGCCGTCACCGGCGCCGACGCGGTGATCGCGGTGACGCCGATCTTCTCCGCCTCCTACAGCGGGCTGTTCAAGTCCTTCTTCGACGTGCTGGAGCAGGGCGCGCTGACCGGGCGGCCCGCCCTGCTGGGCGCGACCGGCGGCACCGCCCGTCACTCGCTCGCCCTCGACCACGCGCTGCGGCCGCTCTTCGCCTACCTGCGCGCGGCCGTGGTGCCGACGGCCGTCTACGCCGCCTCCGAGGACTGGGGCGGCGCGGACGAGAACGGCCTGCGCCAGCACATCGACCGCGCGGCGGGCGAGCTGGCCGCGGTACTGCTGCGGCAGCCCGCCCAGGCGCGGCGCGCCGACCCTCCCCCAGCCTTCGGCCGGGGGTACCCCCTGGACGTCGTCCCGTTCGCGGAGCAGCTCGCCGCGCTCAAGCTCCGCTGACGGACCGGTGGTTCAGATCGGCGGGAGGGCGTAGACGCGAGAGTGGTGGGCACCGTACAGCAGGGTGCCGTCGGTGGAGAGTGCCCAGTCGTCGGTGGAGTCGACGCCGTCCTGGAAGGTCCACAGCACCTTGCCGTTGCTGCGATCGATGGCGGCGATGCCCTCGCTGCTGCCGGAGACGAGGGACACGCAGAAGACCGTGCCGCCCACGACGACCAGCGGCGTTCCCATCAGGTCGGGCGGGACGGCGGCCTCCCAGGCGATGGCGCCGGACTTCAGGTCCACGGCCATCACCTGGGCGGTTCCGAGATTGCTGGCGTAGAGGAACCCGTCGGCATGGGTCAGCCCCAGGTAGGTGCCCTTGGGTGCGGGCTTGGAGGTGAAGCGGCGGTCCCCGTGGTCGAGTCCGTAGCCGATGATCTCCGGTCCCGGCAGGTAGATCGTGTCGCCCACCAGCAGCGGCATCGCCTGGGTCGACCACTTCGGCTCGCCGAAGTCCTGGGACCAGAGTTGGGTTCCGTTGGTCGCGCTGCGCACGACGACGTTGTTGAGGTCGTTCGTGTAGACGAGGTACTTGTCCGTGGCGAAGCCGAGCACCTGGTTGCTCGCACTGGCGTTGCGCGGCTCGGTCCAGAGCACCTTGCGGGTGTGCAGGTCGACGGCCATGACCGCGCTGTAGTTGGCCCCCATGGTGATGACCGGCATGCCCTTGGCGTCCAGCGGATACTTGTTCCCGAGGATGAAGGCCGCCTGGTCGCTCACCCCGAGCAGGTATTCGAACTGCAGGTCGTTGGTGCCACTGGACGACCAGAGCTGCGCCCCGTTCGCCGGGTTGAGGCCGACGAGCTTCCGATCGTTCGTCAGCATCACGGCGAACCCGCCCCCGAGGCCGATCGGCGGCATCAGGATGCCGTCGTTCACCTGCGGGCCCGTCCAGGCCGGCGTCCCCCTGCGCGCGTCGAGCGCGGTCGCCGAGGAGCCCGCGAACAGGACCCGGCCGTCGGTGGCGACCGGGGCACTGCCCACGGTGCCGTCCGCGGTGTAGGTCCACAGCGGCTGCGGCGGAACGCCTGACGGCCGCGTCGGGAAGGTGGTCGGCGTGACGGACGGCGACGCCGCGAGCGTCGGCGTCGGCGTCGGCTTGGGCTTGCCGCCTCCGGCGAGCGCGAGCGCTGTGCCCCCGCCGGCCACGGCGATGGCGGCGACGCCGAGCGCGCCGTAGAGCAGCTTGCGGCGCGAGGGCTGCGCCGCGCCGAGCGCAGGCGCCGAGGAGGCAGGCGGCGTGTTCGCGCCGGGCTGGCCGCCGAGGACGAAGGTGCCGTGCTCTGGCTGCTGCTGTCCCACGGCTGCGCCGCGCGGATCGGCGCCGACCGGGTTGTGCGGTGTCGGTGTCTCCAACTCCATGACGCGGGCAGCGTGTTGGGCGATGCCCGAGGCGACGTCGGCCGGCAGCCAGGAGCCCCGCAGCACTGCCTGCGCGCCGTCGGGTGCGAGCATGCCGAGAAGTTGGGCGGGAGTGGGTCGGTCCTCCGGGGCCTTGGCCAGGCAGGCGCCGATCGCCTCGCGCAGCCCCGCGGGGACCGGCTCGAGGTCGGGAGCGTCGTGGACCACGCGGTAGAGCAGGGAGGCGACAGAGTCCTGCCCGAACGGGCCGTGCCCGGTCGCGGCGAAGGCGAGCACAGAGCCGAGCGAGAAGACGTCGCCCTCCGGCCCGACCGCCCGCCCCGACGCCTGCTCCGGCGACATGAAGCCCGGGGACCCGACGACGACACCCGTACTGGTGAGGTCACCTCCGTCGAAGGCGCGGGCGATGCCGAAGTCGATGACGCGCGGGCCGTCCGCCGCCAGCAGCACGTTGGAGGGCTTGAGGTCGCGGTGGATCAGCCCCGCGCCGTGGATCGCGCCGAGTGCCTCCGCGAGCACTGCGCCGAGCGCCCGCACGCTGTGCTCCGGCAGCGGCCCGTACGTCGCCACAGCCTCGTTCAGCGAAGGGCCCAGGACGTAGGAAGTCGCAAGCCATGGCGTGGCGGAGTCCCGGTCCGCGTCGACGACGCGCGCCGTGTAAGCGGCGTCCACGGACTGTGCGGCGGCGACCTCCCGCCGGAACCGGGCGCGGAAGTCGGGGTCGTCCGCGAGCTCGGGACGCACGACCTTGACGGCGACCGTCCGCCCGCCCGCGCTGCGCGCGAGATACACCCGCCCCATCCCACCGGCGCCGAGGCGGGCAACGAGTCTGTACGGGCCTATCGTTGATGGATCATCGGCTTCAAGTGGCTGCATGCGGTTCCCCCGTCTTGCCTGTTCCGTCCGGACGGCGCAGATTCTAGGGCTGCGAGGGACCACAGCGGTATCGGGGGACGCCGCGGGTCGGCTGTGCCTGACCGGAGGCCGCTGAACCTGACGGATGTCACGGACGGCGGTTGCGGAAGGCCTCCGCGCCCGGCAGCCCTTCGGCCTCGATGGTCGCGAGGCCCCGAGTGAACTCGTTCGCCAGCGCGGCCTCCTCGGTGAGGCCCTCCGCCTCCAGTGCGGAGAGGCGGTCGTTGCGCAGGCAGGTCTGCGGGAGGGCGGCGATCTCGTGGGCGAGGGTTTCGGCAGCGGCGCGTTCCGTGCCGGTGGGGACGAGGCGATCGGCCAGGCCGATCGCCAGCGCCTCGTCGGCGCGGACCTCGCGGCCGGTGAGGATCAGGTCCATCGCGCGTGCCGCGCCGATCAGGCGCGGCAGCCGGACCGTTCCGCCGTCGATCAGCGGGACGCCCCAGCGTCGGCAGAAGACACCGAAGACCGCGTCCTCCGCGGCCACCCGTAGGTCGCACCAGATCGCCAACTCCAGTCCGCCCGCCACGGCGTGGCCGGCGATCGCGGCGATCACCGGCTTGCCCAGGCGCATCCGGCTCGGGCCCATCGGGCCCGGGCCGTCCGGGCTGAGGGCGTTGCCGCGCGAGCCGCCGACCTCCTTCAGGTCGGCGCCCGCGCAGAACGCGCCGCCCTCGCCCCACAGGACGGCGACGGAGGCCGTCGGGTCCGCGTCGAACTCCGCGAACGCGCGGAACAAGGCGTCCGCCGTCGGTCCGTCCACGGCGTTGCGTCGCTCCGGGCGGGAGAGGACGACCGTCCACACCGGCCCGTCGCGGTCGACGCGCACCCCGGTCACCCGCACCACCACCATCGTCCTTGGAGAGCTGCATTCCTGAAGAGCTCAGGGCAGCAGCGTATCCAGGAAGGAGTTGGAGTAGATCCGTCCGGGGTCGTAGCGGTTCAGCGTCGCCAGCGCCGTGTCCCAGTTGGCGGAGCCCGGCTGGCCGGCCCGGAACGAGGCCGGGATGGTGCTGCCCAGCACCGCCGGGTCGGCCCAGGCCGCGCTGCCGGAGTAGGCCCAGCCCTTCGACCACTCCGCGCGCACCGTGGCGTAGCTGCCGGTGTAGTTGGCCAGAGCCCACTGCTCGGTCTCGCGGTAGAACTTCTGCGACTGCGGCGTGCCGGGGATGGTGAGCAGGTCCATCCAGACCGCCGTGTCCCACTGCGGTTGGTCGGGTCGCGGTCTGACCGCGCTCAGCAGCGGCTCGACCGCGCCGGGGACGCCGCAGTCGGCGGCCCGGTCCAGGCCGGTGACCCGGACCTCCCACGGGCCGTTCATCGGGTACTGGCCGGCCGCCTTGTAGGTCGCCAACTGCCCGCTCAGGTAGGTGTAGAACTCGCTCACCACACGCTGGACGTCGCTGCGCGCGCAGAGGATCGCGTAGCCGTTCGCGGTGACCTGGAGGGTGGTCGGCTTGACGTAGAGCTGGGTGTTCTTGGCCCAGCCCCAGATGTCCCAGGTGCCGGTGGTGATCAGCCCGGAGCCGACGATGCTCATCTCCAGGTTCTCGAAGGTCGGCGTCACCGAGACGTTGCCGGAGACGATGTCGGAGATGTACTGCGACTCCTGACTGCTGACCGAGTCCGAGAAGCTGTAGTTGAACGGGCTGTTGACCTGCTTCGACAACCACGGCTTGTTCGGCGAGACCGACCACACCTTCAGCCACGGCACGGTGGTGAAGGGGAACCAGATGGTCTCCACCCGTCCGCTCCGGTTGACCAGCGCGGCGAAGGAGCTGGAACCGGCCGACGCGGGCGGCGCGAACAGGTCGGTGACCTGGGTGGTGTAGCTCGACTCGCAGCGCAGGTGCACGTTGGTGCCGACGCGCAGCGTCGCCTCGGTGACGAAGGCGCGGCCGAGGTTGACCAGGAAGGCGCCGATGTCCGGGTCGCTGCGCTGGAAGGTCTTGAGCACGTACGCGCTGTTGCCCGCGTCCCAGACCACGGCCGTCAGCGAGGTGACCAGGTTGCTGACGGAGCCGAAGGTGTGCCCGGCGACCTGCGACTCGCCGCTCGCCGGCACCGAGGTGCCGTGGCCGTCGATGGCGAGCACGCCGCCGAGCGTGAGGTCGCCGGGGGCCGGGGTGTTGGTCAGGCCGTAGCCGGAACTCTCCAGTGTGGTCAGCAGATTGAGCATGGTGATGCCGCACTGCGCGGTGACGCTCGCGGGAGAGCCCGCGTTGACGGAGACGGACGTCAGGTGCTGCGTGGTGTCGACGAGCACGATGTTGCCCGTCGCGCCGCTGGGCTCCAGCAGTGGCGACCAGCCGTGGCCCATCCCCCTCGGGCGCAGCCGCCACCCGTTGGCGTGGGCCCAGTTGGCCAGGGTCACCACGTCGTTCGGGCTGCTGGGGGCGCAGGTCCAGGTGGGGTCGAGCACGATCTCGCCGGACCAGTTCCGGAAGGCCTGCTGGTAGACGGAGACGGAGCTCGGGAAGTTCGGCGGTGCCGCGGTGGCCGCTTCGGCCGGTGTGACCCTGAAGGCGGGCGTCCAGGGGGCGATCCCCAGGGCGGCGCCCGCCGCGGTCGCGCCCAGGAAGGCGCGGCGCGACAGGCGCGCGCGTTCGTGCTGGTCCATGACTGTCCTCCGGTCGGCTCAGGTGGGAGCGCAGCCGTGCGCGACGTGGCGCGCGCAGGGGACACCCGGGCGCGGGCACGCCGACGGACGGCGGTGAGGGGTTCAGAAGGCGCGCCGGGCGGTGCGGTCCCGCGCGGGGAGTCGTCGCTCAGTCCTCGGCGGGAGGTGCGCCTGCCGGGGGTGCGGTGCTGGGCGGGACAGTCCGGTGGTGGTGGGTGAGCAGAGGGTCGGGCGGCGCGTCGAAGAAGTCAATGGAGATGCGCGGAAAGCGCTCCCTCATGGCAGTACTGGACAGTAACTCTTGCAAGCCGCTGCGGAATCAACCGCCGCACGCCGCCGCGACCACGGATTTCGCACCCGTGCCCCCGAACGGTCCGACCCACCGCGCGGTCCGTGCGCGAAGGGGGCAGATTAGGTCTAACATCCGCGCATCAGCAGGCTCGGCCCCACTTCAGCGTGGAGGGACCCATGAGCACCTCTGTACCGCCGCCCGACGCGATTCCCGGCGCATCCGCGCTCACGCCCGGCTCCGGTTCCGGCGAGAAGGGGCTCAAGGGCAACGCGCTCGGCCTCTTCTCCTCCGTCGCCATCGGCCTCGCGTCCACCGCCCCCGCCTACAGCCTGGCGGCGACCCTCGGCCTGATCGTCGCCGGAGTGGGACTGCAGGCGCCGATCATCACCATCCTCGCCTTCATCCCGATGCTGCTGATCGCCTACGCCTACAAGGAGATGAACGCGGTCGACCCGGACTGCGGCACCACCTTCACCTGGGCGGCCCGCGCCTTCGGACCGCGCACCGGATGGATGGGCGGCTGGGGCATCATCATCGCCGACATCATCGTCATGGCGAACCTCGCCCAGATCGCCGGCTCCTACGGTTTCCAGCTGATCGGGCACCCCGGCCTGGCGAGCAACACGACCTGGACGACGATCGCCGGGGTCGTCTGGATCATCGTGATGACCTTCATCTGCTACATCGGCATCGAGATCTCCGCCGCGCTGCAGCGCGTGCTGCTCTGCGTCGAGGTCGCGATGCTGGCGATCTTCTCGGTGACCGCGCTGGTCAAGGCCTACGGCAGCAACGCGCCTGCGACGGCGATCCGCGTCCAGGCCGCCTGGTTCAACCCCTTCCACGTGCCGACCGCGAGCGCGCTGACGGCGGGCATCCTCTCCGCGGTCTTCATCTACTGGGGCTGGGACACGGCCGTCTCGGTCAACGAGGAGACCGCCGACAAGACCAGGACCCCGGGCCGCGCGGCGGTGATGTCCACCGTCCTGCTGCTGCTGATCTACACCTTGGTCTCCACCTCGGCGCAGAGCTTCGCGGGCGTCGGGACCGACGGGATTGGATTGGCGAACCCCAACAACTCCGGTGACGTGCTGTCCGGCCTCGGCAACGCGGTCTTCGGCACCACCGGATTCGGCTGGTTCCTCTCCAAGCTGCTGATCTTCATGGTGCTGACCTCGGCTGCGGCCTCGACCCAGACCACGATCCTGCCGACGGCGCGCACCAGCTTCTCCATGGCCCTGCACAAGGCGATCCCGTCCCACTTCGGCCGGGTGCACCCGCGCTTCATGACGCCGACCTGGTCGACGGTCGGGATGGGCATGGTCTCGATCGCCTTCTACGTGCTGCTGACCCGGATCAGCACGAACGTCCTGACGGACTCGATCTCCTCGGTCGGCCTGGGCATCGCGTTCTACTACGGGCTGACCGGCTTCGCCTGCTTCTGGTACTTCCGCAAAGTGCTCACCCGCAGTGCGAAGGACCTGTGGTTCAAGGGCATCCTGCCGCTCCTGGGCGGGCTGATCCTGCTCTACTTCTTCTGCTACGCGGCCTTCGACGTCTACGCCTCCCCGACCTACGGCCACACGACGGTCAACCTGCCGTTCTTCGGCGAGACCGGCGGCGTGACGGTGATCGGCGTCGGCGCGGTGGCGCTCGGCCTGGTGCTGATGGCGATCCAGTGGGCGGTTCAGGGCTCCTGGTTCCGCAACCCCGACGTCCCGGTCAGCGCGGCGACGGCAGACGAGGGTCTGGGGTAGCGCGCCCGCTTCCCCGTGAGGGTCAGGAGCGGCCGGGCACCTTGGCGCGGGTGATGGCGGGGAACGGGCTCGGGTGCGGGGCGGGCACGCCCGGGGTGGGGGTGGGGGTGGAACAGGGGTTGCCGTCCCGGCGGCGGTGGCAGGTGGGCGAGGACGCGGGAGCCGGGGCGGGGCTCTGGGAGCCGAGCACAGGGGTGGGCGCGGGCGTCGTGGACGGTGTAGCCGGGAGCGAGGGCGACGGGCCCGGGGACGTGGAGGGGTTCGGGGTCGGCGTCGGACTCGCGCTGGGGTGCGTGGTCGGGCTCTGGCTGGCGCTCGGGCTCGTGCTCGGCGACGGAGTAGGCAGCGGAGCGGGTTGCCGCGACATCATCGCCTGGTAGATCGCGCTCGACTCCGGGTTCGCGTCGCAGTTCAGCACGCCGTGCGGGCAGTAGTCGGTGATCGTCTGATACAGCGTGTCGTGCGTCTCGATCCAGTTGATCATCTGCCGCATGAACGTCGGATCGTCACCGTGGCGGAACATGCCCCACTCCGGGTAGGAGACCGGCTTGTGGTGCTGGGCGGCGAAGCGGACCTGGTCGAGCATGCCGTACTGCTGGGTCACGTAGTCGGCGAAGTTGTCGCCCGGACCCTGGTCGTAGTTGTCCGTGCCGATCACGTCGGTGACGTCGTCGCCCGGGTAGCAGTCCGTCCACGGGTGCGCGTCGGGGCCGCGGTTCGGCGTGAAGTCGAAGCGGAAGGCCTGGCCGGGGACGCTGCGCATGACGTGGACGATGCGCCGCCAGTAGCTGCGCCAGTCCTCCGGGTCAGGACCGCACCGGCTGGTGTAGGTGATGCCGTTCATCTCCCAGCCCAAGGTGATCACCGTGTCGGGGACGCCGAGGGCGACCAGGCGCCGGGCCAGGGTGAGGAAGTGCGCGTCGTTGGCGCCCGCCGCGGACTGCTGGAGCATGGAGGCGACGTCGCCGTCGCTGATGCCGTCCTCGTTCTGCTGCTGCATCGGCACGGCCAGCACGAAGATCCGGTCGGGCCGGGAGAGCCGCCACTGCGCCCAAGGGCCGAGCAGCGACGGGCTGCCTTCGATGTCCGTCCAGGTGCCGCCGGGCAGGTAGGTGTGGCCGACCTGCAGATCGGCGTTGTGGAGCCAGACCGAGAGGCGGTTCTGCCGGTCGTCGGCGAAATCGGAGCCCACGAACGCGCCGAAGGGCACCGCGTGCGCGGGCAGCACGGTCGGGTCCGACCAGGGCTGCTGGTCGGAGCCGGAGACCGCGGAGACCGCGGAGAGCATCGCGTCGCCGCTGTGGGCATGCCCGAGCCGTGACCCGGGCGCGGGCGCGAGCAGCCGCGCCCCGGTCGCGAAGACGAGCAGCAGCGCGCTCATGGCGAAGGCCAGGACGGCGAGCAGGCGACGCTGTGGCATGCGTCTCAGACTATGGACTGATGAACCGTCATGATGCAGGGCGCGCTGAACGGTCGTGGTGCCTCACTCTTTCGGGGGTAATGCGGCGTGGGGCCTGGACCGGCGGCCGATGGGGGCGTCGCGCCTTCGCCGCTCAGGCGCGCAGCATCCGGTCGATTTCCTCGGCCGACACAGCGCGGCCGAAGTGCCAGCCCTGGGCGGTGTCGCAGCCGGTCGCGCGGAGCCGCTCCGCCTGGGCGGCGCTCTCGACGCCCTCCGCGGTGACGGTCAGGCCGAGCACATGGGAGAGCCCGACCAGGGCCGCCACGATCTTCTCGTCCGCGGCCCCGCGCGGCGCGGAGCCGTTGACGTGGGCGCCGGGACTCGTGCCTGCGCCGACGGTCGTGCTCGGGTCCGGGCGGGGCCCGGCGTGCGGCCGGGGCTCGCGGAAGCCCTCCAGGAACGAGCCCGCCAGCTTGAGCACGTGCACCGGGAGCCGGCTGAGGTAGGCGAGGTTGGAGTACCCGGTGCCGAAGTCGTCGATCGCGATCCGCACGCCCATCGCGGCCAGCGCGTGCAGCGCCTCGACCGGGCGCCCGGCCGGGCCCATCACCGCGCTCTCCGTCAGCTCCAACTGGAGCAGTCGCGCGGGGAGACGTGTGCTGCCCAGGATCTCCGCCACGTCCGCGACCATGTCGGAATCCCAGAACTGACGTGCGGCCAGATTCACGCTGACGAACAGCTGTGCGTCGGGGAAGCGGTCCAGCCAGCTCCGGGCCTGCACGCAGGCCGTCTCCAGCACCCAGCGCCCCAGCGGGACGATCGCGCCGGTCTCCTCCGCGATCTGGATGAAACGATCCGGCGCGAGCCGGCCGAAGTCCGGGTGGCGCCAGCGCACCAGCGCCTCGACCCCGCGCAGCGTGCCGTCGCCGAGATCGACCAGCGGCTGGTACTCGAGCAGGAACTCGCCGCGCTCCAGTGCGGGCCGCATCGTCGTCGCCAGCACCTGGCGCGTCATCTGGTGGGCGATCCGCTCCGGATCGTAGAGCGCCCAGCGCGAGCGGCCGTCCGTCTTCGCCCAGCAGAGCGTGGAATCCGCGTCCTTGACCAGCTCCGTCGGCGTCGTGCCCGGCACCGGGCGCTCCACGACCCCCACGCTCGCCGTCGCCGCGACCCGCTGGCCGCTCAGGTCATAGGGCGCGCCGAGGATCTCGACGACCTCGGCCGCGAGCGCCGTCAGCTCCTCCGAGCCGGCGCTGCGCGGCACCAGCACGGCGAACTCGTCCCCGCCCATCCGCGCGACCAGGTGCCCGCGCGCGGCGAAGCGCTGCTCCAGCCGCCGGGCGACGGCGACCAGCAGTTCGTCGCCGACGTGGTGGCCGAGCGTGTCGTTGACGGCCTGGAAGCCGTCCAGATCGAGGTAGCACAGCCCGATCCGCTGGTCCGCCTCGGCGAAGGCGCCCGCCAGTCGCTCGAAGAAGAGCGAACGGTTCGGCAGTTGGGTCAGCGGGTCGTGCATGGCCTGATAGTGCAGCCGGTCGCCGAGGCGGCGGGCCTCGGAGACGTCCTCGACCATGGCGAGGGTGTAGAGCGGCTCGCCGGAGGAGTCACGGATCAGCGAGACGGTGATGTTCGTCCACACCGCGTGCCCCTGGCGGTGCCGCAGCCGTTTCTCCAGCCGGACCCGGTCGCGCTCGCCGCGCACTAGCTCGCGGTAGACACGGCGCGGGCGCTCCTCGACGTCCATCAGCTCGTGGATGTGCCGACGGATCAGCTCGGGCACGGTGTGTCCGAGCATCTCGGCCAGCGCCGGATTCGCTTCGATGATCAGATCGTCCCGGTCGACCAGGGCCATGCCGATGCCGGCATCGACGAAGGCCGCCCGAAAGCGGTTCTCACTGGCCCGCAGCGCGTCCTCGAGACTGCGCCGGTCGACCGGGCTCGCATCCGTCGTGGCGACGGTACCGCCCAGGGACTCAGCCAAGGACTCAGCCAGGACCGCCCTGTCCAAGGGTTCCGTGTCCGAGGCTTCCCTGGGCTCGCCGAGGGCGCCGACCGTGCCCGCGGCACTGAGGGCGTCGAGGGCGTTGATCTCCTCGGGAAGACCTGGGGGACCGGGTGGGCCGCTACGCACGGTAGTGATCTTAGGAGTCGGCCCCGGACGCATGCCAGCGATCCGGGGCCGATTCACTCCCTGGTGGGGGTTGCGCGCGCAACGCGTGCGCCCCCTTTCACCCGTTCTTGCGACGAGCGCGAGGTTTCGATGCCTTGCGTTGCGCTGATTACGCGAGGGACGCGGAGAGCGTGATCGTCGTGCCGGTCAGCGCCTGGCTGACCGGGCAGTTGGCCTTCGCGTCCTCGGCCGCCTTGACGAAGCCCGCCTCGTCCAGGCCCGGCACGGTGCCCACCACGGAGAGGTGGATGCCGGTGATGCCGGTGCCGGGCTGGAAGGTCACCTCGGCCTGCGTCGTTAGCGTGGTGGGCGGCGTACCCGCGCCCGTCAGCCCGTGCGAGAGGGCCATCGAGAAGCAGCTGCTGTGTGCGGCGGCGATGAGCTCCTCGGGGCTGGTCTTGCCGTTCGCCTGCTCGGCCCGGGAGGGCCAGGACACCGGGTACTCGCCGATCCCGGACGAGAGCATGGCGACGACGCCCTTGCCCTCCGTCAGGTTGCCTTCCCAGGTCGTGCGCGCGGTGCGGGTGGTTGCCACGAGGGCACCTCCGATCGATGGTCCGTTGACACGTCGTCACCCATCGTAGGAGCCCCGCACCGTCGCCACCTCGACCAACGTGCGCGGATTGCTAACGCGGCAGCGTGATGACCGCGAAGGACGCGCCGGAGGGGTCCTTCGCCACGCAGAGCCGCCCGTACGGCGAGTCGAACGGCCCGTGCAGCACGGAGCCGCCGACCGCGGCGATCTGCTTCGCCGTCTCGTCGACGTCCGCCACCGCGAAGTACACCGACCAGAACGGCGAGCCACCGCCCGCCGCCAGCTCGTTCACTGGATCGGTCGCCCGGAGCCTGCCGCAGACCTCGCGCTCCGCGCCCGGCGGCGTCCAGACCGTGTAGTCGAAGTTCTCGCTGTCGCCGATCTGGCGCTGCTCGTAGGGGAAGAGCCCGGCGTAGAACGCGTCCGCGGCCCCGCCCGCCGTCGTGTAGACCTCGTTCCAGCACATCGCGCCGGGCTCACCGTAGAGCTGCGCGCCCTCGTGCCCGCCCGGCTGCCACAGGCCGAAGGAGGCGCCCTGCGGGTCGAACGCGAAGGCCAGCCGGCCCGCACCCGGCACGTCGTGCGGCCCCATCGCGATCTTGCCGCCGCCCGCCTCGACCGCGGCGATCGACGCGTCGACGTCGCTGGTCTTCAGGTAGACGTTCCACGCCGGGGCCAGCCCCTCCGCGCCGGGCGGCGGCGGCATCAGCGCGGCGACCGGCTTCCCCTTCCACAGGCACATCGTGTAGTGCCCGTACTCGGGGCCGTTGTCCTGGAACTCCCAGCCCAGCACCGCGCCGTAGAAGCGGCGGGAGGATTCGAGGTCGGGGGCGTTCAGGTCGGCCCAGCAGGGGGCGCCGTCGGGGAACGAGCTGACGTCGGGCATGCGGCCCTCCGGGGTGAGGTCGGATCGCAAGGCGGATCGCGGGTCGGATCGTGGGATGGTCGGATCGTGGGTTGGACCGAGAGCCACGATTCCTCTGCCGTGCGCAGAGCGCAACCGCTTGCGTCCGTAGGGTAACCGTTCGCCTCCGAATGGTGGGCGGGCTCACCCCGGAAGAAGGGGCGGGGCGGAAGCGTTCACAGGTAAGATGTTCAAAGATCTACCGAGAACAGCTACATCTGCCTGAAGCAGAGTCGGCTAGACCGCTCGGCGGCCGTCGGCCTCCGCCCACTCCGGCGGCGGTGCGCGGTATCTACCCCGGTCGACGCACCAGAGGACGACCCTCGGCGCCCGGGACCACCCGCATCCCTGCGCGCTACCAGGCAGCAGAGAGACCTCTCCATCATGGCCCGCTCGTTCGGCTACGGTGCGCTGCTGCGCACCCCCGGCGCATGGACCTTCCTGCTTCCCGCCTTCGTGGCGCGGCTCCCCTACGCGATGCTCGGGCTCGGCACGGTTCTGCTGGTGCTCGACACCACGCACTCCTACACCACCGCCGGCGCGGTCGCCGCAGTCGCCTCGATCACCCAGGTCGTCGGCGCGCCGCTGACCGGTCGGCTCGCCGACCGCGTCGGCCAGGCCCCGGTGCTGCTGCCCTGCCTGGCGCTGCACGGCGCCTCCGTCGTCGGCCTGATCGCGCTGGCGCTCGTCGGCGCGCCGGTCTGGACGCTCTTCGTCGCCGCCGGTGTGGCCGGCGCGTCGCTTCCGCAGATCGGCGCGATGGTCCGCGCCCGCTGGCTGCACGCCCTGGACGGCCGCCCGCAGGCGCTGTCCTCGGCCTTCGCCTTCGAGTCCGTGACGGACGAGCTGACCTTCGTGCTCGGCCCGGTGCTGGCGACGACGCTCTGCACCATGGTCGCCCCCGCGGCCGGCCTGGGCGCGGAGGCGGTCCTCACCGTCCTCGGCGGCCTCGCCTTCGCGGCCCAGCGCCGCACCGCCCCGCCGGTGCGCGCGGCGGCCGACGTGCAGGGCGGCTCCGCGCTGGCCCAGCCGGGGGTGCGACTGCTGGTCGGCGGCCTGCTGGGCGTCGGCACGGTCTTCGGCGCGCTCCAGGTCTCCATTACCGCCGCGAGCGAAGCGGCGGGCAAGGCCGGGCTGAGCGGCGTCGTCTACGGCCTCTTCGCGGCCGGCAGCGTGATCGCCGGTACCGCCTTCGGCGCGGTCCAGTGGAAGCGCTCGCCGAGGTTCCGCCTGCTGGCGGCGTACGCGGCGCTGGTCGTCGGCGCCTCGACGCTGTGGGCGATGCCGAACCTGTACACGCTCGCCGCAGCGGCCTTCTGCTGTGGCCTGGCCATCGCCCCGACGCTGATCTCCGCGTACACGCTGGTCGAGACGCTGGTCGAGTCCGGCGCGAAGACCGAGGCGTTCACCTGGCTGACCGGCTCGATCGGTCTCGGCCTGGCTCTCGGCTCGACCGTGGCCGGCCGCCTGATCGATGCCCACGGCCCGAGCGCGGGCTTCCTCGTCCCCGCGCTGGGCGCGGCGCTCGGCTTCACCGCGCTGCTGACGCTCCGCAGCCGCCTCGCCCCCACCCCGTCCGCCTCCCGCCCGGTCGCCACCTCCCGCCCCGAACCGGCCCGCGCCTCCGCCTGACGCCTCCGCCTGACGCCTCCGCCGCGCTGCGCCATTGCCCGCCGACGGGCCCGGACCACCCCCCGGGGGCGGCCCGGTCCCGTCGGCGCTGGGGCCCCGCCGGGCAATCGGGCTGTGGGGGTCCGCCCACCTGGGCGGCACGCCCCGGGTTCGGGGCCCCACCCCCTCCGCCTCCCGCCTCGAACCGGCCCGCGGCGCTGTGCGGTCGCCCACGAAGGGTCCTGACCAACGCGGCCCGGGCATGGGTGGGGCCCCGCCGGGCAGTCAGGCCCCTGAAGGCCACGCTCGCCTGGACGGCACGTCCCGGTTCGGTGCCCGGTGCCCCTGGCCGGGTTGTAGGGCCTGAAGGTCCTCGCAGCGCGGACGCCCGTAGCTGGCCGGCCTCGTCCGGGCTTCGCCCGGGTCGTCGTCGGCCGGGCCGGGGCAGCCCGACCAGGCTCAGGCGGGCGCCGGCGGCCTCGCCGCTACGCCGTAGGCCGGGTGCCGATGACGACCGTGGACCAGTACTCCTTCGAGGTCGCCAGGCGGGCGACGAGGCCGCCGGAGGCGAACGCCGCGAGCGCGGCGTCCTGCTGGCGTTCGCTGGTCTCCACCAGCATCGAGCCGCCCGGGGCGAGCCAGCTGGCCGCCTCCGCCGTCACCCGGCGGAGGACGGCCAGGCCGTCCGCGCCGCCGTCGAGGGCGACCAGGGCCTCGTGGTCGCGGGCCTCCGTCGGCAGCAGCGGGATGTCGCCCGTCGGCACGTACGGCACGTTCGCCAGCAGCACGTCGACGCGGCCGCGCAGCGGCTCGGCCGGGAGGGCGTCGAAGAGGTCCCCCTGGTAGGCGTGGCCGCCCAGCGGAGCGAGGTTGCGGTGGGCACAGGCCACCGCCGCACGGTCGATGTCCGCCGCGTGCAGTTCCACCGGTCGCCCGGGCGCGCCGAGTCGGTCGGCCAGCGCCATGCCCAGGGCGCCGGAGCCGCAGCAGAGGTCGACCACCACCGCACCGGGCCGGGCCAGCGCCGTGGCCTGCTGCACCAGGAACTCCGTGCGCGGACGCGGCACGAAGACCCCGGGATCGACGGAGACGCGCAGCCCGCAGAACCGGGCCCAGCCCAGGACGTGTTCGAGCGGCAGGCCCTCGACGCGGCGGATCACCATCGCGTCGAGCTCAGCCGGTGTGGCCGCCGCCTCCAGCAGCAGCTGCGCCTCGTCCTCCGCGAAGACGCAGCCGGCCGCGCGCAACCGCCTCACCACGGAGGGGAGCACGGCAGGGGAGGGGGAAGCGAGAGAGTCAGACATGGAAGTCCGCAAGCCTTTCGGAAAGCCGGTAAAGCGGGCTCCCCGGGCCGGGCCGTACGCCTAACGGCCGCCACAGGAGGGGAGCGCCCACGCATCGATGGCGTTGATGGGACTCACCTCCTCGGTCTGTTCGGACAAGCACTCATGACACTACCGTGTCGCCCGCCGATCCGATCCGATCCGCCGAACGGCGGCATGCAGTCGTGAACGCCGAAGGGCTCCCTCGTCGAAACGAGGGAGCCCTTCGAACTGTCTGTGCGCCGCCAGGGACTCGAACCCCGGACCCGCTGATTAAGAGTCAGCTGCTCTAACCAACTGAGCTAGCGGCGCCTGCTGACGAGGAAGACATTACATGACCGTTCGGCAAATGCCGAATCGGTATTCTTGGCCCCCGGCGGAGCCCCGAGCGGCCCCGCACCTGGCCGGGACACCCGGCCCGGAACCAGCCGACAGGCCGACAGGGGAGCGCATGTCCGACAGCCACGCCGAGGTCGACCCGCACGCGAAGGCGGAGCTTGAGCGCCTGCGCGGCAGCATCGACAACATCGACGCCGCGATCGTGCACATGCTGGCCGAGCGCTTCAAGTGCACCCAGGAGGTCGGTCGGCTGAAGGCCGAGTTCCGGCTGCCCCCGGCCGATCCCTCGCGCGAGCGCGTGCAGATCGCCCGGCTGCGCGAGCTGGCCGCGGCGGCCCGGCTGGACCCGGCCTTCGCGGAGAAGTTCCTCAACTTCATCATCGCGGAGGTCATCCGCCACCACGAGAGCATCGCCGCCGAGGACTGACGACGCTCCGCGCGGCTGCCTCTGCTTGTCGGATCTTCGGCGTAGGGTCGAAACCGGTCGCATCCGGGGCCTCCGGCCCGGAGCGACGGGTGGAGGGTGACATGTTCGAACTCGGTACGGACGGACCGTCGGTGATCGTCGTCGGCATCGACGGATCCGACTCCTCGATGCGGGCTGCCGCGTACGCCGCGGGTCTCGCACGGCGCCAGGGCGCCAAGCTGGCGCTCGCTTACGTGCAGCCGATCAGCGCGATGGGCGGGGCGCAGGTCGGCGCGGCGGTGATCCAGGCGGAGCAGGAGGTGGCGGACCAACTGCTCGCCGAGATCCGCGACGCGGTCGAGCGGCTTCCCGAGGGCGAGCGGGTGCGCTGGGAGTTCTACAGCTCCCCGGGCGACCCATACCAGGGCATCGTCGATCTGGCCGACCAGCTCAAGGCGGACGGCGTCGTGATCGGCGCCTCGCAGAAGGCCGGCCACCGGCTGGTCGGTTCGGTGGGCGTGCGGCTGGTCAAGTCCGGCCGCTGGCCGGTCACCGTGGTGCCGTAGGTCGCAGCCCGGACCGGGTGGTCTACCGTGTTGCTCTTCAGGTAAGAACAAGGCGGGAGATTTTTACCTATGAGCTCGTCCGGAGGCTCGAAGGCCGTCGTCGCGGCCCTCGGCGCCAATCTCGCGATCGCGGTGTCGAAGTTCGTCGCCTTCGCCTTCAGTGGCTCCTCGTCCATGCTCGCGGAGGGCGTGCACTCGCTGGCCGACTCGGGCAATCAGGTGCTGCTCCTGGTCGGCGGCCGCAAGGCGCGCCGCGAGGCGGACGAGGCGCATCCCTTCGGCTACGGGCGTGAGCGGTACGTCTACGGCTTCCTGGTTTCGATCGTGCTCTTCACGATCGGCGGGGTCTTCGCGCTGTACGAGGGCGTCGAGAAGGTCCGGCACCCGCACGCCGTCGACCACTGGTACTGGCCGGTGGGCGTCCTGATCTTCGCGATCGTCGCGGAGGGGTTCTCGTTCCGCACCGCGATCGCGGAGGCCCGCCCACTGAAGGGCGGTCAGTCCTGGGGCCGCTTCATCCGGACGGCGAAGGCTCCGGAACTGCCCGTCGTTCTGCTGGAGGACTTCGGCGCGCTGATCGGCCTGGTGCTGGCGCTGGGCGGCGTGGGCATCGCGGTGCTGACGGGCAACGGCGTATGGGACGGCGTGGGCACGCTGTGCATCGGCGCCCTGTTGGTCGCCATCGCCTGGGTCCTGGCAGTGGAGACGAAGTCGCTGCTGCTGGGGGAGGGCGCGGGTCCGGAGGCGGTGGCCGCCATTCGTGCTGCGCTGCTGGCGGGGCCGGACGTGGAGCGGGTGATCCATATGCGGACCCTGCACCTGGGTCCTGAGGAGCTGCTGGTCGCCGCGAAGATCGCCGTCCGCCCGGACGCGGACGCGCGCTCCGTCTCCGCGACGATCAACGCCGCGGAGGCCCGCGTCCGCGCGTCAGACCCGACGGCCCGCGTCATCTACCTCGAACCCGACCTCTACAGCGCGGCCGAGGCCGCGGCCGGCCCCGACCCCACGGCGACCCCAGGCGGCCGGTAGGCCGCCGGCGGCGCGAGGCTCTCCCGCGTGGGTGCGACTGGTCAAAACAGGGGGAAGTTGCACCTCCAGGGGCGCGGGGAACTGCGCGTCAAGCCACCCTGTGCAGATGGTCCTCAACGTGCAGGGCCATCCGCACAGGGTGGTTACTCGCGCAGTTCCCCGCGCCCCTCGGGGAGTTGCAACTATCGGTCACATCGCGGGCGCGGCGAAGCCGAGGGCGAAGAGGAGGAGCCAGGTCAGTTCGAGGGCGATCATCGGGGTGTCCCTGATCAGCAGATCCTCGATGTGACTGGTCGTCCCGGCCGACGTCAGTCGGTCGAAGCGGATCAGCGCCGCGACCAGTGGCACCACCGTGGCCACGTGCCAGGCGCGCGTCCGCGCGTCGGGTTCGACCAGCGCCCAGGCCAGGTACGCCGCCACCATCGCCAGCGCGATGACCCGCTGCGCGACCCTCAGGCCGCTGGCCGTGTAGTGCTGGAGCGAAGGCCGGTGCGCCGCCGCCGGATCGCCCAGGCCCGCCAGCTCCGTGTGGCGCTTCGCGGTGGCCACCAGCAGCGCGCCCAAGCTGCAGACCAGCACGAACCAGCCGGACGGCGGCACCTGCGACGAGGCCGCGCCGCCCAGCGCCCGCAGCACGAAGCCGGAGGCGACCAGCGTCAGCTCCAGTACGGCCAGGTGCTTCAGCCCGAGGCTGTAGAGGAACGACGTGACCAGGTACGCCGACACCGCGATCGTCAGCCCGTAGCCGGGAGCCGTCAGGCTCACGGCCAGCGCAGCGGCCAAGCACGTCGCGGCGACCGCCATCGCCGCCGTCTCGCTGAGCTCGCCGGACGCGATCGGGCGCAGGCACTTGCGCGGGTGCTGCCGGTCGCGTTCGGCGTCCACCGCGTCGTTGACGAAGTACACCGCGCAGGACGCCAGCGTGAAGACCACGAACGCCACCGCCGCCCCGCCCAGCGCGCTGCCGCCCCGCGCCTCGAACTGGCGTGCCGTCAGTTCGGAGCCGGTCAGCGGCGCGGCGAAGACCAGGAGGTTCTTCACCCACTGCCGCGGCCGCGCGGTCCGCAGCACCGCCGACGGCCAGCGGGCCCACCCGGTGCGCCGGGCGACGAACGGCGTCGTCGGCTGCACCGGGCGGATGGGCTGCGGCGCGGTCATCGTGCGTAGACCGCGGTGAAGTCGCGGCTGGTCGACTCGTAGTACCGGTTGGCCGGGCGCTCCTGGTCGGGTAGCAGCTTGACCGGGGTCGGGTTCGTCGGGTCGGACTGCGGTTGGTAGTACTGGAAGGACATCCAGGCCGGGTTGATGTCGAGTTGCATGGCGCGCACGCAGCCCGCGCTCGCCAGCAGGTCCGCGAGGGTGCGCACGGAGAGTGCGGGACCGTAGGCGAAGATCAGGCGCCCGTCGCCGGTGACGCCGACGCCGGAGCGCCAGACGAAGTACTTCCCGGCGATGGTCAGGCCCCAGCCGCTCTCGACGTTGGTGTCGACGCTGTCCGGCACCTTGCCGTGGTCCACGATCAGCTTCAGGTTCTGCCGGACGCCGGTCACGTCGGGCGTGAGGGTCGCGTCGCGGCCCCAGTCGGCGACAGTGGCCTTGCCGTCCTTGGTGAAGACGAGGGAGGCCGCGCCGTCGGTGAGCGTGCCGCGGGTGACGCCATTGAGGTAGAAGCCGCCCTGGGCCTCGGCGTCCGAGACCTTGAACCCGCCGTTGAAGGTGGCCAGCAGGCCGGTGCGCTGCCCCGGCGGGACGGAGGGCGGGACGCCCCAGTTGCCCGGGCCCGGGTCCTGCTCGCCGGGGTGTAGCGAGAAGCGGAGCAGGCGCTGGTCCATCGAGGCGACGGCGGCGACGTAGGAGGTGTGCTCGTTGTCGGGCCGCAGGAACGCGCCGAGCAGCGCGGGAGTGCCGTTGACGCTGCCGAGCGTCTGCCAGGTGCCCTCGTTCGGGAGCGGGGGACCGGCGGGGGAGACGAGGCGAGCGAGGGGGATCGGCTTCATCGCGGGCTTGGTGGTGCTCTGGACGGGCGAGCCGTCGGGCGCGAGCGCGATGGTCGGCTTGCCGCCGATCTTGGGCGGATTGGCCTTGTACTGCTGGTCCTCGAGGAAGGTCACCACCGGCCCGAGGTGGTGGTCGCGGGCCCACTCGGCGACGCGGGCGACGACGCTGTCGTCACCGGGCGCGGCGAGCGCGGAGCCTATCGACCAGCAGAGCCAGACGAAGAACACGGCGAAGAGGGCGAGTATCGCCCGGACCGTGCGGAGGCTGAGCAGATGGCGTATTCGCCTGAACCGCTTCCTGCGTTGCGGCGGAGTGGGGTCCGACGGCGAAGAGGGTTCCTCGGCGGGATTCTCCGATACGGACTCGGGCGGCGCTGGTATACCCACGCGGACCTTCTTCCAGCCGGGCGCGCGGCTGCGCGCGGAGCACGGGAAAGACGGCCAGCCCGCATGTGCGGGGAGTGATCGCGATCACGTCTGGTCGCCCGGTCTCTCACGCTAGGTAGGCGGAAGCGGAACCGCCTGTTCGACTAGGCAGTCCGGGTTACGGCCCCACGCCTCTCGGCGCGCCTCCCCATGCCCGAGCTCCTCGCACCTTCGCGTCGCCGATCCGGCCGCGGCCTGCGCGCGGCACCTGCCTGGAACGCTCCCGCAGCGCGGGCCGGGGCACGTCTTCGACTCCGCGGGGAGGGGCCAACCCGGGGAGGGCAGCTCCGGGCCGACGGGTGGGGGGAGGCTGCGCCAGGGGCGCCACGCGGTCGGAGGGGGGAGTTCGCAACGCGGGCCCCAGCGTCTGGCCCGCGTGGTGGCAGCGCGGTGCGCAGGCGGGGGAATGGTCGGCCGAGGAAGAGGCGGGTGTCGACTCAGTGCCTGAGGGGCGGCGCCCAGGGCGCGGGCGCTGACGGACCCGTGCGGAGGCTGCGCGGGGCGGCCGGGGGACCGGTCTGCTGAGCGGGGCGGCGGGATG
This sequence comes from Streptacidiphilus sp. MAP12-20, assembly GCF_041262525.1. Classification (NCBI taxonomy): domain Bacteria; kingdom Bacillati; phylum Actinomycetota; class Actinomycetes; order Kitasatosporales; family Streptomycetaceae; genus Streptacidiphilus; species Streptacidiphilus sp. MAP12-20. Next base: position 65,207 of record NZ_JBGCCK010000030.1, read on the forward strand.
GCCCTGTGCCCGAAGGGCCCGGGTGCGTGGGCCTGTCGAGGCGGCGTGTGGTCGCGCAGCTGATGGCCTACGAGCTGCCGATGCTGCTCGCCGCCTCCGCCGCGATGGCTGCCGGGACGGTGTCCCTCACCGGGATCCTCGGTGCGTTCCACTGGTGGTGGGTGCCGTGGCAGCTCGTCGGCGGGTTCGTCTTCTTCACTTCCGGGCTCGGTGAGGCCCGGGAGGGCGTCAGACGGCGTCGAGGGTGATGACGCGGACGTCGTGTGGGAGGTGGGAGTTCACCAGGTCGCCGTTGGGGTGGTCGTTCGCGTCGACCCAGGAGCGGGCCGCCGACGGGTCCAGGCCGCCGGCCTGTTGGCGGGCGAGGAGGCGGGTGTCGCGGACGCCGTCGGGGGTCGCGAGGAACCAGACGGCGTCGAGCTCGGCGCGGACCTCCGCCCAGCCAGGGCCGGCCGCCGCGCCCGCGGCGAGGTAGTTGCCCTCGGTCAGGACCAGTCGGGTCGTCGGGGCGACGACATGCCGGGCCGCGACCGGTTCGTGCAGTTCGCGGTCGTAGTCCGGGACGTAGACGGGCTCGGAGGCGGGGTGCGCGCGCAGGCGGCGCAGCAGGGTGAGGTAGCCCCAGACGTCGAAGCTGGGGGCCGAGCCCTTCCTGGCGCTGAGGCCGAGCCGAGCGAGCTGCGCGTTGGAGAGGTGGAAGCCGTCCATCGGCACGTACGCCGCCGCGTCGGGACCGAGGCGGCCGCGCAGCTCGGTGACGAGCAGACGCGCCAGCGTCGACTTGCCGGCGCCGGGCGCTCCCGCGATGCCGAGCAGGAAGCGGCCGCCCGGTTCGGGCGTCAGCGCCAGCGCCGCCTCGATCAGTTCCCCTGCGTCCATCGCTCGATCCTCCGACCCTCCGACCCGCCCGAACATCCGGAACGCCGAAGGGCTCCCTCGTCGAAACGAGGGAGCCCTTCGAGCTGTCTGTGCGCCGCCAGGGACTCGAACCCCGGACCCGCTGATTAAGAGTCAGCTGCTCTAACCAACTGAGCTAGCGGCGCCTGCTGACGTGGAAGACATTACATGACCGGACCCGCGATTGCCGAATCCGGTCCGCCTTGCTCGCCCGCGCCGAGCCCCGTTCTCCCCACCAAATTCGTTGATCTTGGCGAACGTCCGTGCCAGCGTAGAAGCATGACGACTCCCACTGGCCCCGCCGCGCCCGAGGTCCTCCGGTACACCGCCTTCTCAGCTGATCCGGCCGGCGGCAACCCCGCCGGGATCGTCCTCGACGCGCGGGGGCTGGGCGACGTCGAGATGCTCGCCGTCGCGGCCGCGGTGGGCTACTCGGAAAGCGCCTTCGTCACCGAGCAGGATCCTGAACAGCGCCGGTTCCGGGTGCGCTACTTCAGCCCGCTCGCCGAGGTCGACTTCTGCGGGCATGCGACCGTGGCCACCGCCGTCGCGCTCGCCGAGCGGCTCGGCGAGGGGCCGTTGCTCTTCGAGACCAACGTCGGCGAGATCAGCCTGGACACCGGGAAGGACGCCTCCGGCGCGGTCCGCGCCACGCTGACCAGCGTCCCCACCCACACCCGCCCGGCGACGGACGCCGAGCTGGACGCGGCGCTGGCCGCCCTGCGTTGGTCGCGCGACGAGCTGGACGCGGCCTTCCCGCCGCACGTCGCCTTCGGCGGCGTCGAGCACCTGGTCCTGGCAGCCGGTACGCGCGAGCACCTGGCCGCGCTCGACTACGACTTCGACGGGCTCGCCGAGGTGATGACCCGTCACGGCTGGACCACCGTCCAGCTGGTCTGGCGTGAGAGCCCCGAGCTCTACCACGCGCGCGACCCGTTCCCTATCGGCGGCGTGGTCGAGGACCCGGCCACCGGAGCCGCCGCGGCCGCGTTCGGTGGCTACCTGCGTGCGCTCGGTGAGATTCCGGCGTCGGGGAGCTTCACCATCCGGCAGGGCGAGGACATGGGCCGGCCCAGCACGCTCACCGTCTCCGCCATGCCGGACGGGGAGCGGATCCGTGTCTCGGGGACGGCGGTCGCGATCTGAGGCGGAGGCCGCACGGCGCCGGGTCGCCAGGGCTCAACCAGCGGGGCTCGTGCCGGTCTCGCTGCCCGCCGCGTCCGCCGCGTCCGCGACGCCCGCGGCCCCAGTGACGTCCGCCTCGTCCGCGATGCCCGAGTCGCCGGTCCCGTCCTCGTCGGCGCGGGCGCCGGGCAGGTCGCGTGCGGCCCGGACGCAGGCCCAGAGCAACGTGGACGCGCCGGGCAACCACGGCTCGCGGCCGTCCGGCGCGACGATCCAGCGGCCCTGGGTCTCCGGCGCGTCCATGGGGCGCTGCAGAGGCGGCACGGTGATCGCGTCACCGGGGCCGTGGCAGAGCAGCGGTGGGACGTCGCGGGCCCACTCCTCCCAGACCAGCAGCGGCCGCAGGCGCGCCGCGGTGCCGGGCTCGGCGAAGATCAGGATCCGGCCGCGGAAGGTCGCCACCGGTCCGCAGCCGGGGCCGGTGGCCCAGAGCTCGTCCAGGACCCGGCGTCCGAAGAGGCCGGGAAGGTTGATCACGTCGAAAACCCGCCCGCAGGGCAGCACGGTGGCCGCCCAGGGGCGGGCCTCCCACAGCGCGCGCATGCTCCGCGGGTACTCGCTGGCCGAGGCGAGCCATGACTCGCCGGCGACGGTCACGTACTCGACGGAGTCGTACGTCCACATGTCCACGGTCCAGCTGTACCGAGGCGGTTGCTGCGTCCGGACCGGAACGCCGGAATGCCGGACAGGGGCGGTCAGGGAGGGGTAATATCCGCTGCCTTTGGCATATGCCAAGGGGAATCCTTGGCTCCGATAGGCAACCGAGCGCCGGCCGAGGGGGTCGCGCCGGCGACCGGCGAGCCTCAGCCCAGCGGTCTGCGGCGCTGGAGGCCGCGCCCGTGTTCGACCATCTTCGCGGCGTAGTCCGGCGTCCAGTCCGCCGCCGCAGCGATCTCCTCGAGGCTCAGGCTGTCGAAACGCCGCGTGTCGGCCAGCTGCGCCGCCGCTATCGCCTGGAACTCACCGGCTCGCTCGGCCGCCGCGCGAAAGGCGAGGGTCAGTTCGGTCGCGCGGGCGAGCAGCTCGCGTGAGTCCTCGATGGACTCCAGGTCGAAGAAGTGCTCCGCCTCCGGCTCCGCGATGCCGGGCTCGAAGAGCAGCGGGGCAGGGCGGAGCCTCCTCTGCGACGAGCGGTCGGCCGTGGAGTCGGACATCGGGCACCTCCTGGGGCAGGCGAAACGGGCAGCACGGATCGGCAGCCGCGGGTGGACAGCCGCATTCCATTGTCGACGCGGGCCGCCCGGTTAGGAACAGGGCCTGTACTTTCGCTTATTCCCGTGCGATTCCCGCGTTCGGGCGATCCGGGCGTCCCGCGGCCTGCCGCCCGCAGCCCCTCTTCGCCAGGTCACGGCGCGACCGGAACCCGGAACGCCCGCAGGTGTTCCAGCACCGCGTGGTTCGCCTCCCACCCGTCGGGGAACTTCGAGGTCACGCCGAGCAGCACCGGCTCCGTCGACGGATGCGCGTCCAGAAGCTCGGGGATGCCCGCGCGGGTGACGACGATGCAGGCGTGGCGGTGGCGGGAGGCCAGCACGCAGAGGCGGCCCGTCTCCAGATGGAACGCCGTCGCGTCCGGGCGGCCGGAGAGCGGGTGGAGCACCACTGTCACGTCGTACTCGCGGCCCTGCAGGCGGTCGGCCGTGTCGACGGTGACGCCGTCGACGTCGAGCGCGGCGAGCGCCGCGCGGACGGCTGCGGCCTGGTCCCGGTGGGCCGTGCCGACGGCGACCCGGTCGGCGGTGAGCGGCGTCTCGTCCTGATCGGACCAGGCCGAGCCGCCACGCGCCAGCAGCCGGGCGACGACGGCCGCGACCGCGGCGACCGCCTCGGGATCGGTGCGGACGGTGTGCCGGGCAGGGAGCTCAAGCAACCCCCAGCCCGACTCGGCCGCGGTGTCCAGCACGTCGTCCGCGGCGAGCGCGAGCCCGCGACCGAGCCGGGGGTCCGGCGCGGGGGCGGCGCCGAGCAGCAGCCGCCGAGCGCCCGGGTCTGTGCCCGCGCGGAACGGCGCGAGCGGGTAGAACGCGTCCGAGACGAGTGGCGCAGCCGAGGACGGCAGCCGCCAGGAGACCGGCAGCCGATGCGGCACGATGCCCGGATTGTGAGCGAGCAGGGTGACGACGGCGCTCTGGGAGGGGTCGTAGCTCAGCCCGGCCCAGGTGTCCGTGCCCACGATGCTGAACGGGTCCAACTGCCCCGGATCCCCGACGAACAGCGCCCGCTCGAAGAGCCGCGCCACCGCGAGCAGCGCGTCCGATCGCATCTGGTACGCCTCGTCGACGATCGCGTGACGCCACGGCTCGACGTCCTTGACCCACTGCCACTTCGCCGCCGTGGCGACGACCACCGGCAGCTCACGCAGCTCCGCCGCCTTCGTGGACGCGACGACGCCGGGATGCCGCAGCACGCTCTGCGCCGGAGCGGCGTCACTGCCGTGGAGACGCCCGATCGCCAGCCGCTCGTCCGCCCGCGCGAGCCGGTCGACCAGGTCGTCGACCTGGCTGTTGGTCTGCGCGACGATCATCAGCTGCTCGCCGGCCGCGACCAGCTCGCGCGCCGCCGTGACGACCAGCGTCGACTTGCCCGCGCCCGGGGGCGAGTCGACCACCGTGCCGCGCTCGCCGCCGCGCAGCGCCGAGTCCAGGATCGCGGCGACGGCGGCGTTCGCCTGCTCGGCGGGGGAGGGCTCTGGTGAGGAGGAGAGGACGGGGGTCACTGCGGCGGGCCTCCGTGGGTCCAGGGGGTGTCCTCGGGCTCGGGCAGTGGGGCCGACTGGCGCGCCGAGAGCTCGAACAGGGTGAAGCAGACCTGCTCGCCCGGCTCGGGAACGCTGCCGGGCTCGGGCTCCTTCTTCCGGCCCATGCCGCTGAGCAGACGCACCGTCAGCAGTCCGGCCTCGGCGTCGACCGCCGCGAGCTCGGCCTTCTGCGCGGCCGGGCCGCCGGCCCGGTGCAGTTCGCCGCCCGGCTCGGCGTGCGGGCGGTCGTCCGTGCGGACGGTGACCAGCGGGCGCGGCTTGGGGCTGCGCCCGCTCGTGTCGTACGCGGCCTCGACCGCGACCACCTCGCCTGCGAAGGCCTGACCGGCCAGCCGGTGCTCGGCCATGGCGAGCGGATCGTCGAGCGCTTCCTGGAGATCCAGTCGCGTCTGCTCGCGCTCGCGCTGGGCCAGTTTGCGCGCGGCGGTGACGGCGTCGTCCCGGATCGGCTGCGGCGGCTCGCCGGCCGCCAGGCGATCGCGGTGGGCGGTGTAGGACCAACGGTCGCTCTCCCACCGCTCCTGGACGCGTGCGCCGGGCGGCAGCGTGCGCAGCAGCTCGATGCCGTGCCAGACCTGTTCCCAGACCGGCAGCAACACCGACTCCAGCAACGCGTCGAGCTCCGCCGTCCGCGCCTTGACGAGCCGTTCGTCGCCGGCGGCGCGGGCCGCGTCGTAGCGGGTGACCGCCGGGCCGAGCAGCGCGCTGTCGAAGGCCGGATCGGTGGCCGGACCGGCCGGCGGGCAGAGCAGTTGGCCGCGCGCGTCCCTGCCGGTCTCGGCGCGGAGCGCGGCCTGCTCGCCGCGTCCGCCGTCCGGCGGGGCGATCCACCCGAGCAGTGCGCCAAGGTGGGCGTCTTCGAGCGAGCTCTGCCCGGTGGCCCAGTGCCGGGCGAGCACGCTCGTCAGCGGCAGCAGCAGCGAGGAGCCGGGGATCCGCGCGCGGTCCGACAGATGGGTCAGCCACCGGCCCAGCAGCGGCACGCGGGCGGGCGCGGGGTATGGCCCCGGGTCCGGATCCTCCGCCGTGCGGCGGAAGCGCATGGAGCGGCCGAGCAACCGGAGCAGTTCGACGCCGCCCTCGTTCGGGACGATCAGCTGCGGCGCGTCCGCGCAGAGTTCGCGCACCTCGGTCTTCTTCTCGCCGGTCTCCTCGTCCTTGACGGAGCGTTCGAGGAGCTCGACGTCGTCCCCGAAACCCTCCAGGTAGGGGAGCAGCTCGTCGGCCAGGTGGGCGAGGAATGCGAACCGGAGGTCGCGGTCGAGCGGCTGCGGAACGGTCAGCAGCACCGGCCGCTCCCGCTCCCGCCCGAACAGCGCGGCCAACGGCGCCCCCGCCTCACCCGCGGCGGCGAGCGGTACCAGCACGAACGGCTGTGCGGCGAGATGCCGATGACACACCGTCGCCAGCGGTTGCGCCACCCCGGACCGCACGGCCTCCAGCCGGGCGAGCGTCGTCAACAGACTCATCGACCCTGCCCTTCCGCCGCGCCGCCGCGCCCATCGCCGTACTCGTCCGACGCGTTCAGCCCGTGGGCCTCCGGCCCGCCCAGCCCGCCCGGGTCGGCTGCGGTGACGGACTGACCCGACGCGTTCAGTCGGCGCGTCCCGCCGTGCGCGCTCGGAGCAGAGGGCCCGCCGTGGGCTACTGCTGTGGCGGACTGGTCCGGGGAGTTCGGGATGCCCGCCTGGCATTGCGCTGTCGGCGCGGCGGAGCCGCCGTAGGTGGTCGGCGCGTCGGGCGTGCTCGGTGCGAGCGTCGTGACCGTCGCGGCCCGGCCGATCAACTCGCCCGGCAGGACGTCCTCTGCACTGCGGGGCTTCGGCGACGATCCCAGGGCCTCGTGGCGCAGCTGAGCGGCGCGAGCGAGGGCGCCACCGGGGCCGGTCGCGGCGAGGGCGGCGGCGACCGTGGTGAGGCTGCCGAGCTCGCCGCGGACGCCGCGCCCGAGGGTCTCGACCGAGCCCGCGTCGCGGGCCTGGGAGCGGCAGTGGAAGGCCAGTTCGCAGGCGGCGAGGCAGTCCGGCGCGTAGGCGTGCGCCAGCGCGTCGACCGCCGTCGGCTCCTCGTCGAGCCGGGCGCCGGCGGGCAGCGTGGCGAGCAGTTGCTCGACGCGCGTGAGGCGGGTGAGCTGACGCTGGGTCACCGCGAGCTGCTTGCGCAGGTCGACGGGCGCGGCCACCGGCACGTTGGAGAAGTCGCGCGGACAGACCAGCAGCCCCGTCGTCGTCGGCGCGGCGGCGAGACCCTCCGGATCGACGTAGGGGGAGTCGGGCAGGTCGACGCCGTCCAGCGCGGCTGCCGTCGCCCGCAGCGCCAGCACGTAGACGGCGGCCTGTCGGGCGGCGGCGCCGACCTTGGCAGGATCGGCGCTGCCGTCCAGGATCGGGAAGGACTTGATCTCCACCACCGTCCACCGTCCGTCGGGCCGGACCACGACGGCGTCGGGCTCCAGCGAGACCGTGGACCCGGCGACCTCCAGCCGGAGCAGCGGATGGTCGAGCAGCGTCCACGCGCCGTCGTGCTCCGCCGACTTAGCCGCCTCGGCGAGCACGACGCGGGTGCGCGCGGCGCGTACCGCCGGACCCTCCCCGACCAGCAGATCCGGCACCTCGACCCGGGCCTGCTCGGACGCCTCGGGCAGCAGGTGGGAGCGGAGCAGTGCGACCAGTTCGGTGCAGCGGTCGGCGCGCAACCGCCGCTCGAACGCGAGCCCGCGCGTGATCGCGAAGGGCGACTGCCCGAACGCGGCGGGGCTGCCCAGGCGTGTCGCCAGCGCGGCCTTGTCGACCCCGGCGGCGTCGAGCACGGCCCGCCGACCGCACCCGGGATTCGCCGCGAGAGCGGCCAGCGCCCGCGCGTCCATGCTCCGCGCGGCGGCGTCCCCGCGGAGCGCGGCGAGCCGCGATTCGAGCGGGGTGAGGGGCGGGTCGACCCGCGTGTGCGTCGAGTGGTTCATGGTGCCCGCCAGTGTTGCACCTACCCATGACAGCGGCGGGCAGCCCGAGGCATCCGGAAGCCGCCGCTGCGGGGGCGGCTGCAGCGGGCCCGCGCCCGCGACTGGTCGCGCCGGTGCCCCACCTGCGCCCGCGCCCGCGCCCGCGTCCGGGCCCGAGCCCTGACCCGGCGGACGCCGAGGCCGTGGTGTACGCGTCCACCTGAGCGATCCGTTCGGCGTGAACGCTGGGCGGCCACGCGCCGTCCGGTGGCTGCGCGAAACGGTCCGCATGCCACCGTGGGCAGTGAAACGTACGCACTACTGTACGCTGTACGTTAGTGCATCCACAACCGCCCTGAACAGCATTCCGAGGAGCCCACACGTTGCCGTTCACCAGGCCTGTGTACGCTCCAGACATGCCCTCCGAGCAGTCGATCGCCACCGTCGCGCCGCCCAGGCCCGCGCGTCGGTCGCGTGCGCCACGGGGTTCGCTGAGCGCTGAGCTGATCATCGATCACGCGCTCCGCCTGATGGACGAGCGGGGCCTGGAAGCCTTCTCGATGCGTGCACTCGCCGAGGACCTCGGCGTCGGCACGATGGCTCTGTACACCTACTTCCGCGGCAAGGACGAGCTCTTCCGCGCCGCGCGGGACCGCGTCCTCGCCGCGTACACGCCGCCGAGCACGGAGGGGACCTGGGACCAGCAGCTCCGGGCCGCCTGCCTCGCTGTGCACGAACTCTTCACCGGCCGCCCGGCCGTGCTGCGGCTGCTGGCCGAGTCGACGGGGCAGGATGACTTCGTCGACGTGGCGACCTCGTCGATGGACCGGATGCTCGGCCTGCTCCGCGAGGGCGGGCTCAACCGCGAGGACGCGGCGCGCGCGTACGGCACGATCTCGCGCTTCACCATCGGCTCGGCGCTCCGCGAGATCCGCGTCTGCGCCCGGCCCGAAGCGCTTGAGCTCTTCCGCAGCCGCATCGCGGCCCTTCCGGCCGAGCTCTACCCCCACCTCGCCGACCTGGGCCCCGAGGTCCTCGCCAACGCGGAGGACAGTCCCGGCCAGTACGAATACGGCCTCGATCTCATCCTTTCCGGTCTCCGTCACCTCCCTTCCCGCGACAGCTGAGCTGTGCGCCCCTCGCGCGCTGGAGGGGCTCGGCGGCGGGGTGGGGGACAGTCAGGGATCATGGGGGAGTCCGGGGCCGCTGCCACGATGCTTGGAGGACTCTCATGCCCGCGCGGATTCTGCTGGTCCGGCACGGTGAGACCGGTTGGTCGGCCACCGGCCGGCACACCGGACGCACCGACGTGCCGCTGACGGACGAGGGCCGTGAGATGGGCCGGAGGCTCGCCGCGCGTCTCGCCGCTGAGCCGTGGGAGGGGCTGCCCGAGGCGGAGGTGCTCACCAGCCCGCTGTCCCGGGCCCGCGAGACCGCCGAGCTCGCCGGATTCGCGGACCGGCTCATTACCGACGAGCGGCTGCTGGAGTGGGACTACGGCCAGTACGAAGGGCTGACCGGCCCGGAGATCCGCGCCGAGGCACACCCGGGCTGGCTGATCTGGCGCGATGGAGTGCCCGGCGGCGAGAAGCTCGGCGAGGTCTGCGAGCGGGTGGACGACTTCCTCGCCGACGTCGACGCGCGCGCGGGCGTTCCCGACCCGGACACCACGGTGATGCACGCCGCCGACCGCGATCTCGTCGTCTTCGCCCACGGCCATCTGCTGCGCATCCTCACCGCGCGCTGGCTCGGGATGCCGCCGGAGTACGGTCAGCGCTTCAAGCTGGGACCGGCCACCCTCTCCGTGCTGACCTGGGAGTACGGGGCGCGCGCCGTCGAGCGCTGGAACGACGCCGCGCACCTCGCCTGAGCCTCATCCGGCCGGTCACCCCTCCAGGAACTTCTCCAGCGCCTCGACCACGAGCTTGTGGTCGGCCAGCTGCCGCAGTCCGGAGACCGCCACCGTGCCCACCAGGCCGGCGTCCACGACCACAACGGGGAACGCGCCGCCGTGCGCGGCATAGCGGTCCGGGTCCAGTCGCGACTTCTCCTCGAAGCTGCTGCCCTGTTCCCGGAATCGCTGGCCGACCAGGTACGAGCTCGCGCCGTAGCGCCGCACGACGCGGATCTTCCGCTCGATCCAGGCGTCGTTGTCCGCGCTGGTGCCCGGCAGGGCGCAGTGGAAGAGCTGCTGGTCGCCGCGGCGCACGTCGACGGTCACCGGGAGTTCGCGCTCCCGGGCCAGGTCGACCAGCAGGCAGCCGAGACGCCAGGCGTCCTCGTTGGTGAAGCGGGCGAACTGCAGGCGGCTCTCCTGCTCGACGAGCTCGGCGGTGGTCGTCACAGCGCGACCGTCCGGCCCTCGGCCGCGGAGCGGCGCGCCGCCTCCAGCACGGTGAGCGCGGCCACCGCGTCGCGGGGTTCGACCGGTGCCGCCGCGCGTCCGTGCAGCGCCTCGACGATGCCCGCGTAGTAGTCCTGGTATGCGCCGGGAAGAGTCGGGTGGGCGACGGAGTCGTCGACCGTGCCCAGGCGACCGAAGAGCGCTGCGGGTGTCTCGCCCCAGCCCTCGTCGGCGGGTGTGCGACCGGCGCGCAGGGCGTCCTCTTGGCCGTCGAGGCCGTAGCTGACGTAGCCGGCCTCGCTGCCCAGCACCCGGAAGCGCGGCCCGAGTTCGGCGGCGGTCGCGCTCATCCACAGGTGGGAGCGGGTTCCGTCGGCGTGGGTGAGGGCGAGGAAGGAGTCGTCGTCCGCCTGAGCTCCATCGCGGCGCACGTCGAGCTCGGCGTAGACGCTTGCGGCCGGGCCGAAGAGGGTCAGCGCCTGGTCGACCAGGTGGCTGCCCAGGTCGTAGAGGAGTCCGCCCGCCTCGGCCGGGTCGCCCAGCTCGCGCCAGCCGCCCTTGAGCACGGGCCGCCAGCGCTCGAACCGGGACTCGAAGCGCTGCACGCGGCCCAGTCGACCAGATCGGACCAGCTCGGCGACGGTGCGGAAGTCGCCGTCCCAGCGTCGGTTCTGAAAGACACTCAGCATCAGCCCGCGCTTCTCCGCGAGCGCGGCGAGCTCGGCGCCCTCGGCCGCCGTGGCGGCGAGCGGCTTGTCGACGACGACAGGGGTACCGGCCGTGAGCGCGGCGGTGGCGAGGGGAATGTGGGTCCGGTTCGGGGAGGCGACCACGACCAGATCCAGGCCGAGTGGCCACAGCTCCTCGACCGTGTCGAGCAGGCGCGCCTGCGGGTACCGGGCGGCGGCCTGGGCCTGTCGCTCGGGGTTGGCCGTGACGACGGCCGCCAGCTCCAGGCCGGGCGTCGTCGCGATCAGGGGTGCGTGGAACACCGCGCCGGCGATGCCGTAGCCGATGAGACCTACGCGCAGGGGTGCGGGGCTGCTCTGTGTGCTGTTCGCCATGCCTCCAGTTAAACAACACTGTGGATTAAGTGGCAAGCAACGCGCATAATCTTGTCCTGTGCCGACTCCTTCCACACCCGCAGCTCGGGCAACCCCGGAGATCCCTGCCTCCGGAGCCGCCCGAGTGAGTCAGGCGGCCGGGGCGAACCTCTCCTCGTTGCGGGACCACAACGCGGCAGCCGTGCTGAGCCTGGTCCGGGCGGCGGGCGAAGTGGGCGTCAGCCGGGTCGAACTGGCTCGTGCGTCCGGCCTCACGGCGCAGGCCGTCAGCAAGATCGTGCATCGGCTGACCGAGGACGGCCTGCTGGCCGAGGCCGGGCGCGGCGTCTCCACCGGCGGCAAGCCGCGCACGCTGCTCACCCTCGTGCCCCAGGCCCGCTGGGCCGTCGGCGCGCAGCTCGGCCGCGACACCCTGACTGTCCTCCGCGCCGACCTCGCCGGAGGCGTCGCCGCACCCCGCCGCATCCCGATCGAGCTGGCCGACTGGGGGCCGCAGCGGGTGCTGGACCTGCTTGCCGAGGAGGTCGGCCGCCTGCTGGCGGGCCTGCCCCGCGACCGCGTTCTCGGCATCGGCGTCGCCTCACCCGGCCCGCTCGACCAGCGGGCGGGCCTGCTCCACCAGGTGACCGGCGCACCCGCGTGGGACGGATTGCGACTGGCCGAGGAGGTCACCGCGCGCGTCGGGCTGCCCGCGCTGATCGAGAAGGACAGCACTGCCGGTGTGCTGGGGGCGCTGGGCTCGCCGAACCGCGCCTTCGTCCACCTCGACCACGGACTCGGCGCCGGCCTCGTCCTCGGCGGCGCGGTCCAGCGCGGCGCCCGGACCAACGCGGGCGAGTTCGGCCACCAGACGCTCGACCCGGCCGGTCCCCGGTGCCGCTGCGGAAGCAAGGGCTGCGTCGAGGCCGTCTGGGCGGCGGCCCCGACTCGGGAGGCTGCGGCCCGGGTGCTGGGCGAGGGCGTGGCCAATCTGGTCCGGCTGCTGGACCTGGACGAGGTGGTCCTCGGCGGCCGTGAGGTGGTGGCAGCGCCTGACGTCTACCTCCGGACCGTCCGCGACGTGATCGCCGACCGGCTCCCCGACCCGGAGTGGCAGCGGGTCAGCGTCTCCGTCGCCCCGGCGGGGCCTGACGCGGTCGCGCTCGGCGCGGCCGGGCTGGTGCTGGGGCGGCTCTTCGGCTGAGGCGCGGTGGAGCCGCGGGAGGTGCGGCCGGGGTCTGCGCCTGCGTCGCCATCACGCACCGCTCGCCGGAGTGATGCTGCCGTTGATCAGGCGAAGCAGTTCCGCCGCGTCCTGGGTGCGGCCCACTTTCCCCAGGACCTCGGCCAGGGTGCGGCGCGCGCCCTGTAGGCGTTCGCCGTACGCCGCAGGCGTCCGGTCCGTGAGTCTGGCGAGTATCTCGACTGCCGTGGTAGCCGCCTCCAGCGCATGGGGCAGATCCTCGTCGCCCCTGGCCAGCGTCCAGGCTGTTGTCCACAGCGCCATGGCGAGGTCGGGTTCGTGAGCCTCGGGGTTAGCCTCGGCCAACCTGCGCTGAATGGCGGTGGCTTCTTCGATGGCGTCCAGGCTCTCCGCGTGCCGCCCCAGATCCCGGTACCGGTTCGAGAGGTTGTTCAATGACGAGGCGAGGTTGGGTTCGTGGGCGTCGGGGTTGGCCTCGGCCAGTTGTCGGTAGAGCGCGGTGGCCTCCTCGATCGCGGTCAGGCCCTCCGCCTGTCGCCCCACAGCCCCGTGCCGGATCGAGAGATTGTTGAGGGCCATGGCCAGGTTGGGTTCATAGGCGTCGGGATTGGCCTCGGCCAGTCGCCGGTAGAGCGGGGTGGCCTCCTCGATCGCGGTCAGGCCCTCCGCCTGTCGCCCCACAGCCCCGTATCGGATCGAGAGATTGTTGAGGGCCAAGGCGAGGTCGGGTTCGTAGGCGTCGGGATTGGCCTCGGCCAGTCGCCGGCAGACGGCGGTGGCCTCTTCGCTCGCTGCGAGGCCCTCCTCGCGCCGCCCTGCGTCCCCGTACCGGATCGAGAGGTTGTGCAGCGAGGAAGCGAGGGCGGGTTCGTAGGCGTCGGGGTTGGCCTCGGCCAACCTGCGGCGGATAGCGGTGGCCTCCTCGATCGTGGTCAGGCCCTCCGCTCGTCGTCCCACCTCTCCGTAGCCGACCGAGAGGTTGTTCAGCGATGTGGCCAGGTCGGGTTCGTGGGCGTCGGGGTTGGCCTCGGCCAACCTGCGGCGGATGGCGGTGGCCTCCTCGATCGTGGTCAGGCCCTCCGCTCGTCGTCCCAACCCCCCATATCGGTTCGAGAGGTTGATCAACGACGAAGCGAGGTCGGGTTCGTAGGCGTCGGGGTTGGTCGCGGTCAGTCGCCGGTAGATGGCGGTGGCCTCTTCGCTCGCGGCGAGGCCCTCCGCGCGCCGCCCTAGATCCCCGTACCGGACTGAGAGGTTGCTCAGCGAGGAAGCGAGGTCGGGTTCGTAGGCGTCGGGGTTGGCCTCGGCCAGCCTGCGGCGGATGGCGGTGGCCTCTTCGCTCGCGGCGAGGCCCTCCGCGCGCCGCCCTAGATGTATTGACCACGAGCGTTGTTGACGGTCCTGGGGGCTTGATCATGACGAAGACCTCCGGTGTGGTGGAGGTGTCTAGGCTTCACCGCACGCACG
>NZ_JBGCCK010000031.1:0-78515 GCF_041262525.1 Streptacidiphilus sp. MAP12-20
GTGGTCTGCTCGAGGAGCTTGCCGGAGGCGTCGTAGAGGTAGCTGCTGGCCTGGGCTCCGGTGCTGGCGGAGTCGGTGACGGTGCTGGTGCGGCCTTCGGGGTCGTAGGTGAAGGTCTGTGGGGAGGCGAGGGTCTGGCTGGCGCCGGGGGTGGTCCAGGTCTGGCCGCCGGAGCCGCAGGTCCACACGATCAGCTGGGTGCTGATGGTGGCGCTGGCGCCCGGGTCAGCCAGGCAGAGGTTGGCGGTGCCCAGGTTGGCGAGGTTGCCGCCGGGGGTGGGCTTCCAGTGCTGGGTGGTCTTGCTGCTGTCGCAGGTGTCGACCACGACCTTGGTGCCGTTGGCGACCGCGTCGCCGGCGGTGTCGAGGCAGACGCCCTTGCCGGTGAGCTGGACGGTGCCATCGGTGGCCATGGTCCACTGCTGGGAGATCCAGCTGTTGCAGGTGTAGATCTGGACCTTGTTCTCGGGCGTGGTCAGCGCCTGGGCGTCGTCGACGCAGAGCTTGCCGCCGCCGGAGAGGGCGAAGGCGGTGGCCAGCGGTCCGCTGGTGGTGCGCTTCATCGTGTTGCCGGCGTTGACGCCGCTGTAGCTGGGGTCGGTGTAGCTGGGTGTCTGGGTGGTGCTGCCCAGGGACGGGTTGGTGCTGGTGATGCTGGTGGCCTGGTTCGGGGTGGCGGCGCTGGTGGTGCCGTCGGTGCCGGGGTAGGCGATGGTCTGGGTGGTGTCGTTGGCGGCGTTGCCGGTGGTGTCGTGGTTGACCATGCCGGTGCGGTCGCCGAGCAGGTCGTAGCTGTAGGACTGCCAGTAGGGGGCGGGTCCGCCGACCGAGGTGGTCTTGATCGGGGCCGTGCTGGTGGTCTGCGGGGTGGCGTTGATGCAGCTGCCGGTGTCGCCGACGGTGGGGTCGGTGATGTTGGGGCTGGTGGTGCCGCCGGTGTCGCTCCATGCCTGGGTGAGGCGGTGGAAGGCGCCGTAGGTGAAGCACTGGGTGTCGTGGGTGGTGTTGTTCTGCAGGTCGTCGACGGCGGTGATCTCGCCGGCCTGGTTGTAGCGGTAGTTGACGACGTCCAGGGCTTGGCTGAGCGTCTGGAGGGAGGCGCTGGTCTGGGTGAGTGCGCCGGTGGTCTGGTCGTACTGGGCGGTGGTGGCGAACTGCTCGCCGCTGGCCTTGGTCTGGTAGTTGGCCTGGGTCTCGCGGCCGAAGGGGTCGTAGCCGGTCTGGCCGAGGTAGGCGGGGGCGCCGGAGATGCTGCTGCCGAAGCCGTTGAGCTGGCCGGTCTGCCAGTAGCCGTAGTTGACGGTCTCGGCCGGGAGGTTGCCGTCGGCCTGGTAGCTGGTGGTGTCGAGCTTTCCGATGGTGGGGGTGTAGGTGCTGGCGAGGGTGTAGGTCACCGTGCCGCTGGCGGGGGCGACGCTCTGGCCGGCGGCCGCGAAGCCGTCGCTGGCGGGGATCGTGAGCGTCGAACCAAGCGGCTGGTAGGCGGTGTTGTAGCCGGTCACGGCCTGGATGTAGGCCTTGCCGCTGGCGCCGCCGACGTAGCGGGTGGAGGAGGTCGGGTAGCCCTTGACCAGGGTGTCGTAGAGGGATCCGGTCAGCTGGTTGGCCGCGCTGGGGCTGGTGGTCCAGGCGCCGGTGTAGGTGCCGGTGACGCGGTTGTCCCAGTCGTACTGGTAGGACAGGGTCTGGCCGCGGCTGTCGGTGGTCTGCTGCAGGTTCCCGAGCACGTCGTAGGGGCCGAAGGTGCTGGTGCCGGTGTTGGGGTCGGTCTGGGAGGTCTTCTGGCCGAGCAGGTTGTACTGGTAGGTCCAGGTGTTCCCGGCGCTGTCGGCGATGGTGTGGACCTGACCGGTGGGCCAGTAGGTGTAGCTGGTGGTGGCGTTGCCGCCGGGGTTGGCCGACCAGGTGTTGCTGGACCACACCGAGGTGCCGGCGCTGTTGTAGATGACCAGGTTGGCGTCGTTCTGCAGCTGGATCACGGAGCCGCTGGAAGCGGTCAGGCCCGAGGTCCACAGGGAGGTGCCGGTGCTGCTGTAGACGTGCAGGTTGCCGTCGGTCCCGAACTGTGCGTAAGCACCCGCGCTGGCGGTCCCGGTCGCCCAGAGGGACTTGCCGGTGGCCAGGGAGTAGATGACCAGGTTGCCGTCGGCCTGCATCGCCAGGCGCACCGCGCCGGAGGTGAGCGAGGTGCCCGACGGGATGATCTGGCCGCCGGTCAGCTTGACCAGGGCGTCGGTGTTCTGGACGACGGTGGAGGTGGTCTGCCCGAGCGCGTTAGTGAAGCTCTGGGTGGAGGTGCCGCCGCTGCCGGTGATGACGTTGCCGTTGGCGTCCTGGATCTGGCTGTGGTCGGTCTCGTCCGCGCCAGGGTAGCTGGTGGCGGTCTGCCACTGCTCCACGCCCTGGTGGTAGAGCACCGCGTTGGTCGGCCGGCCCTGGCCGTCGTAAACGGTCGCCGACTCGGAGGGGACGTCGGTCTCCTTGGCTGCCCACAAGGTCGTGGACGGCGAACTGGTGGGCTCCGAGTACGTGCTGTAGCTCACCCGCGGCCAGCCGTGGGAGTCGTAGAAGCTGTCGCTGATCAGACGCCCGTTGATGCTGCTGCCCACCGGAGTGGTCTGGGTCTGGCGGGGCTGCAGCATCCCGTCGTAGATGGTGATCGACGTGGCGTAGCTGCCGTCGTCGCGCAGCGTGTTGGTGGTGACGGAGGTGGGCGCGCCGGGGGTCACGGTGGTGCTGCCGGGGGCCGTCGGGACGGCGCCGGGGTCGATCGAGTAGGAGAAGGATGTGTCGGGGGAGGTGGGGTTGGCGCTCATGGAGCGGCCGGGCAGCCAGACGGCGGTGCGTCGTCCGAGTGCGTCGTAGGTGATGTCGGTGACGCGGCCGTTGGTGTCCTTGTTTTCGGTGGCAAGGCCGCGCAGTGGGTCGAGCTGGCTGGTGGTGGTCCAGCCCTGGGAGTTGGTGGAGACGCTGGTGGTGGGGTTGGTGTTGTTGCCCGCACTCGTCCAGGCCGGGGTGAAGGTGCTGGTGGTGGGGTTGCCCTTGGCGTCCAGGGCCTTGGTGATCCGGCCGGCGCTGTCGTAGGTCATCGCGCCGGTGGTCTGCCAGTTCTCACTGCTGCCCGAGCACATGGTGCCGCTGGTGCAGGAGGTGGCGGCACGGGTGCCGGTGGCCTGGCCGGTGGTGTCGAGCTGCCCGAAGGTGCCCAGGTTGGTCAGGGTGCCGTCGCCGCCGTAGTAGACCTGCTTGTCCGAGATCAGAGTGGTCGGGGAGCTGCAGGAGCCGGCGACCTTGGTGGTCTGGTCGGGGTAGATGAGCATCATCGGGCTGCCGCTGGCGGGTGCGGCGTAGCCGGTGGTGGTGCAGTATTCGGCGGGGCTGGTTCCGGTCAGGTCGGCGGTGGCGTCGACGGCGGTGGGGCGGCCCTGGCTGTCGTTGGTGGTGACGGTCTGGTTCTCGCGCCAGCCGCCGTTCTTCAGCAGCGTGTAGGTGCGGCTGGTGGAGTCCTTGGACCGGTAGGACACGAGCGGGGGGAGGGTGGACAGGGCGGGCTGGGTCTGGCCGGCGTTGTCGGTGGTGTTCCAGTCCGTCCACGGGGTCTGTGTCACCGAGTCGGTCTGGGTGACGTCGACGACCGGGGTGACGGTCTTGGCGTCGATAGTGCCGCCGGCCGCGGTGTAGGTGTCGCTCTCCAGGGCGGCGCCGGCGAGCCAGTTGCTGTCGGTGACCGAGTCTCCGACCGAGTCGCTGACCTTGATGGAGCGCTGGGTGCCGTCCGACTTGTAGTCGCCGTCCATGCCCTGCAGATAGGTGGTGGTGGTCTGCGTGATCGGGTCGGGGGCGGTGCCGGTCTGGACGGTGACGGTGTTGTAGCCGCGGAACTGGTCCCAGGTGCGGTACTGGTCGTCCGTCAGCGCGGAGTCGTCGCGGTGCCAGGCCGGGGTGCCGTAGGAGTAGAGGGAGACCTGCGGCGCGGAACCGGCCGGGATCTTCGTCTGGCTGGGGGTGTAGGTCCCGGCGATGGTCAGGTCGGAGGCGGTGACCTGGTGGACGGTGACCTTGTTGAACCAGTCCTGGACCGGCTTGGAGTTGCCCGGCGGGTTCCAGTAGACCGGGTAGCACGAGTGCGTGTTTGAGTCCGCGCTGGCAAACGACAGGGTCAGGCCGGAGCAGGGGGTGCTGTTGTACTCGACGGTGATGCCTTCGCCGGTCTCGGTCTGGATCGAGGCGATCCTGGGCCGGTACAGCGGCGGCGCGGCGGGGCTGGCGTCGTTGACGCGGTTGTCGATCTCGGTGCCGGTGAAGGAGACCTGGTTCAGGGTGATCGCAGTGGTGCCGCCGTCGTAGGAGTCGGCGTTGCCGGTGTGCGCGATGGACTGCAGCCACATCACGGCCTGCAGCTGGCCCGCGTCCTTGGCGTCGACGGTGGTGCCGGTGACCGGGTCGACGGTGCCGCCGGCGTTGGAGTACAGCTGGCCGAGCTGGTAGGTGTCGACCGGCACCAGGCCCTTGTCGGCCTTGCTGGTCGGGTCGATCACGTGGACCTTCGTGATGACCTGGTCCAGGCGGGTGGTGGTCCAGAACGTCGGCGAGGAGGTGATGCACACCCCGGCCGGAACCGTGGTCGAGCCCTGCGGCAGCGTGGTCGAGTCGGTGGAGTTGCAGTTCAGGTCGTAGGGGACGTCCGGCCAGTTGGTGGCATTCGAGGAACTGATCGCGGCGGTGCAGTCGAAGCTCTGGCTGGTCTGGCAGCGCTGCTTGGAAGCGAACACCACCTGCGCCGCCGGGGTCCGGCCGGCCAGCTCGTCGGCGAGCTGGTAGCCGTAGGAGATCTGCGCGAGGGTGCCGCCGCGGGTGTACTTCGTCAGCGTGCCCGACCCGTTGGACGCCGCGACCTGGCCGCCGCCCAGGTCGTAGTAGCTGGTCTCCGTACTGTAGTCGTAGCGCTGCACGAAGCCGGTCGATGAAACGGTGAAGTCCAGGTTCCAGCGCCAGCCCTCAGGGCTCGAGCACTTGGACGCCTTGTCGTCCGTGGAGTTATAGCAGGGGTCCCCGGAGACCGGGTGCAGGACCGGGACACCCCAGGCCGAGTTCGTCGAGGAGTCGCCCGGGGTGGTCTGCGGGCTGGCATTCTCAGCGGTCGTGGCGGGGGCGTGGTTCGAGCCGAAGTAGGCGATCGACCCATCCGTGCTCAGGACCCGGTAATAGATGCCCTGGTACAGGCCGTTCTGCGCGCCGGACAGCTCCTGGACGATGGTGCCGTCATCGCCCTGCAGCCTCCACTGCGCCACGATCCCGGGAACCGAGGTGTCCTTGGTGGTGGACACCAACGTGCCGGAGTGGGAGCCGAAGGAGATGGTGGCGTTGTCGCCGCCCCAGCACTCGTCCCCCGAACCCTTGACGATGTGGTTGCCGCTCGAGTCGAGCAGGGAGTTGCAGCCGCGGTAGGTGCGCTCGACGAAGCCCGGCTGGTAGTTCCAGCCGTCACCGATCCACGAGGCCTGGGAGTTGCGGGCCGAGGTCTCCCCGTCCACCGCCTGCGAGTCGTAGGAGAACCCGACGCTGGGGGCGTTGCCGCCGATCGCCGAAGGCACAGCGATCGGGTAGGAGTAGGTGAACGCCCCGGTACCGGACGCCTGCCAGGACCCCGACGGGCTGAGCGAGGTCGCGGCGTAGTTGCCCTGCGAGCCCGCGTCACCGGACGAGATGCCGACCAGCGTCATCGACGAGGTGGTGTCCATCGGAGCCAGCGCGGTCCGAGCGGCAGAGCGCGAAGCGACAGTGCCGCTGCCCGCGGTCGCACTGCCGGATCCGAGGGTGAGGGTGGCGACCAGTTGGTCCGCGGTCGCGCGGTTGGTGAAGGCCAGCGGGGTGCGGGTGCTGCAGCCCTTCGCGCCGGGGGTGGTCAGTGCGCAGGCGGGGAGTTGGAACAGTTGCAGGCGGGAGCCGTAGCCGCCGCCGTAGGCCTTCGCCAGCGCTGAGTAGTCCAGGACCACCTGCACCGTGCCGGTGCCGGTCGCGCCGTCCGCTCGCCCGAGGCTGACCAGCATGCCGTTCGCGCCTGCGGCCAGGGCCTGTTGGTGCGACGCCACCTGCACCCTCACCTGCGTGGGCATCACCCCACCGGTGTTGGCGTGGGCGGTATGCGGGGCCGGTGCGGGGCCGACCCACACCGGCAGGGATCCGGCCTTGACCGGGCCGGTCACCGGCACGCTGCTGGTCGCGCCAGCAGTGCCGGCGCGCTGGGCCGCGGCCGCGCTCCTGCGGGCCGAAGCGCTGGCCGACGCCGCAGTTGCGCTGGTCGAGGGGTGCGCACTGGCCCGCGCGGTGGCTGAGGCAGTGGGACTGGGCGCGGTCGCGGTGGGCGCGGCAAGTGCGCGGGTGAGCGCGACGGTGCTGGTTCCGGCCGTGGGCCAGACGGTGGCCTGGGGCTGGTAGCGGCCGAGCGCCTTCACGCCCTTCGCCGCAGTGGCCGTCGGCAGGCCGGTCAGGGCGTGGCCGCCCACGGCCGGCGTCGCCGGCAGGGTTCTGGGGTTCCAGATGCCGCCGGGGAAGTGGTAGCCCGTCACGCCGTCGGCGACCGCCATCGGCGCGCACACTGCCAGCACCGCGGCCATGGCCGTCACGGTCGTCGCCGTACGCCCGAAGACCCGGTGCCGCACGCTCGCGAACCAGCGCCGCCTGCCACCCATCGAGAACCCCTTTGAGAAATGCGACGGCCTCTGACGGTCCGTCGATTGCGCAGACCATCCAGCACAGATGATCAGCGGGAGGCTATTGATGCCCAGGCGATCGCGCCATACCCTGTCGCGGCGCTATGACCTGCCGAAACGTCAAGTGCGTGTCGCAAGTGTCCGATTCATGCGGGGGCGAACGGCACGTTCGGGAGGCAAATCGGACATCGCAGCAGTGCTGCACCTAAAGCAGATGTGATAAAGCTCACTCCGCTTATCTGACGACTTATCAGAGGAATTTCTGCCCCATGCTGTCCGCTTCTGTCCGAAAGAGTCCACGGCGCGGGCGACCGCCCCGGTGGGCCCTCGCATCCGCCGTCGCCACCCTCATGCTGACCGGCTCCGTGACGCCCGCGTTCGCCGACGCCAGCACCCCGCTCCCCGATCCGTCACCGACCGCGAGCCCGGCACCGGCCGACCCGAGCACACCCACCGGGCCGATCCCCACAGCACTGGCCCAGGCCGCCGCCACCGGGCAGCCCGTCACCGTCACCGCCGCGACCACGCAGACCCACCAGCTGGTCGCCAACCCCGACGGGACGCTCAGCTCCACCGACAACCCGCTGCCCGTCCGGGTGCAGAAGAACGGCGCCTGGACCCCCGTCGACGGCACCTTGGGCAAGAACAGCGACGGCAGCTACAGTCCGGCCGCGACCCCCAGCGGCGTCACGCTGTCCGGCGGCGGCACCGGCCCCCTGGCGACGCTGACCGACCCGGCCGGCCACCAGCTCTCCTACAGCCTCCCCTTCACCCTCCCGGCTCCGACGGTCAGCGGCAGCACCGCGCTGTATCCGTCGGTGCTCCCCGGCGTGGACCTGTCGGCGTCGGTGACAAACCAGGGCGGCTTCTCCGACGTCCTGGTCGTGCACGACGCCACGGCGGCCGCCAACCCGGCCCTCAAGTCGCTCACTCTGGCCGCCTCGACCCAGGGCCTGACCCTCGGCACGGACACGGCCGGTGATCTGACGGCGAAGGCCGCCGACGGCAGCTTGTCCTTCGCCGCCCCGAAGCCGGTCATGTGGGACTCCTCCACCACCGCCTCGGGCAGCGCCTCGACTTTGAGCGCCCCCAGCTCCCCCTCGCCCTCCCCCTCGCCTTCCGGCGGCACGACGAGCGACGGCAGCGCCGCCACGTCCTCCGCTGCGGGCCCGGGCTCGAGCGCCAAGGTGGACCCGGTCGCCATGGCCGTCACCCCCACCGCGGTGACCCTGACGCCGAACGCGACGCTGCTGGGCGGTTCCGGAACCATCTACCCGTTGTACATCGATCCGTACACAAACCCTATTACCAGTGCGACCGGCGGCTATGACGAGGTGTACTCCAGCAGCACCTGCTCCGGGTCGCCGCAGTGGGACACCCCGCAGACCAGCGGCGAGGGCGTCGGCTACCAGCAGTGGGGCGGCAGCTGCGGCAACGGGCTGGAGCGGTCCCTCTACCAGGTGCCGCTCGGCGGTATACCCAGCACCGCGGTGGTGCAGAGTTCGCAGATCACCGCGCCGGACACCTACGCCGCTAGCTGGAACTGCTCGCAGAACCAGCCGGTCACCCTGCACACCACCGGGTCGATCAACTCCGGCACTGACTGGAACAATCAGCCCGGTCTGGACGACGCCAACTACGCGCCGGTGGCCACGACGGTAGCCAGCGGGTCGAACTCGAACTCCAGTTGCAGCAACAAGGACGCCGTCTTCACCGTCACCAGCCAGGTGCAGAAGCTGGTCAAGGCCGGCGTCACTTCCTGGACGATCGGCCTGTTCGGCGACGAGTCGCAGACCAGCGGCAACGTCAACTACCTGCGGTTCTCCACCGCGCTCAGCATCACCACCACGTTCGACGTGCCGCCGGACCTTCCGACCAACCCGCGGACCGCCCCCAACTCGGTCAACCCCGCGGACGCGGCGTGCAACAACGGCACCGTCGGCTGGATCGGCGCGGCCGGCGCCAACGGCGTCAGCTTCTACGCCGACAGCAAGGCCGAGATCACCGGTGAGCACGTCGGCATGAACCTGGACCTGTGGGACAACAACGGCGACAACGGCAGCGGCGGACCGAAGGTCCTCTACAACAAGTTGATGAACGGGAACTATCCGATCGGCACCGCCCTTGGCTCGGCCAGCGTCGCCAACCCGGTCACACTGCAGGACGGCCACCAGTACGGTTGGGGCGTCCAGGCCGTCACCAACAGCTCCGCGCACCTGACGTCCGCATGGGTATCGGAGTGCCACTTCAACCTCGACACCACCCCGCCCGCCACGCCCACCGTCACCGACAGCACGGCGTTCCCGCGGATCGGCGGCGGCGCGGGCACCGGCACCGCCGGCATCACCGCGCAGCTCAGCCTGCCGGTCAGCGCCGTCGACCCGCTGCCCGCCGCCACCTGCACCCTCTACCCCGTCAGCGGCACGACCAACGGCTGCTCCGCCTCCGGCGTGGACCACTTCCTGTGGAAGCTGGACGGGCAGCCCACCGCTGCCGACAACAACGGCTCCCAGAACGCGACTGCGGCGGGCAAGGACGCGGCCGGCGACCCGCAGGCCACCGCCACCATCACCGCGCCGGTCGTCAACTGGGGCGTGCACACGCTCTACATCGCCGCGGTCGACAAGGCCGGCAACCTGTCCCAGGTCCCGGCCAGCTACACCTTCTACGCCCCCTGGAACCCGAACCAGAAGATCATGGCCGGTGACCTCAGCGGCGACGGCATCCCCGACCTGGCCGCGGTCACCAAGACCGGCGATCTGAATCTGATCGCCGGCGGCAGCGCCCCCGGCACCACCCCCACCCTGCTGTCGACGGCCGCGCAGAGCCCGACGAAGGACAGCTGGGCCAACTACTACCTCGCCCACCGCGGCACCGCGTTCACCGGCGCGGTCGACGACATGTACGCCTACAACCACAGCACGACCGGCCCCGGCGCCGGCCACATGTACGTGGCCGAGAACGACCTCAACGTCCTCAACACCAGCGCCACCAAGGGCGGCTTCACCCAAGGGAACAACGCCGACGTCTCCAAGAAGGCTTGCCTGACCAGCGACACCACCCGCTGCGGCACCACGGTCGGCTACAACGCCACCGATTGGACCGGCGTCAAGCAGCTCACCGCCCCCGGTGACCTGTTCCAGAACGGCTCCAGCTTCGTGATCACCGCCGAGACCGTGCCGGGCAGCACCGTCCAGCAGCTGTGGCTCTACCAGGCCACCAGCGGCCCGGCCCTGATCAACCCGATCCTCCTCGGAGACGGCGACTGGTCCCGCTTCACGCTGATCGCCCCCGGCATCGTCGGCGGCACCGTCAACAGCGCAGGCGCCACCAAGGGCGGCACTCCCACCCTGTGGGCCCGCGACAACTCCACCGGCACCCTCTACACCTTCCCGCTGACGATGAACACCAGCGTCGGCCTCATGGCCGGAGGCACCGAGCAGGTCCCCGCCCTGATCCACGCCCCCACCACGGTCCTGCAGTCCAAGATCACCCCGCCCGGCAACCTGTGCCTGGACGACTTCGGCAACGGCAGCGCGGACGGCAACAAGGTCGACATCTACACCTGCAACAACAGCGCGGCGCAGGTGTGGACTCTGCAGACCGACAAGACCGTTCGCATCAACGGCAAGTGCCTGGACGCGGCCAACAAGGGCACCGCGAATGGCACTCTGGTCGACCTGTGGACCTGCAACGGCGGCACCAACCAGCAGTGGACCCAGGGCAGCACCGGCAGCCTGGTCAATGTCAACTCCGGAACCTGCCTGGCCGACCCCGGCGCCAACGCCACACTGGGCACCCAGCTGATCCTGTGGACCTGCGAAACCGGCCACGCCGAGCAGAACTGGGCCGGCCTGACCGCCACCGGAACCCTGCCCACCCCGACCGACCCGGTCGTACTGCCACTCACTGTCCCCAACGGCGGCACCATCGCCTCCCCCGGCGACGTCAACGGCCCCATCACCACCGCCAACCCGAACGGCAACCCGGACGGCAACCCCGACCTGTACACCATCGACGCCGCCGGACAGCTCACCGAATACCCCGGCGCGGCCCCCAGCGGCGGCGTCGCCACCTTCGCAGCGCCGCTCAGCCTGGGCACCGTCACCAACACCGCCACCAACTGGTGGAACCTCGCCGACGGCACCGGCACCACCGCCGTCGACTCGGTCACCGGCACTACCAGCGCCACCCTGAACGGCAACGCCACCTGGAACACCGACAGCGCCCTGGTGACGGCGAACCCGTCGCTGACCACGTCGAACCCCACCGGCACCAACCTGCAGCTGGACGGCACCACCGGCTACGCCGCCACCAGCGGACAAATCGTCACCACCAGCGGCAGCTACACCGTCTCCGCGTGGGTCAAGCTCAACACCGGCTACGACACAGCCAAGTACGACACCGCCCTGTGCCAGCGCGACACCACCGGCGCCCGCTGCGCCTTCTACCTGCAATACTCCCCCGCCCTGCACGGCTGGACGTTCGTCTCGCCGAACACGGACAGCGCCAGCGCCACCGCCTACCCCGCCGCCGGCAACGGCAACACCCCCACCGCCGGACAGTGGACCCACCTGGTCGGCGTCTTCGACGCCACCACCGGCAACATGAGCCTGTACATCAACGGGCGCCTCGCCGGGACCGGCAACAACCCCAGCCCCTGGAACGCCACCGGCCCGTTCCTGATCGGCGGCTCCGACAACGGCGGAACCGGCAGCCAGGCCGACTTCCCCGGCCAGATCGCCGACGTCCACGTCTACAACACCGCCCTCCCGGCCGCCGACGCCGCAGCACTGGGCGACAACACCCCCTTCGCCTGGCTCGGCTAACCCCAACCCACACACGCGGGTGCCCCGACCGGAACCCTCCGGTCGGGGCACCCCTCCCACTCCGGAGCACCCACGCGTCATGCGATCCCCCCGCATCCCCCTGGCCGCCTGCGCCACCGCCCTGGTCCTCGCGATCACCGGCGCCACCGGCCCTGCCGCCTCCGCCGCCGCGACCGGCACGCCGCTCGCGATCGCGCACTTCTCCCACCTGGTCGTCGACCAGGCCCACGGCCACCTGTTCGTCAGCGGCGGCACCGGCACGTCCGGCATCCTGGTCACCGACCTCCAGGGCGCCACCGTCACCACCATCCCCGAGACGACGGGCGCCACCGGCCTGGCCCTGTCCCCGGACGGCACCACCCTGTATGCCGCACTGCCCGGCGGCGACCAGATCACCGCGATCGACACCAGCACCCTTACCCAGACCGCGAGTTACCCCACCGGCCCGGGTACCCGACCGGACTCGCTGGCCTACGCGGGCGGCAGCCTCTGGTTCGGCTACGGCGTGGCCGGTTCCGGCGGCATCGGCTCGCTCACCGCCTCCGGCACCGTCACCCTGGCCGCCGACCCGAACCCGTGGCCGACCCCGCCGACCCTGACCTCCACCCCCGGCCCGTCCGCCGCGCTGGTCGCCGCCGCCCAGAACGGCGCAGCCTCCACGGTCTCGGTCTACACCGCCAGCGCGGGCACGCTGACGCGGACCGCGAACGGGCCACTCGCCATCCCCGACCTCGGCGACATCGCGCTCACCCCCGACGGCCACGACATCGTCGCCGGCTCCGCCACCGGCGTGGACGGCCGCTTCCACACCACGGACCTCACCCCCGACGGCCACTACCACTGGCCCCTGGCCGGCAACGTCCTCGCCGTGGCCCCCGACGGCACCGTCGCCGCAGCCTTGAACGACACCACCTACCGCACCCTGTCCGCGGACAGCAGCGGCGAGTACAACATCTACGCGACCGCTAACCAGGATCATCTCGCCCCGCACGGACTGGCCTGGGCCCCCGATGAGAGCCACCTGTACGCCGTCGGCCAAGACAGCACCGGCGGCGCTCCCACCCTGCAGGTGCAGTCCCAGCCCGACATCGCCCCGGTGGCGCTCCGGCCGTACCAGTCAGCGAGCGCGCCGGGTGAGCCGGTCTCGGTGGCCATAGGCCTCAACTCCGGCATGCCGTTCCCCGACGGCACCACGCTCCACGTGACCCGGTTCGACGCCACCCACCCTGGAGGCATCGCCCAAAGCGACATCGTCTACACGCCCTCAGCGGTCAACGGCTGGTCCTGGCCCACGATCCACGACACCGCGCCCCTGCAAGGGCCCTTGAGCTACCGCGTCGACTACCCGGGCGACGCGACCCACGCACCGGCCACGTTGAGCTTCCCTGTCGACGTGGCGAAGTACGCCCCCTACTTCACCCTCACCGCACCCACCACCAGCGCCCGCGGCGCCCAACTCGCCATCACCGGGCACCTGAACTGGCCCCACCCGGGCAACGCCCACCTGACCACCGGCGCCCTGACCGTCACGCGCACCGACCTGGCCCACCCCCACGGCACCGTGCTCGGCACCCTGCCGGTCGCCACGGACGGCAGCTTCACCCTCCACGACACCCCCACCATCGGCGCCGCCAACACCTACACCTTCAGCTACGACGGCGGCAGCGCCTACCTGCCCGCCAACACCACCGCCACCGTGCAGGTGGCACGCGCGAACACCACGCTGAGCGTGACCGCCAACGCCGGCGCCTACAGCTATGGCGCCTGGGCCCACGTCACCGCCCATCTCGGCGCCACCTACAACAGCCGCCAGGTCACCCTGTTCGCCCAGCCCTACGCCGGCACCAAGACCGTGATCGCCACCGGCAGCACCGACATCCACGGCAACTTCAGCGCCTGGTACAAGATCACCCGGAACACCGTCTTCACCGCCGCCTACGCCGGCGACTACCGCACCAACCCCGCCACCGCCACTAGCCGCACCGCCTGGGACTGGGCCCAGGTCACCACCCAGATGCTCCTGGGCATGAGCACCACCACCATCAACAGCAACCACTACACCGTCTACTACCGCGACGCCCCCGCCCAGGCCCCCCTGTTCCGCACCACCCTGGCACCGGTCCACACCGGCGGACACCTCCAGATCGTGCTGCAGCGCTACTACTCCGGCGCCTGGCACAACACCAGCGTCCAGACCGTCAGCTGCGCCGCACTGACCGACTGCCACTTCTACCAGGAATACCTGCCCTGGAAGTCCCTGCCCGACTACGCCCTCTACCGCATCACCGCGCAATACGTCCACGACAACACCGACACCACCAGCCTCGACACCTGGGGCACCTGGCAGTACTTCACCACCCACCCCCACCCCTGACACACGGACTGGTGGCAGCCCGACTTCGGCTACATCTGGCACGAGTAGCAGCGCATGACTGACCGGTGGGGGCGGGGGTGCCACTGCTCGCCCCCGCCGGCACCCGACTGTTCTCACGGAAATCCGATCGCATCACCGAGTCACCCGGAGCAGAAGTGTCACTCCACACCGCGGGCGTCATCAGCTACAGCGCCGTATTCACCGTGGCGGCGGCATGGATCATCGTCGGACTGCTGATCCTTAAGGGCGTGATCTGGCGCAAGCCCGTGCCCCGCAGCAGAGCCATCCCCACGATGCTCATCGGCGCGGGTATCGCCCTGACCACGGCCGCCCGCATCCCTACCGGCCCGTGGGCCGTGCTCCTGTCCCTCCCGGGCGTCGCACTCATCCTGGCGGGTGCTTACCGCCTCTGGCGCTCACGGTAGACCTGGTACCTAGCCCACTGACCCCACAGACCGGCACCTAGAGCCAAATGACATCCAGCGATCGGAGCGGCACGTCGTGATGGAGCTTCGCGAGCACCAGCGTCAGGCCCTTGACGCGATATCGGCCGCTCTGACCAGCGGCGGGCGGGGCCAGGTGGTGATGGCGTGCGGGGGCGGGAAGACGCTGGTGGCCGTCCGTGCCGCGACAGCTCTGGTCGGCGCGGGTGGGACGGTGTTGGTGCTTCTCCCGTCGCTAGGATTGCTCGCGCAGACGGTGCGCGCGTGGCGGGCCGACGCCGGGGTGCCTTTGACGGTGCTGGCGGTGTGTTCGGGCCAGGCGGCCGAACGCGACAGCGACAGCCCGACCGGTGAGACGCTGGCGGAGCTGGAGGCCGAGCTCGGCCTGGAGACGACCACCCGCCCAGACCGGATAGCCGCGTTCCTGACAGTGCCCCACCGCACGGGTGATGGTCTGCGGGTGCTGTTCGGCACCTACCACTCCTCGCCGCGCATAGCCGAGGCCTTCGCCGCCCACCGTGACGGGGTGCTGGCTCCGTTGGATCTGGTGGTGTGTGACGAGGCGCACCGCACGGCCGGTGACCGCGAGGCGGCGTTCGCCGTCGTGCTGGACGACGCGAGGATCCCCGCCGCGCGCAGGCTGTTCCTGACCGCGACTCCGAAGGTCCACACCGGCGCCGAGCGCGACCAGGACCTGGTGGGGATGGACGACGAGCAGGTATACGGGCCGCGCTTGCACACGTTGTCGTTCGCGCAGGCGATCGCCCAGGGGTTGCTGCAGGACTACCGCCTGGTGGTGGTCGGCGTGACCGGGCGCGAGGCCCACCAACTGGTCCTGGACAACTCGGAGCTGGACCTGGCGGAGCTCGGTGCGGGCAGACTCCCGGCGGCGACCGCCGCGGCGCAGATCGCCCTGGCCCAGGCCGCCGCTACGTTCGGCCTGCGCCGGATGCTGGCCTTCCACAACCGCGTTGCGCAGTCCCGGGCGTTCCACCGGAGTCTGGCCCGTACCGTGGCGGCGCTGCCCGCCGACCGCCGGCCGGTCGCCGCGCTGACCTCGCTCCACCTAGACGGTGCGATGCCCGGAAAGCAGCGCGCCGCCGCTCTGCAGCGGCTGCGGGACACCGGTCCGCGGGAGTGGACGGTGGTGAACAATGTGCGGGTGCTGGCCGAGGGTATCGATGTGCCCGCGCTGGACGGCGTCGCGTTCATCGCCCCGCGCGGCTCCCAGATCGACATCACCCAGGCCGTCGGGCGGGCGCTGCGGATCAGTCCCGACCGCGCCGCCCCGTCGGTGATCCTGGTGCCGGTCTACCTGGCCGAGGGTGAGAGCGGCGAGGCCGTGTTGGAGGATTCGGCGTTTCGGCACGTGTGGCAGATCGTCCGCGCGTTGCGCGACCATGACGACCGCCTGGACACCGCACTGGGTGTGCTGCGCCGGCGTCTCGGCGGCTACGGCGAGGGCGGGGAGCCGGCCCCGGTGCTGCCGGAGCAGATCCAGGTGTGTTTCCCCGGCGAGGTCGGTGCCCGGTTCCTGACCGCGTTCACCACGCGGGTGATCGAGCACGGCTCGGATTCCTACGAGTACGGGTACGGCGCCCTTCAGGCCTACGTCGCCGCCCATGGCGACGCGCGTCCCCCGGTCGACTACCGCACCGAGGCCGGCTACCGCCTGGGTGTCTGGGTCGGCCAGGTCCGCACCGCCCGGCGCCGCGGTCAACTGCGCCCTGGGCGCGCCCGCGACCTGGAGCAATTGCCCGGCTGGACCTGGGACCCGGAAGAGGCACGCTGGGAAGCGGGTTACGAGGCGCTGCTGGAGTTCGTCGCCGCGCACGGGCACGCCCGGGTCCCGCAGCGGCACCGCAACCCGGGCGGCTACCTGGTGGGCCGCTGGGTGGACAAGCAGCGCGCCTACGGCACCAGCGGCCACCACGTGATGACCCGCGAGCGGCGGGAGCGGCTGGAGGCGTTGCCGGGCTGGCTGTGGGTGCCCAGCCAGGAGCGCGGCTGGCCCCAGGGCCTGGCCGAGCTGCGCGCCTACGCCGGCCGGCACGGCAGCGTGGCCGGTATCAGCTCCGGTCTGGTGACAAAGGACGGCTACCAGCTCGGCCGCTGGCTGCACGCCTGCCGCACCCGCCACCGCCGCGGCGAGCTGAAACAGGCGCAGATCCGCGAGCTGGAGGCCCTGCCCGGTTGGCGCTGGCGCGTCCAGGAAGACCTGTGGCCCGCCGCGATCCGCGCCCTCCGTGAGTGGAGCCAGCACGACGGTCAGATCCCGATCCCGCACTCCTACGTCACTAAGGACGGCTTCGACCTCGGGGCTTGGGCGGTGCGGGCCCGGCAGCGGTTCGTCGACGGCCGGCTCCCCCTCGCGAAGGCGGCGGAACTGGCCGCCTACCCGGGCTGGACCTGGAGCCTGCCCACCGGCCACCGATGGCGGCAACTCCTCACCCACACCGAAGCCTTCCTCCGCGACCAGGGCCACGCCCGGATCCCCGTCAGCCACACCACCGCGGACGGCTACCTGCTCGGCCGCAACATCCTCGTGGTCCGCTCCCGGCACACGGCAGGCACCCTCCCCGCCAGCCTCCGGGCTGAACTCGACGCGATCCCCGGCTGGAGCTGGAGCGAGCCCGTCGACTACCGCGACGACGACCACTGGCACCGCCACCTGCAGGCCCTCCACGACCACGCCCGCACCCACGGCACAGCCGATCTCCCCGAAGACCTGATCACCCCGGACGGCTTGATGCTGGGTGCGTGGTCCGCCGACCAGCGCCGCGAACACCGCACCGGCCGACTCCACCCGGCCCGCGCCCAGGCCCTGGAAGCCCTCCCGTGCTGGGACTGGACCCGCGGCACCAAGTCCTGGCATACCCGCCAACACCACCAGGCCCGCGCCCGCGAACTCGGCTACCCAGACATCACCGCCCTCCTCGCCGCCAGCACCCACCTCACCCACCGCCAGATCGGCACCCAGATGCGCGTCTCCGACGCCACCGTCGCAAAATGGCGCACCACGACGGCGGGGCGCTGACCCGATTTGCCCCACCCATGCGCCATCCGGGACTGCCCGACCTCCAGCTCGCGCCCTGACCATCATGCGGGTGTCGAGTGGATGGTGGTCGACGAGTCCATCGAGCCGCGCCGTCCCAACCCGCGCGGGGGGGTGCCCCTATG
The DNA here is from genome assembly GCF_041262525.1 of Streptacidiphilus sp. MAP12-20. Classification (NCBI taxonomy): domain Bacteria; kingdom Bacillati; phylum Actinomycetota; class Actinomycetes; order Kitasatosporales; family Streptomycetaceae; genus Streptacidiphilus; species Streptacidiphilus sp. MAP12-20. The sequence continues at coordinate 17,540 of NZ_JBGCCK010000031.1, forward strand.
GGTTTGGTCAAGGTCATGGGTGAGGATGGCGGCATGACGACCTGGTTCCGCACTTACTACGAGGACGAGGATCTGTGGCTGTACTTCGAGGCTGACGATGGCGGTTGGGCGGCGCGCCAGGTCGAGGTCCGAGGGCAGGACTCACGGCCTGCAACGGCTGCTTCGTTGGCCGAGGTGCTCCATCTGCGCGATCACGCTGATCTTGCGGCGATGAGTCGCTATGAACGGCAGTTCGGTGTTCTCGCCGAAGGCCGTATGGAGGGCTGGCAGGACCAACCCGAGGCCGCCGAGATTTCCGCGGCAGAGTTCGAGCGGCTGTGGACCGAAGCGAGGCGGACGCTCGGCGAGTCAGCCTGACCTGGCGAGTTGGGGCTCGTAGAAGGTGCCGTCTCGGAGCATGGCGAACAGGACGTCGGCTCGGCGGCGGGCGAGGCAGAGCAGGGCCTGGGTGTGGTGTTTGCCCTGGGCGATCCTTGTCGTAGTAGGTCCGCGAGGCGGGGTCGGCCACGGCGGCGAACGCGGACAGGAAGAAGGCCCGTTTGAGCTGCTTGTTCCCGCGCCGGGAGGGTTGTTCGCCGCGGATCGATGACCCGGAGCTGCGGGGCGCGGGGGCGAGGCTGGCGTAGGCGGCGAGGTGGGCGACGAAGGGGAAGCTGCCGCCCTCGCCGACGTCAATGAGGATCCTGACTCCGGTGCCGGACGGGTGTGTGCCGCTCGCGTCCGACCTCCCTCCAGAGGTGCCGCGCATCGCGCTCCGACGGCTCGCTTTCGGCGCTCCCGCCGCTCGATCCACCTGTCCAGGGGTTCGTCCTCCATGGCGGCCCTCCGCGGTTCAGATGCCCCAGCCTCTCAGAACTCTCATGCCAAGACAGGTCTTTGGCCGCGCAGTGCACTCGATCGAGTCCAGGCGAGGAAACCAAGTGGCCAAACCGACGGCGACTCTCCGACTCCCCACTGGCCAACAGGCGGCACCTTAGCGCCGAGAGCCCCGGCGGGTACGCCAGCCTCGAATGCTCACCCAGCTCACTCCGACCGCAGCGATGACGAGGGCCTCGAACGCCACATGACCGCCGCCGGCCTGTCCGTGAACCTTGCCCGCAACAAGGACGCCCGCGGCCACCAGGACATAGGGCAGGAGGAAAAGAACGAGGCGGCCCACGCGTATTGGATTCATGGAGCCCATCCTTCCTGAATGAACATCAGCTATCCAGTGTTACAGCTTCGTTCGCGACTCAATCAGTCGATGCGCAATCTCGGCCCGCGGGATCGGAACCTGATTGAGCAGCTCGATCAGTGCCCGGCTCGTTGTGACGGCGTCGGCGGGTCCGAGCTGCCGCCAACACCCAACCGCGTTACCAGCGGCTCGCACAGTGCTTGGATGCTTGGAGCCGAGCTCCCGTCCCCACAGCCTGGCTACGAAGGACCAGAGCTGCAGCCCATATTGGAAGTCGCCACTGAGATGCGCCAGGTCACCGCGAACGGTCAGGGCTGCCAACATGGAGACGTGGGTGGATGCGTAGATCGCGGATAGCTCGCCGATGAGCTCGTCAGCGCTGCGGCTGGCCATAGCGAGATCTCCACCCCGCGCCAGGCTCAGCACGTTCACCAGGCGGGTTCGGTAAGGCTCGACAAGTGGTTCATACGGCCGGTCCGGCCGCACAGGTTCCCAGGTAGTGGAGGGATCAGCCAGTTGCTGGGAATCACGCTTTGGGATCCATGGCTGACCTGCATCCTGCCCGTCCCCTGGCAGGTTGGCGGAGACCGTCGACGGAATGGAAGCGGTCTCCGGGTGACCGATGGGCAAGCTCGCGCCGTCGGGACGAACTTCGACCTCAACGGTGTAGTCGGCCTGTTCATCGTGAATCAGAGCCCGTACCGGCGCCTCAAGAGCGGCGGCCTCCAGGGCGAGGTGTCGAAGGACCGCCTCGTTCAAGGACGCTCCCGGCGGTACCGGGAAGAACTCGTCGTCGATGAAGCAGCTTCCGTCAGTGGCGATGCGTACGTGCACTGAGCTCTCCATGAGCTTTGTTGCCTCCCCCGTGATGTCAGAACGTTGCTGCTCCGCCGGCTCCGGGGAAGCTGGGCGCTGCCCAGCCCCGATAGCGGAGCCTCCAGTGCCCGTCGGTGATATCTGAGCGGTGGACGATGGCGATCACGCCTTCGCCCTTGTAGGAGTCGAAGACGTCGTTGCTGGCGACCATGTCGCCGCCCAGGTACAGGGCTACGTGGCCGGCTGGCTCGCCACTGTCGTAGAACAAGAGCGCCCCGGCAGGCGGACTGTTGTCCCCCGGGTGGGCCAGGCCCGCAGCCACGAGTCGTTGCCAGTGCTCGTTCGCGGTATTGGAACCGGAGTAGAGCCAGCCATAGGACTGGGCGACGAAGTTGTCGCACCTCTGGTACCAACCTCTACTTCCCGCCTCCTTGCGGGCAGCCGCGATGGCCCGGGCCGCTGTGCGCGGGTTCTTGACGTTGAAGTTGGCGACCGGATCGTTCCCGCCGGTGCTTGCGCATCCGGTTGAGATTGACGTCACTGCCGACGTTCCCCAGGTCATCGAGACCACGGCGCCGGCGGCCCGTTCCCACTTGGCGTAGGCGTACGGGAAGCCGCTTCGTTGTACCGACTGAGCGACGGTGCTGAGAGCGCCGGTCTGCCAGTCGGGAACCTTGACGAGTGCATCGTAGAACTTGTTGGAGGCGTAGACCGGGTCGGTCAACTGGGCGACAGTTCCCCAGCCTTGGCTGCGGCGCTGCTGGAAGAGCCCTACCGAGTCGAGGTTCCCGGAGTCGAGGTTGTTGAGGCTGGACTCCTGCATCGCAACGGCCACGGCGATGACGGCAGCCCGCGGCGAGAGTGACCGGGTCCGGGCCACATTGGTGATGGTGGCCGCGTTCCGCAGTTGACTCGCGTTCCACGCCGCGACGGCCTGGGGCCCCTGAGGGTTGAGAGGCACGATGACCTGGCCGCTGCCCGACTTCGTTGTGCCCTCAAAGACCGTGCTGCTTCCGCCTGTCCCGGCCCCCTGCTGTCCGGTGCCGACCGATTGAAGTCCTCCCGTACAGGTCTGCGCGTTCGCAGTCCCCGTCACTTCCGCAACGATGAAGAGGGGCAGGGCCAGGACAGCGAACACGACGACGAGAGCTGCGACGACCCCGCAGAGGGTGGCCTTCATGCTTTCCTGCTCGTACACATGTGTTTATGCACAGCCCCAGTAGAGCATCCATGGCGCATGTCGAGCCAGGGTTCGCATACCTCATACGACTCGCACCCGGCCGGACGGTGGCGAGCCAAGCCCGGAGCCCTCCCCCCTCTGGATCAAGTCGAGGCAGTCAGGAATCGTGGGGCTCCCGGGGCTGCGCGCCTGCCTCAACATCCAGATTAACCATGGCCGACCTGGCAATTCCATGTCGCTCACCAAGCACCATGCCCGAGCAGTGACTCTGGGAGCTGCGGGAAGTCGATGTTGGCATTCCACTTGTTCGCCCTTTATTTGGCGCCATCAAGAGCGCCGGTCTCTCTCGCCATAACGTAAACGTGTGTTTATACTGTGGCCTCTGGCGTCGTTCCGAGCTGCCTCGCCGGGATGCACGAATCCGTCGAGGCCTGGGAGGGAGTTGAGTTATGTCGGCTGTGCACCATCTGGTGGAGCTCGCCGCGAACGGCAACATCGGGGGGCTCGTCAACGGCGTCGCGCCGAACTGGGGCCCCTTCTCGGCGCTCGGAAACACAGCAAAGACCGTGATCGACATCGTGATGGCCGCCGTCATCAGTGCACTTCTGGGCAGGGCGGCGCTGGGCTCCTTCCACATCAAGATCGGGGAGGGGCAGAACGACATTGCCCAGGTCAGCAAAGGCAAGAAGGAGGTGGCCGGCTCCCTGATAGGCGCCTTCGTCGTCGCCTCTCTCGGCACTGTCTTCACCATCGTCTACGGGATGGGGATCTGAGATGGCAGCCCGAGGACGCCAGGAACGGCGCGGCACGCGAGTCATCACTGACGAGACCTCGCCGTCCAGCGCGAAGCAGCCGCCGTGGTGGCGTGGACTCGCTATTGCCGGATCGGTGCTGGCGGCCCTGCTCGTCATGGCGTTGGCGGTCAATCTGACGAAGGGGAACCCGTCTACCCCTGCCAGCGCGGGCACTCCATCGCCCACTTCGAGCGCCGGGACTCCCCCGCCCCAGTCTGTTACTGGCGCTGGCGGGAACCCCAGCACAGCAACCCAGAGGCTCGTGGCCGGCGTCCCCGTGGGCTACCCCGACACGCCGGCAGGTGCTGTCCAGGCGGCGGTCAACTACGAGCTTGCTCGATCCTCCGCGAGCTACTTCACCGGCCCTGCGGCGCGGCACAAGATCATCGACGCGATGGCGGCCTCCGGGGCGCGCCTGCAGATGATCAGCAACGAGGACGCAGCGATGAAGCCGCTGCTGGTGTCACTGGGTATCAACGGCTCCAACGCGAACACGCTGGTCGCGCGGGCTGCGGCCCTGGGCACCAAGTCCGACAGTTACTCGGACCAGGTGGCCACGGTCGAGGTATGGATGGCCGGAGTGATCGGCACGACCTCGAAGAGCGCCCCGCTCCCCGTCTCAGCCTCGTGGGCCACCTACACGCTGACCCTCCAGTGGGAGACGGGCGACTGGAAGCTGGTGTCCGTGACCTCGGCCGACGGCCCGACGCCGTTGGACACCGGGTCGGGCAGCCCGAGCTCCGTGGACGACTTCCGTTCGGCCAACTCCTCATTCGATGCGCCGCCCTATGTCGGCTGAGGCGATCAAGCGCCTGGCGGCGCGACTGCGACTGGTAGCCGTGATGGCGACCGTAATGCAGCTCTTGTTCTTCGCCGGCCGGGCCCGAGCAAATGGAAGCAGCGGGATCTGCAAGGGCATCCCGTTCGCCGACAAGCTCTGCGGCATCGTGCAGACGGTCAACAAGTCGATCGACTTCATGAACGACCCGATGGGCTACATCGCGCAGTTCTTCAACAACGCCGTCGCCAGCTTGTTCCACGAGATGGTCAAGGCGCTGCTGTCGTCAACGACCATCGACTGGAGCAATGCCGGCTTCCTCCGGACGTACGGCCTGGCCTTCGGAGCTTCGACGGTCCTCACCGTGATCCTCTGGCTGATCGCGGTTCTGAAACGAGCGCTGCAGGGAGTTCCGCCTCTGCAGGCCGCAGGGGAGTCGATCGGCTTCCTGATGCTCTCCGTCTTCGTCACCGCACTGGCCCCTGCGGCGGTCGCCTACGCCACCGAACTCGGCGACCAGGCAGCAGCCGTCATGTTCGCCCCGGTCTCGTCGGATATCGGGAGCATGGCCAGCAGTGTGTCGGTCGCCCTAGGGGTGCTGATGGCTATCCCCGGCGGCCAGGTCATCGTGATCTTCCTGGCGCTGGCGATGCTCTCCGCCGTCGCAGGAGTCTGGATGGAGCTCATCATCCGAGACGCACTCATCCTGTGCGGACTGGTCTTCGGCGCCACGGCGTTCAGCGGACTGGTCGACAGGAACCTCTGGGGCCACTGCAAGCGGTGGATCGGGGTGATCGCCGGGATCATCGCGTCCCGGTACGTCACCTTTACGACCCTCGCCCTCGGCACAGGACTGGTGTCCACCAACGGCACCGGGCCGCCCTCCATCGGCCAAGCATTCGCCACGGTCTTCACCGGCATCGGTGTCCTGTGGCTCGCGCTGTACCTGCCGTTCACGCTGGCGAAGTTCCTGCCGGTCGTGGGTGACGAACTCCAGGCCATGTACGCCGCCAGAGACGACTTCAAGGGCCGCGCACAGAACGTCGGCGGCAAGGTGGGCGACACCTTCGGCGAACTCAGGAACCGCCTCGGCGGCGGCGACGGGGACGGCGAGGGGGACGGCAGCGCCGAGGGTGGCTCCGAGGAAGGTGACTCCCCCGCAGGGAACGCGTTGGCCGCGAAGGATGCAGCCGACACCGCCAAGAAGGAGGCCAAACAGACCGCCGAGCGGAGCACCTCCAACGCGATGGGAGGGCCGGGCGAACCACCCGCTTCCTCGGACACCTCAACCAGCAACGCAGGATCAGGACCGGAAACGAGCGAGTCCCGGCCCGATGCCGCCGCTGACCCATCAGCCACCAGCAGGACCACCAGCTCCAGCGCTGACTCGCCGGGCGCGCAGACCTGGGTTGCGGACACCAGCCGTGGCGCCCAGCCGCCGCCCGTCCCGCCGGCAGACGAACCACCGATGCCCACTCCCCCGGAGCCTCCAGAGACGGAGTCCTCGTGATCACCAGCCGAACGCCCGGAAGGTAGCGCCCGATGCCACGGACATTCACCTTCCCCCGGCCCCGGCCGCGAGGTCTCCTCGGCCGGAAACTTGAAGCCGATGACCAGTACATCTTGTGCGGTGCCTTCGTCTCGGGCCTCATCGCCGGTTACCTCGTCGCCAACATCATCGTCAAGGTTCTCGTCTTCGCGGCCATCGCAGGATCGGGCACCTGGGCCACCCTCGCGCCCTACAAGGGTCGGACCTGGGTGCGGTGGTTCGAGATCCGCCGCACCTACAAGTGTCTGCTGCGCGACGGCACTCTGCTCTACCGCTCCAAGGCCCCGGAGGCTGGGTGGCTGAGCAGCGGCCGGCGGGTGCCGATCGACGTGCCGCCCGGGGCGCCGCGGAACATGGAGTGGATCACATCGCGCACGGCGTTCGGAGAGATCGCCTTCGTGCTGCAACCTCACGAGCTGTGGTTCACCGCTGCCCTGGAGGTCGAAGCCATGCGGGACTTCGGCAGCCTCGACACCGACGACAAGGAGGCCTTGATCAGGGCCTACGAGTACCTGCTCAGGTCGACGGCCGACAGCGGAGGGCGGATCCGCCGCCTGCAGTGGATCACGAGGATCATCCCCACCGATCCAAACGCCCACCTGCGCGACGCCGCAGCACGGCGCGACTCTGCCGCCCCGCAGTGGCTGGAGGACTCCTATTCCGAGCTGGTCAGGCAGGTCGCCGTCACCGCCGAAGACCGCCGCCTGATCCTGGTCGTGGGCATCCCCTACAGCACGGACCTCGTGGCGGAAGCGCGACGCTACAACAGCCTGCACGAGGGATACGGCATCACCCTCGGCAAGGAGGTCGAGTCCTTCATCCGAGGACTGGCCCGCGGCCAGCTCAGACACATCCGGAACTACGACGAGGCCTTGCTCGCGTCCTACCTGCACCACACCTTCGACCCCAGCCACTGGATCGACGACACCACAGGCATGGACCGCGTCACGGCATGGCCCGCCGAACTCGACGCCCGCCCCGCCGACCGCGTCGTCTCCCGGAGCTGGAACAGCTCAGCGAAGGCCTGGCACTCGCGCACTGCCTGGATCAAGCAGTGGCCCGTCATTCCGGTCGGGGTCAACTTCATGGCGCCTCTCCTTCTGTACGTCTCGGACGTGATCCTCTCGGTGGCGGTGACCATGGACCTCGTCCCCACCGATCAGGCCATCACCCAGGCCATGGCCGACGCCACGGCCGAGCTCGGTCAAGCCGACAAGCGCGCCGGCAAGATCGAGGACCCGCGTGAGCGCAAGGCGCAGAGCGCGTCCGTGGCCACGATGCGCGAGATCGCGGACGGCGCTGCGGGCGTGCGGCTCACCGGCTGGGTGACGGTGACCTCGCCCGACGCCGAGGCACTTCGCCGGGACTCCGACACCACGCGCAATGCAGCCACGCGCAGCGGCCTGCGCCTGGAGTGGATGGACCACGAGCACCACCGCGCCTTCGCCAACACCCAGCCCTTCGCGGGCGGCCTCATCAAGGAGAGCTGACCGTGATCCTGGACTCCCTCCGCCGACAGACGCAGACCCGCCGACGCGCCATCCGATCCACGACCACCAACGCGTGCGGCCTGTACCCCGCCGTCGGTGCTTCCAGCATGGACCCCCGAGGCGTGATCATCGGGCGCGAGGCGTACTCGGGGGCTGCCTACATCTTCGATCCATTCATCCTGTACGACCCCAAGGCTCGAATCAGGCTGCCCAGCGGCCACATGCTGATTCTGGGGAAGTCCGGGCACGGGAAGTCGGCGCTGGAGAAGACCTACGTACTGCGACAACTGCGCTTCCGCGACCGGAGTTTCTGCGTCCTCGACGCCCAGGGGGAGGACGGCGCGGGCGAGTGGGACGGCATCGCGCGCGAACTCGGCATCACCCCGATCCGCCTGGTCTACGGGGACGTCGGCGCCACCGAGGGGATCCGCATCAACCCGCTCGACGGACGAATCCCGCAGGAGCACCAGTTCAAGATCCTCGTATCGATGTTCGAAATACTCGCGGGGACGGTCATCACGTCGCAGTGCAAGTTCGCCCTGGCCGAAGCGCACAGGGCGGCGGTGGCCAAGGCTGGCTCGCAGCAACGCGTCGTAATCCTCTCCGACGTACTCGACGCCCTGACCGCGCCCAGCGCGGCGCTGCTGGGTCAGCAGCCCGTGAGCCCCCATGAGCTGGCCGACTGGGGGCAGCCGGCGGCCCTCGCTCTCGACGAACTGTGCAACCCGCACCGCGACTTGGCCGGCCTGTTCGACGGTCCCACCAGTGACGGCATCGACCTCGACGCGCGGCTGATCGTCTTCGACCTGACCCGCCTGCCCCGTGAGGGTGAGGCGATGCCGCTGCTCATGGCCGTGATCGGGCCGTGGATCCGCTTCGGCTGGATCAAGTCCGGCGACAGCATCAAGAGAACGCTGATCGTGGAGGAAGCCTGGCACATCCTGTCGCACAGGCCCGTGGCCCGCTTGTTTGAGGAGTTGGTCCGTTACGGTCGCCGACTCGGCTTGAGCTTTATCGCGGTGATGCACCACCTGGCGGACCTCGTGCTCGCGCACGCCCCCGAGGCTGCGGCCATCCTCAAACTCACCGCTGTCCGGGTGCTCTACCACCTGGACCGCGCCGAGGCAGACATCACTGCCGACTACCTGGGCCTGCCCTCGTGGGCCCGTGACGCACTCGCCGACGGCGCGAACGTCTGCGCGCCGGGCCGGGCTATCTGGCAAGTTGGTTCCCGGATCAATCTTGTGGAACATATCCGTACAAAAGCTGAGATCCGGTTGACGGATACCAACCGCAGGATGACCGAGAAGGCGACCGCCGCCGCAGGTCAGACGCCCATGGTGGCAATGCGCAAGGGGGCTGCCGCATGACGCCCAAGGCTGCCACCCCCAAGACCGCGGCACGACTGCGCCCTGGCCGCGACGCAGTGTGGATCGTGCCGGTGATCGGCCTGTTGCTGCTCACCGTGCTGCTGTGGGCCGCCGCCGCCGTATCCGGTCTCTTGGCGCACGGTCGTCCGGCTGCGGTGAGCTGGGATGTCGCGGGCACAGCGCTGCGGGGCATCGTCGCGCACCCTGGCAATCCTGCCGCCGCCTGGCCCCGTCGGGACGGGGTCGGCGGGCCCATCGCCTACTGGGCGTCTTTCGCCGCGCTGCTCATCGCCGCCCTCTACGGCACATGGAAGACCTACTGGTGGTGGAAGCGCCGGGGAGCAGACGGCGCGGACGGCAAGGCCACCGCAGCACAGCTGGAGAAGGCGATGGGCGAGAAGCAAGCCCTGGCCCGCGCCGCGTCCCTGCGACCGGACTTGTACGAGACAAACCCTACGGCCATCCAGATCCGCGACGTAGCGGTGTACATCGGCTGCGCGGACCCCTCACAGATCCACCTGTGGATCACGATCGAGGAGTCGATGATCCTGGTCGCTCCGCCGCGGGAGGGAAAGACCAGCCAGATCATCCTGCCGGAGATCCTGGAGTTCAAAGGCACGGTCCTTGCCACCAGCTCCAAGACCGACGTCCTCTACAACACGGCCGAACTCCGCAAGGAACACGGGCCGGTGTGGGTGTTGGACCCGACCGGACTGTCCGGCTGGCCCTACCAGCTGCGCTGGCCGCTGACCGCCGGCTGCGAGCGCTATCAGGTTGCCCGTAAGCGGGCCGAGACCCTGGTCGCGACCACGAAGAGCGATGAGGGTGTCTCGAACGGCGGCTACTTCGCGCTGAACGCGAAGACGCTGATCACCTGTTGGCTGCACGCGGCCGCCCTCAACGGACGACCGGTGGCGGATGTCCTGGCGTGGGCGGCCGACCCGGACAACCGCGAGGCCGTCGACCTCCTGGCGGAGAAAGGCAAGCACAGCCTGGCTCAGGCCCTGGCCGGTCAGCACACCGCGGCAGAGGAGGAGCGGAGCGCCACATGGCGTACCGCCCAGCAGTCGTTCATCGCCCTCTACGACGACGCGGTGGCCGAGATCTTCGCCCCGCCGCTGGACGCGGAGGTCTTCGACATCGACAAGTTCCTCACCGAATCCGGCACCCTGTTCCTGATCGGAGAGGAAGAGGAAGGTTCCGCCTTCGCGCCGTTGAACGCTGCCTTCGCGAAGGCGCTGTTCGACCGGGCCAAGGCCATCGCCGGTCGGGCGCCGAACGGCCGGCTCCCGATCCCGTTCGGGTGCTTCCTGGACGAGCTCGCCAACGTGGCTCCCCTGCCGGAGATCCCGTCCCTGATGTCGGTCAGCGGATCACAGAACATCTTCATCCTCGCGGTGCTCCAGTCCTACGCCCAGGCGGAAGAGCGCTGGGGACCGCTCGGGGTGAGGAAGATGTACGCGGCCGGCACGGTGAAGCTGTTCCTCGGCGGTATCTCCGATCCCGAAGAGCTCAAGTCGTACTCGGCCCTGACCGGAGAGTTCGACGAGGACGTGGAATCCATCTCCGATGACGGCGACCGGATCTCCGTCTCCACCTCGTTGCGCCGCCGCCCCGTCCTGGAGCCCGCCGACATCCGGATGATCCCCGAGCGCGGCGGCCTGGTCATCCACCGTCGCACCCCCGCCGTCCATGTCAGCTTCGTCCGCGCCCACGAGGGGCCGCGCGCGCAGGAGATCAAGGACGCCACCCGAGCCGCCCGGCAGCTGGTGGCGGACAGCGCGGTGCCGCGGGAGAAGGCGGGTACGCATGAGTAGCGGGGGCGGTGGCTTCGACGACCTCTTCGATCAGCTGCGCGGGATCACCGAAGAGCTGGTCAACGTCAACGCTGAGCTCGTACTCGTCAACGAGCGCGTGGGGATGCTCGAAGAGCGCCCTGCCGCGTCCGACGCCGCAACACAGCAGGGCGAGCAAGCAGAGCTGGAGCGGGTTCCTGGGGCCGCCATCTCTTGGACCGAACTGACACCCACACAGCGCAGTGTGCTGTGGCCCCAGTTCGTTCTCTGGACGCTGTGGCTGGCCGACCGCTACGAGGTGACCAACGACCAGATCCCGCGACAGTGCTGGTGGAAGCACGGAGCGCTGGTCGAAGAGCTGACCGCCTTGTGGACCTCGCACCAGTCTGCCTACGCGGCCGAGGAAGACGCCGGCTCCGCCCCCTACCTGTGGCAGGACGCGCTCTCGCGCGCAATCGAGCGGATCGGCCGTCTCTGGCTCGGCAGCTGCCGCAACGGCCAGCACAAGGAACGGCACCGTCAGCCGTGGATCGGAGAAGAGCAGTACCTGGAGGAAATCCTCCAGGTCTACGGGCCTCCCGGCGCAGACCCGCCGCAGGGCCCCAACGAGAACCCGGAGACGCCGCCATCCGAGGCGGGCGACGACGACCGACCCGATCAGGACTGACCTACCCAAGGAGAACCCCGTCATGACGATGAACAGATACGGACGCGAGGCCCGCGCCTACTGGCGCCGCTGGCTGCCCCAGCGCTACGCCGCCCTGCCCGACCCCATCACCTTCTTCACCAACCTCGGAGAACAGGTCGAGCAGCAGGTGGGCGACCTGTGGGACTCCCTGGTGGTTACCGACCAGGTCCCCGCTGACGAGACCCACGAGCAGCGGGTCGGGCGCCTGGGCCTGCTCAAGGCCACCGCCGAGTACGAGGTCCTGGCAGAGCTCGTCCGCCTGCCCCCCGAGCCGGGAGCCGGCCTTGAGAACGAGGACGAGGGGCTGGAGAGCGACGCCGAGTTCGAGGCCCGCATCCAGCGCACCCGCGAGCACACCGAGTGGCTGGCCAGCACCGCCGACGCCCTGATCGACGGCACCACAACGCTCGACGAGCTCGACGACGACCAACTGCGCGCACTCCTGGACTACCTGACGCCCTCCTGGCTGCGCGTGCTCGGGACCTCGGTCGACGACCTCCGCGCCCGCGGTCGGCAGCTGTAGCCGCAGCGGCCCCGCCGACAAGCACTCGAACGACGTACGTGGAGGAAGACCGTGTACCAGACACCCCGTCGACTCTCCGAGCTGGACGCCGAGGCCGCCGCAGGATCGATTCTTCTGCGCGCCGTGACCAGCGTGTCTGAGGCGGCTTGTCAGTACCGCCTCTACGTCATCGGACACGACCACCCGGCGGCGGACCCTTCCGAACAGGGCCGGTTCCTCATCGTGCGCGTCAGCGAGGACGGCGCGGTGCACGAGGTGTCCGCGCCGTCCGACCTGCAGCACCAGGAGTGGGCGGAGGACCTGTTCGACCAGCTGTGGGACGGCTTGGAGGACGGGACGCTCCCCGGCGACGGCGACCGTGAGGAAGCCTTGGCCGAGGCCGTCGTCTCCGGTCTGGTCCCGGAACCGATGGCGGCCGTCGGTCACACCGTGCGGCCGGCGGAACCCGACACGGCTTGGACTCCGACGGACGACCACACCGAGGAGCTGGCTCCTGGCGTGCGGGTGCTGTACACGAGCTCCGATCCACAGCCCGCCGCCGACCCCGACGACCTCATAGAGGCGGTGGACCTCATCGAGGCCGTCGTCCGCGGTCTCCCCGACCCGGTGTCCGGCAGCATCCTGGTGCAGGACGTGGACGAGGACGACGAGCCCTACCTGGTGCCGGTCGAGAGGATCGTCTCCCACCACGTGCCGACGCCGCAGGAGGTGGCGCCCGCGTCGCCCTTCCGGCCGGCTGGGCAGCAGGATCTGGCGCCGTCCGGGCGCATGGCACGGGTCCGCGCCAACATCGCTGCGATTCGTGTCCTGCACACCCTGCGCTGGGAGAGCCGCGCGGCCACGCCCGACGAGCAGGCTGTCCTTGCCCGGTGGAGCTCCTGGGGTGCGGTTCCAGGGATCTTCGATCCGCGCCAGCGCGACTTCGCCGCCCTTCGGGGAGAGCTCCGGAGCCTGCTGACGGAAGCGGAGTGGCACGCGGCCGAGGCCACGACCAGGAACGCCCACTTCACAGATGCGTCCCTGGTGGAACCGGTGTGGAAGGCCTTGGTCGACCTGGGCTTCACCGACGGGCGCGTCCTGGAGCCGGGCAGCGGCAGCGGCAACTTCATCGCGTTCGCGCCCGACTCGGCGCAGATGACCGGGGTCGAGCTGGACCCGGTGACGGCCGAGATCTCACGAGCGCTGTACCCGGACGCCGAGATCAGGAACGAGTCCTTCGTAGCCACCCGCTACCCCGAGGGGTACTTCGACGCAGCCGTCGGGAACGTCCCGTTCGACGAGATCGCCATGACGGACCCGCTCCACAATCCGCTCAGGCTGGCCACGCACAACCACTTCATCGTCAAGGCGCTGGAGCTCACGCGCCCCGGCGGACTGGTAGCGGTGCTGACCAGCCGCTACACCATGGACTCGACCGGGCGGACCGCGCGTCTGGAGATCGCTGACCGCGCCGACCTGGTCGGTGCGGTACGACTGCCCGCCGGCGCCCACTGGAAGGCGGCAGGGACCAAGGCCGTTACAGACCTGCTGATCCTTCGGCGGCGGGACGGCGAGCCGCCCACCACGCCGCCGGACTGGGTTGGACTGTCCCAGGTGGCAGTGGACGAGGAGACCAGCATCCTGGTCAACTCCCACTTCAAGAGGCACCCCGAGATGGTGCTGGGCACCCACGCCGTCACCAGCAGCCAGTTCACCGACAAGGACATCACCGTCCGTCCGGACGACGGCGTCGACCTGAGCGACGCTCTGACGCAGGCGTTGGCGGAGATCGCACGCAAGGCACGCGAGGAGGGGCTCACCATGAGCGCGTCCCCGGCCGCCGAACAGCGCACCGCCGTGGAGCGGCGGGTCGAGCGGATGCGGTTCGCCGAGGAGATGTTCGGCAATGACCTCGACCGCTTCGAGGGCACCGTCATCGATCAGCACGACGGAACGTTCCTGCAGATCGCAGGGGGTGAGCTCAGCGAGAGGAGCGTCTTCAAGAACGCAGGCGACGAGCTCACCTCACTCCTGCGGCTGCGGGACACTTACGTCTCCCTGCTGAGTGCCGAGTCCACCGTCGGAGCTGAGGATGGGGCAACAGCCCTGCGTACTCAGCTCAACGACCACTACGACGCCCACACCGCCAAGTACGGCGCCCTCAACGTCCGCCAGAGCAGGCGCGACCCGCGCACCGCCCACGGCACCTTCCGCACGGACCCGTACGCCGCTGGCGTGTATGCGCTCGAAATCTACGACCAGGACACCGGGACCGCGAAGAAGTCCGCGATCTTCACCAAGGCTGTCACCCACCCGCAGCAGGAGCAGAATAGCGCCGACACGCCGCAGGACGCGCTGGCCATCAGCCTGAACCGCTACCGCGAAGTGCGCCTGGGCGAGATCGCCGAGCTACTCGGCCTGGAGTCGCTGGAGGAAGCCCGCGAGGCGCTCGGGGACCTGGTCTTCAATGAGCCCGGCACCCAGCGGCTCGTGCTGGCCGCGGACTACCTGAGCGGTGACCTGGGCGAGAAGCTGGAGCAGGTGGAGTCCGTCTTGCGGATGGTCTCACCCGAGCTGCGCGAGCAGCACCCCTTCCAGGCCAACGCCGAAGCCCTGCGGCGGACCATGCCCCCGCCCAAGACGCCTGGCGACATCGAGGACATCCAGATCGGCGCCACCTGGATCGCCCCTCGCCACTACCAGGACTTCATCCGCCAGCTGCTGCAGTCCCAGTTCGTGGACGTGGCGTGCGAGTCCGGGGCCGACTGGGAGGTTACGGCCCCCCGCGGCGTCCTCAAGTCCCGTGCGGCCACCGTCGTCTACGGCACGGCCAAGCGCAACGCCGTCGAGCTCTTCCAGCGCCTGCTGCGGCGCAACTCGCTGGTCGTGCACCCCGGCAAGGTGGACGAAGACGCCTCCCCGGAGGACATCTCCAACGCCAAGCGCGTAGCTGCCGAGCAGACCGAGCAGGCCGTCGCGAAGGCGGAGGAGCTGAACAGGCTGTTCGGTGACTGGCTCTGGCAGGACCACGAGCGCGCCACCGACGTCCTGAACACCTACAACCGGCGGTTCAACTCCTGGGTGCCCTACCAGGGCGACGGCAGCCACCTCACCTTCCCCGGCCTCTCCGACCAGGTCGTACCGCGCCCGCACCAGCGCGCCGGCGTGGCCCGCGCCCTGCACGAGGGCGGTCACAGCTTCTTCGACTACGAGGTCGGATTCGGCAAGACGTACACCATCGCGATGACGCTCATGGAGATGAAGCGCCTGGGCATGGTCAGCAAGCCGTGCGTCGTCGTTAAGAACCCGACCGTCGGCGACTTCCGCAACGACTTCCTCAAGTGCTACCCGACCGCGCGTGTGCTCGCGATCGACAGCGCGGACTTCAACAAAGACACGGCCGCGGCCTACATCGCCCAGATCGCCAACGGCGACTGGGACGCGGTGATCCTCCCGCAGAGCCTGTTCAAGCGGATCCCGGTCTCGGGCCGCGGCCAGGAGCAGTTCGTCGCCGACCAAACCGCCGAGTACCGCGCCCGCATCCACAAGATCCTCACCGGCAGCGACGACGCCCTCGCCCCGGAGCTCAACCCGGGCGGCGACCCGCTCGTGGCCGAATCCCTGGACGTGGCAGCCGCCAACAGCGCCGATCTGCGGCAGGTCAGCAGCCGCACCAAGGACACCATCAAGCGGCTCCAGGGAGACCTCAAGCGCCACACGCAGCGCGCGCAGAAGAACCTGGTCAAGAACACGATGACCGGCATCTCCTGGGAGCAGACCGGCATCGACGGGATCGTCGTCGACGAGGTCCAGGACTTCGCGAACGCCGAGATCGGCGCCAACAACTCCGAGCTCTCCCTTACGGTCTCGGCGCAGTCCCGGGACCTGATGGTCAAGTTGCGCAACCCGAACAACCGGGTCGCCATCGGCTCGACCGGGACGCCGTTCCCGAACGCGATGCCGCAGGCCTACGTGATGCTCAACTACTTCCGCCCGGACCTGCTGGAGCGGGCCGGCCTGTCCGCGTTCTCCAGCTTCCAGGCGCAGTACCTCACCGAGACGATGGCGCCGGAGATCTCTCCGGAGGGCATCCCGCGCATCAAGGAGCGCATCGGAGCCTTCCGCAACGCGATGAACTTCTCCCGGCTGTGGAAGTCCATGGCCGACGTGAAGACCAAGGACGACATCAAGCTCCCGATCCCCGACAAGTACACCGAGACCGTGGTCGTCCCCGCCACCACCCAGGACAAGACGTTCATGGCGGAGATCGCCGACCGAGCGGAGATCGTCCGCGCAGGGGAGGTCGACGCCTCCGTCGACAACCTCCTCAAGATCAGCAACGACGGCCGCCTTGCCGCCCTGGACCTGCGGATGGTCGGCTGGGAGGCCGACGGCCAGGGAAAGCTCGACGCCGCCGTGGAGCGGATCGCCGCGATCTACCACGAGCACAAGGGCCGCAAGTACACCGACCGCGACGGTGCTCCGAACCCGCTGACGGGCGCGCTGCAGCTGGTCTTCTCCGACCGTGGCACCCCCTCCGACAAGGCCATCAAGGAGGGACGGTTCATCGCCTACCACTACCTGCGCGATGAACTGGTGGCCCGGGGCCTGCCCGAGGACATGATCCGGTTCGCGCAGGACGCCAACACCGCGGAGGAGAAGGCGCAGCTGTTCAGCGACGCACGCCTGGGCAAGGTGGCCATCCTGGTGGGCTCCACCGACACCATGGGCGTCGGAGTCAACGTCCAGGACCGAGCCATCGCCCTGCACCACCTCGACTGCCCCTGGCGGCCCAGCGACGTCACCCAGCGCGAAGGCCGCATCGTGCGGCAGTTCAACCAGCACTACCTGCAGCAGATCCCCGTGCAGGTCTACCGCTGGGTCAAGGAGGGCTCGTTCGACTCCTTCATGTGGCAGACCGTCGAGCGGAAGGCACGATTCACGGACCAGGTCCGCACCGGCCGCGACCGGGCCGAGCAGGAGCAGGCCCTCGACGGCGACCTCGGCCGGGACTACCTGGAGTTCGGCGAGATCAAGGCCATCGCGACCGGCAACCCGCTCCTGCTCAAGCAGGCGGCAGCGGACGAAGAGGTCCGCCAGCTGGAGGCCGCCTACACCAACTGGAAGCGCACCGAGCAGCACCTGCGCAACGTGGTCGACTCCGCCGACGAAACCCTCGCTACCGCCCAGGGCTTCGCGGACCTGGTCGGCAAGGCCGTTGAGCGTCGCGCCGCGAAACACACGGAGGAGTTCCGCGCCGAGCTTCCGGGCGGCACCGAAGTCACCAAGCGCACGGAGGCCGCGACCGCGCTGCGAACGCAGTTGTCGTTGATGCAGCGCCGCGCCGGCCGGGAGGGGCGCAGCCAGTACGAGCACGTGGCTACGGTCTCCGGTCAGATGATCATGGCTCGGGTCAACAACGGCCACGACTTCATCGAGTTCACCATCCGGGGGCTGGGTGAGGTCCCGCAGGCCATCTTCACCGTGGACGACGTCAACGCCGCGCTCGCGCCAGGGAAGCCGCCGGTCGGCCTGATCACGCGCATCGAGAACCACATCGGCAAGCTCGACGGGCTGCACACCACCCTGCAAGGCGTGGTGGAGGAGCTGCGGCAGGAGATCGAGCGGGCGCAGAAGCTCGTCGGCAAGCCATTCGGCAAGATGGACCGGCTCCTGCGCGCCCGCGCCGAGCAAGCCCAGATCAACTCGGACATCCAGGCGCAGGCCGAAGGCCGGGCGCGCACGGAGGACGATCCGGCAGAGGCAGCCGCGCCATCCCAGTCGGCCGCCACCACCATGGCCACACCCGCTGCCCCGTCCTCGGACGCATCCTCCCCCGACAGCAGCGGGCTGTCAGCCAGGCCCGGGTCGCCGCCCACTGCCCCGTATGTCGACCGCGCGGAGAGCTGGGCGGCCGAGGAGTCCGTGGCCAACGCCTATCGCCAGTGGGCAGAGCGGCTCGGGGCGCACCTTGACCGCGGCTCTGCGGAGGAGCGCAGCCTCACGCAGGCAGCGGAACTGCTGCTGACCGAGAGCTCGGGAGCGCGCCAGAGTCGGCTGCTCGGCTTCGACCACCTCACCGGGGTGCCGGTGGTGGAGGACCTCGCACGCCAGATCCGTGCCGTCGCCGAGCAGTGGGACCGCCAGCAGCGCAACCCGCAGGCGGTCCGCGACACCTGGCAGCTGTCCACAGCCATTCGGGATCACGCCTCCCGGTACCGTGCCACCGTCACCGACCCGGGCAGCGCCGAGTACCGGCGCTGGGCCTCCACCGACGAGCCGGTCAATGTCGATGTCCAGGCGGCGGAGGACGCGGCAGCGCTCATGGACCCGCTGGGCCAGTACACAGTCACCGGCCCGGGTGGGCTGAGCGCCGCCCCGGCCCCTGGCGCCGACCTGGCCGCCGGCGTCGCGCAGCTCATCGCCGACGGGGCTCGTGTCGAGCAGACCGCGACCGGGCTCCTCCTCACCCTGGCTGACGGGGCCCGATACGACATCGTCGATGCCACCGCGCTCGACGTCGAGGAACCCGAGCCGCTGATCGGGGCCGACGCGGAAGTACAGGCCCGAGTCGCCGCCTCGGACATGGACACGCCTCGTTCCTCGCTGCCGAACATCGAGTGGGCCGCCGCGGTGCTGGGGCACTACGTCGACTCGGCCGAGCTCGTCGCTGGCCGGGAGCTCGTCGCATCCACCGGACGCCAGCTGGAGGGCATCCTTCGGCAGCAATCCGCGGCGCTGGAGGACGAGTTCGCCGCAGAGCTCTCCAACGCACTCACAGCGGCGCACGAGAGCACCCAGCTGTCGCCGGAGGAAACGCTCGGCATCTACGATCGCCTGGCCCAGGCTGCCTCCGCCCTGGTCGACAGCGGTGAGGGAGAAGTGGCTGCGGTCGCCGAGCGGCTCCAGCTTCGGACGGAACGCCACCTGGCACGGATGCAGGCCCTCGGCAACCATCTGACCGACGAGCTGATGGACGCCTCGGCGCTGGACCCGGAGTCGCTGGCGGTCCTCGGCCGGAACGACCCCGCGAAGGAACGCCCCACCCCGTACAGCGACAGCACCCACCTCAACCTCAGCCGCAGCATCCTCTTCCAGACGTACGACCGGTGGCCGCTGGTGTCCGGCGGCGGGGGGAAGGCCGAAGCCGCTCTGCGCGGGGCAATGTGGGAGCGCCGCGAGATGCCCGACACCCGCTTGACGGCAGTGCTGCCCGAGTGGCTGCAGGTCGTCGCCCTCGCGATGGGGGCCGCCGACACAGCGGAGGGCGAGACGCGTGCGATCCTGCGCGATGTCGCACAGCGCGCCTTCCAGCATCACCAGCACCTGTCAGCCCACCAGCTCGCAGCGGCCGAGACTAGTCCCTACGAAGACGGCGAGGCGTTCACTCAGGGTGCCGAGGACCTTGTCACCAGTTGGGAGACCTGGCTCGCCACGGCCACCGCCCGGGAGTTGGGCGAAGGCGACGGTTCCCGCCCGCAGGACGCCCCGTTCACAGCTGCCCGCGCCGCCATGGAGGAGGTTCGGGAAGCCCTGCGATCGGTGGAGCTGGCCTCGATCGAGGACGGCACTCTGGACGAGCTCACCCGGCAGACCACCAAGCTCGCGCACACCGCCTACGCGCTCGTCCTGAGCATGCGCGAGGAAACCTTCCGACAGCGGGGCGACCAGCAGGTGCTTGGCCGGCTGGTGCGGACGGCGTACGAACACGCCGCAGCCTGCCGAGCGGCGTCGCTGCGGCCTGCCGCGGCAGCGCAAGTCCGGCGAGGCGTCGCCCAGCGGCAGATGGCCTTGGGGAACATGCCGGAGGCGCCTGCGGCTGTGCCCGAGGCAGCCATCCCCGTCGTCAGCCACGCGGCACCGCTGGAGATCGAGCACGATTACCGCAGCACGGTCGTGCGCGGCACCTCCAACCTGCCCTCGGACACCGAGGTTCGGCGGCTGCTGGACCGACTCGGCTTCAAGTACAAGGGAAAGCAGAGCCACTGGATCCTGCCCCGCTCCGGCGCGCTCGCCGACATGTACCAGCGCAACGAGCGCATCCGCCGCCTCGTGCAGGAACTGTCGAAGCTCGGCCGCAGTCACCGGATGATCGAGACCACAGTGCAGGAGCCGCCGGTCGAGATCCGGATCCCGGTCGGCGAGCCCTACGCCACTCGTGCTGAGGCCGAGGAAGACTTCGGGGCGGCGTTCTCCGCCTACTGGAGTCTCAGGGACACCCCTGCGGGCAGACGCCTGATGGGCAGCGACGGTCGTCCGGACGGCCGTGCCGTCCATGCCGCGCTCGAAGACCTGCGTCAAGGCGCTGTGGGCTCCAACCTGGATCCGTTCGCCCACGCGGGCGACGCCGTGGCGCAGCGGTGCGTCGAGCTGGCCCGCGCCACCCAGACCATCTCCCAGCATCTCGCAGAGGAGAAGTACCGGGCGCCGGCGGCGCTCCCGCACCTGCGGGCGATGACGCAGTACGCGACGCTGCTGGCGTCGCGCATCAGCGCTACCGTCGCCCACGAGGGGCGGTGGGAGGAGTTGTTCGCCACCCCAGTGTCGGCCGCTCAGCCTGCGGCGGACGCCGGAACCGCCCTGCATTCCGATGCCGCTGCGGTACTGGTCGGGCCCGCACCACGTGCTGACGACGAGGTGTCTGAGTCGACCGTGGCACCGGCCTCCACCACAGCGGACCCGATGTTGGCGGGCCCCTACAACGCTGACCAGCTGGCTGCGGCGGTCGAGCGGATCAACTCCCTGGTCACTGACTTCCTGCGCGGCACAGAGATTCTGGCCTTCATTGACACAGACCTGCACGAGACCGTCAAGGCGACCTGGGAGACCGCCGACACCGCTGGACGCGTCGCGCTCACCGGGGATGATGAGTTCGCCGCAGCCCTGGCCGCCTACAGCAAGGCCGTAGACGCCACGGGCGCCGCTGTCCGTGTGATGGAGCGGGAGCGGGCCCGTATCTCTCCGGCCTTGAGCGCCCCGGCCAGCGACCTCATCGGCGCGACCGAGGCGCACATCGTTCGTCTCTCCCTGACCTACCGCATGGAGCAGGAGGCCAGGGAAGCCGGTCGCGCACAGCGCGCCCGGGAGCGCGCAGCTGCCACGGCCGCCCACGACGCGCGCGTCCACGCCGAGGCGCGCGACTGGGTGGTTCGCGCGGCGTCCGCAGCCGATGGCGTCCTCGCCTGGCTGCACCGTGTGCCCGAGGAAGAGGCCCGAGCCAAGTTCGACGAGTGGCTGAGCTACCTGATCGTCACCGACCCGGTGTCCGGCGCTGGAACCCGTTACGAAGACTGGATCGGGTTGAGCAGCCGACCCAGCGCCCGCACGGACATCGCAGCGGACGCGTTCGCCGCGCTCTACACCACGCCGTCTGCCCCGGACGAGACCCCTGGGACGAGCCCCGGCACCGCGGCAGTGCCGGACGGCCTCGACGCGCTGATCTCCGGGTTCGACACCCTGCCCGCCTACGAGCAGGCAGGGCCCAGCGCCGATGCCCGGCTCGCCGTCATGGCCACGCTGTCCCTGCCCGACGGCACCGTGCACGACGCGCTGCTGCTGCTGCAGTCCGTGGAGGACAGCGACGACGAACTGGACGACGAACCCGTCGTGCGTGGCGCCCAGATCCTCCCCTCGAACAACCTGCTGTCCACCAGCGTGGAGGGGCGCTGGTTCGCCGGGGACCTGCTGTCCATGCAGGGAGCCCGCGTCATCCCCCTGCGAGAGCCGATCCCCTGGGCAGCCGTTCGCGAGCTGGCGACCGGCACCTACGAAGCCACGCTCCAAGCCCTGCTCCGGGACCACGCAGCCGCAGCCACAGAGGCCGACATCGTTCCCGGGGCCCCCGCCGAGGCCGGAGAGACCGAGGCCGAGACCGCTCACGGACCCGTGAACACGACGACCGGTCAGGAAGAAGAGACTCCGTCGCCCACGACCGATCCCAACGGTCCTGCGTTGGCGGAAGTCGCACAGCCGGCGCAGCAGGTCACCGAGGGGGCCGCCGCCGACGACCCGAGCGGCCTCGCGGAGTCCACAGAGCTGACCAGCCGTGAGACAGCACTGTCCACGCAGGAGGAGAGCATGGCGGATACTGCCGACACAACGGCTGAGGGTGCCTGGTCCGGCCGGATCAAGATCGTGACGGAGGGCCGCGCGGCGTTCGTCACCGGCACCGGTGGCGACTACTTCCAGCAGGAAGCAGACCTGCGGAAGTTGCTCAAGAGGGACCAGAACTTCGCCTTCCGTGAGGGACGCTGGCGCTACTCGGGTCGGGCAGCGAACCGGGAGCGAGTCATCGGCGAGGTCCGTGCCTACCTCCGGACGAAGGATGCTGAGGCTGCCGCGGCCGAGGCGTCCAAGGCGGCGGCGCAGTACCCTCCGACCCCTCAGCAGCAGCGGATCATCGACGCCGTTCTGGCCGGGAAGGACGTCGCAGTCCAGGCACTCGCTGGAACCGGCAAGACCTCGACGCTCCTCATGCTCACCGAGAAGCTGCCGAAGAAGCGCATCGCCTACATCGCCTTCAACCGGGCCATCGCCGACGAGGCCCGCCGGAAGTTCCCCCGGCGCGTCACCTCCGGGACCAGCCACTCCTACGCTCGAACTGCCCTGCGCAACACGCCGCTGTGGAACAAGGTCTCCCGAGCAGGCAAGAACGGAGGCGCGAGGTTCCCGAAGGACGTCGCACCGGCCCTCGGCCTGACCAAGCCCCTGAAGTTCAAGGACGGGGGCCTCGAACCGCAGGAGGTCGCCCGGATCGCGCTGACCGCCGTGCGGCGCTACCGCGAGAGCGCCGACGCCGAGCTCGGCCCGCAGCACCTCGGCGAGCGCTGGGCGGACAGCCCGGTGACCGCCCGGCTCCTCGGGTACGCACAGCAGATCTGGGACGACAAGGCCGACCCGGAGAGCAACAGGTTCTTCTTCGAGCCCGATGACTACATCAAGGTCTGGGCCCTGGGCAACCCGCGACTCTCCTTCGACCTGATCATGTTCGACGAGGCCCAGGACGTCACTCCCGTCCTGAAGAAGGTCATCGCCGACCAGCAGGCGCAGAAGGTCGTCGTCGGCGACAGCCACCAGGGCATCTACGAGTTCCGCGGGGCAATCGACGCCCTCAAGGACTGGCCGGCCGACGAGACCCTGCCGCTCACCCAAAGCTGGCGGTTCGGCCCGGGGGTGGCGGCCGTCGGCAACGCCTACCTCCGGCTCCTCGATAGTGACCTGCAGTTGGAGGGGAATCCCGGGCTCGACACCAGCATCGGTGACGTGGACGAGCCCGACGCCATCCTCACCAAGACCAACATCGGAGCCATCGGAGCAGTCATCGAAGGCTTCGACCAGGGCAAGCGCGTCGCCCTGGTCGGCGGCGGGGGCGACATCGAGGCCATCGCCAAGGCTGCACAGGACCTGCAGAACGGGCGCCGCACCAAGCACCCGGAGTTGAAGGACTTCGCCGACTGGAACGAGGTCCGCGAGTTCGCGGACGGCGACGAGGACGCCAAGGCGCTGCAGACCCTCGTCCGGCTCGTCGACCGCTACCGCCCCGACGGCCTGCTGCGGATGATCCAGAGCCTCGTCCCCGAAGACGCGGTGGACGAGGAGAGCCGGCCGGAGCTGGTCGTGAGCACCGCACACAAGTCCAAGGGACGGGAATGGGACAACGTCCGCATCGGCCCCGACTTCCCGCAGCCGAAGGAGGACACGAACACCGGAGAAGTCATCCTGCCTGCGCCAGCAGAGCTTCGCCTGGCCTACGTCACGGTGACCCGGGCCAAGGGCCGACTCGAACTCGGATCGCTCGACTGGATCCAGTTGATGGACCCGGACCTGATGGCACGCGTAGCCGCGAACCGCTCGGCGGAGGTCGCCCCCGCCGAAGAGGTGGTCGACACCCTGGCCAATGCGGTCGCCGAGATCGATGCGGCGGCCGAGGCATCGACAGCAGCCGCGCAGCCGGCGGCCCCACTTCCTGCCCCGTTCCAGGGGCCTCATGTGCGCCTCACGCTGTTCAGGAACGGCTTCGGCGTCCCCGTCCTCAACCTGCTCACCAATGAGGGCAACCTGGCGATCCGGGAGCTCCCCGCCATCGCCGACTCCACCCTCATTCACGGGCAGATCACCGTTGCCGTGCCCGAGCTTGCGCGCCCCGGCAGCGTGGACCATCAGCTTGTCTCGACCGAGGAGACGACAAAGTGGCTCGACGCCCACCTCCCGCACCTCGCGCATTCCCTGTGGGCGGACACCGCCGTGCGGCCCGCGCTGACCGAGGCGGTCCGCGACGCGCTCCGCGACACCCTGGCACCCAGCACCGATGAGGTAGCGAGCTGGCTCGCCGAGGGCCTGCGCGAGGAGCAAGTGCTCCAGGCTTCAGTCCGCGAACGGGATCAGTACACCGAGGAGTTCGCGCGAGCCGTCGCCGTCCTGGCCGACGAGTTCGTGATGGCTGACGGCGCGGAGTTCCTGGCGTGGACCTACCTGGACGGCGACAACCGCGACGTGATCCTCGACGCGGCCGGCCGCCAGCTCTTCGCCCAGCTGCGCCAGACAGCCGACGCCATGGCGGACAACGGAGTGGAAACCGCCGCTCCGACACCGACGGCGCAGGACATCATCGCGGGCCCCGCTGTGGTCGAGGAGAACCAGTCGGCGTCTGCCTCCGGTCTCGCTCAGGCGGCCGATGCCTCGAATGACGCCGCGGAGCCGGCCCGGGTCGCCAATGCCGAGCTGGCTCCGTTGCCCTGGGACGCAGCGAAGATCCGACAGCGCGGTGTCGCCGGGCTGCGGAGGGCGGAGACGAACGCCGTCCCCAACCTGCACAGCAAGATCGTGGACGGCGTGGGGCGAGGCCAGGAGGTCGGGGACGTCTGGAGGCAGGACAACCCGTGGGCCCAGTTCCACTCGAACTTGCGGCATGTGCTGGCCGCCCTCCAGGACGACGAGCCCGCGTACCGCCTGGTCGAGGACGTTGCCACCGAGCTGCAGCGCAGGATCGAGCAAATCGCCGACCGGGCGGCAACCCACTACAACGAGCTGATCGCGCCGCTCTCCGGAAGCCCGGCCCAACTCGGGTCCCTCGCAGAGAAGTTGACAAACGACAATCGCATCCCGGAGATCGGCGACGCGTTCGTGCGCGAGGCGCTCATCCTGGTCCTGCAGACTCTGGACGAGGCTGAGCAGACCGAAGCCGGCCGTGAAATCAAGAGCACCGTCGTGCGCGACGCACTCGACCAGGTAGTGGGCCTCGCCGGAGTCCGCCTGCACCCGGGCGGCGAGTCAAACCCTGGTGTGGATGCGGCGCTCACGCCCGTAGAGGTCCAGCTCGACGCAGCTCGCGAACTGATCGCGGAGCTCGCTCTCAACGCTGCGGCGCTGGAGAACTACAACCGCATCCGCACCCTGATCGCCGACCACGAGCAGCAGCAGGCCCGGACCGCGGCATCCGGCTCCGTGGCGACGGAGCCGGATGAGGAGGTAGCGCACCTCGCCGAACTGGCCGAACCCGGCAGCGCCCCCGTCGCCGAGACCGAGCCCCTGACGGACCACGACATCGCCGTGGTGCTCGGCCGAATCTCGGACCACAGCTTCGCCCAGTGGATCTTCCACAGCGACGGCGACAGGAAGCACCACCCGCAGCTGTACGACGGCTACTTCAAGATGCCCGCCGGCCCCGGCCAGGCCGAGAGCAGCGAAACAGGGAGCGCGTACTCCCGCAGCGGCGGCCTCGACATCAGCGTCTCCGACGGGGGGACCGAGGTCCGCACTGGCAAGTTGACCTGGGCCAAGGCGCTCAGCTGGCTACGCCCGGCGCTGACGGTGCAGCGCAAGGAGATCCTGGACAGGGCTTGGAGCACCGGCAACGCCCTGGCCAGGACCGAGGACGCGTTCCGTGTGATCGGCGAACACGACCGCTTCCGTGCAGTACGGCAAGAGGTCGAGCAGGTCTGCAGCGGCCTGGTTCGCACCTTGATCGACGAGTCCCTTCAAGCCCACCTGACCGGGCAGGCAGAGAACCTGATCGCCCGCAACCGACGCGACGCCAACGAACCAGACGACGGGCTCATCAGCTTGGAAAGCCTCGTCGACCCCGACACCGCCCGCGAGCGCGCAACCGGTGAGCAGACTTTGGAGCGGCTGCGGACGATCCGCGCCGTACTGCCCGACTACCACACCCAACATGTGCCCCTGAGCGAGGTCGCGGCCGGAGACGCCTTCTGGAGCGTCTCCCCGCAGCGCCTGCCGTTCGTCGCCCAGGGGCCCGCCGAGGTATCGGGCGGCGCTATAACGATCGCTGGCGTGCTGGGCCTCCCCTCCGGCCAGAGCCGCCCCTACGACTGGTCGCACGATCACACCGATCTAACCCGACAGGTCGCGAAGCTGCTCCTGCCCGCCACACTCGCCGGACTCACCGACGTTCCCGCCGACGACGTCACCTGGTTCACGACCCAGGCGACCCCCGACAGCGCGGCGCAAGCTGTCGAGCAGACGGAACCGGAGCCGGAGCCGGCTGCACCAACAGCCGCTGCGGCTCCCGAGGAGGACGTACCAGACGCGGCGCATGACGAGGCTGGGACGGACCTGGAGGAGGGGCAGGCGGCGCAATCCTCGTCCACCACGCAAGCACCCCCTGCGTCGGCGTCCAAGGAGGAACCGCCGCCTCCTGCTGCGCCGTACACCAGCTTGGAGGACTTCACCGCCGACCTGGACGAGACCCGGCAGGCGTTCGGCGCGTGGAGCAGTTCGCTCACCGTGCGCCGACTCAACGAGCGCGCCCGGGAGATGCGCAGTCTCACGGATGGACCAGTCGTCAACGAGGCAGAGCAGATCGAGGAACGGTGGCTGGATCTCATGACAGCCCTCCTCGGCGCACGCGAGATCGACGTGCAGGAGACAGCCCACAGGTTGCGGCAATTCGACGAGGCAGCGACTGCGGCCGGGCGGTCGTTGCAGGACATGGAGTCGTTCGCCGACGTCGCTGACCGTCGGGCGCTCCAGGCGTCAATCGGCGGCGTCCGGATGGCTGCGGAACGGCTGGTTGCGACCGCGTCCCTGGGGACAACTGCTCTCCAGAGCAACGCCGCGGAGAGCATCACCACCGAACCTGTCGGTGACACCGCCACCGTTGTCGAGGGCGGCGATGGGGCCCCCGACGCTTCCGGCGAGGTGACGGACGAACAGCTGCCCGGCTGGAACGGAGCCACTCCGTTCGCGGCCGAGCTCGCCCAGATGCGTAAGACGCACCAGGCGTGGACGGCGTCCATGACGGCCACCCGCCTGACCGACCCTGCCAACACCGCCGGCGGGGAACTCGCGGCCCGGATCCAGACCGCGTGGGAGCAGCTGGAGCCGGTCACGCGGGATCGCAGCAGCGCCCCTGCGCTGATGGCTGAACAGCTTCGCCAGCTGGTGGAGGCGGTCATCGAAGTCGGCGGTGCCCTGACCGCCAGCAGCCAATACGCCTCGCCTGCGGACCGGCACGTGCTGCTCGCGCTGGTCAGCACCGCCAGCAGGATCGCGGACCAGATCGAGGCTGCGTTCAGGGCCCAGAGGCCGGAGCCCGTGCAGGACACACCAGAGGCACCGGCCGCCGACCGCGCAACCACGCAGGCGATCGCCGACAGGATGCGGAACGTCTCGCCCTCGCAGCAGACGGACCACAAGCCGGACCGGAGCACGAAGCTCGCGCAGGCAGCGTGGCGTACGGGGGTGCGCAGGGCCGCTGAGGGTGAGTTCGGCGCGACCGCGACGGAGGCCAGGGCGTTCGGCGAGTGGTACATCGCCCAGGGCTACCAGTCGTCCAAGGACATGCCCCGCGCCGAGCTGGCCAGGCTGTACGACCAGTGGCGGCGCGGCACCGCTGCGCCGGACAAGGCCCAGGACCCGGCCGTCCCCGGTGAGCAGGAGACAGACCCTGCGCCTACTGCGGAGGCAGAGCCCGCGTCGCAGGCGCAGACGACGACCGTCCCGGAGGCCAGACCGGCGATGCAGCCCGAACCTGCCCCAGAGGCAGAGGTTGCCCCTGAGCCGACAGGCCCGCTGGTGGTGGAGCCGGAGGCAGCATCGGTGCCTCTGCAGGAGGCCGAGACCGAGCCGGATCTCGACGCCGAGGCCGATTCCGCTCCTGCGGCAGAGCCCTACTCGCCCGACATGCCGGAGTCCGCGATCGAGCAAGACGACGAGCTCGCTGTGTTCTCGCAGGACGACCCGGGAGTCGAGGCCGAACCATGGGTCGACGTCATCGGGGAAGGCATCGTCGGCGACACCGAGGTGGTGGACGAGCCCGACGCCGTAACGCAGTCACTGGAGACCCCAGCTCGCGCGGAGCGCCCCGCAGCGGCGGAGGTTCCCCCCGCGAGCATGCCGAGCGGGGCGGCGACCGATGCCGCCGAAGGCTCTGACCAGGGCACCGCCGCGCAGAGCGTGCCCACCGTACCCACCCAGGAGGAAGCGGTGGCCGACCCTGCTGTTCCCGGAGCCGTCGAACAGGACGAACTCGACAGGCATTTCGCCAGCGTCGTGCAGGCGCTCAGGTCCCCGGTGCGACTCAGCCCACAGGATGAGCAGCGGCTAGAGCTGCAGTATGCGGACCTGCGCCGTCACTTGAACGGTCTTCTGGGTGCGCTCGACGGCGCCCCGGTCCAAGCGCAGAGTACGGAGCCGTCGGTGGACGCGGCCGACGCGGCGGAGTTCGACGCTGCGGTCGGTGCCACGCAAGAGCAGGCCGGAGCGTACTGGGGCACCCCGGAGTGGCAGTCCATCCGCGACGTCCACCAGGCCGGCCAGGCACTGCGCTCCGCCGTGCGCGAGGCGGTGATGACCCATGCGGAGGCCCTGGTGCGGGACGTCCGGACCCATGGGCTCGACCGCACCATCCAGGCATGGACCGCGCGGGCGGTCTCGCACGGCGCGTTCCTGCTGGCGCGGCGTCTGGACGGCAGCGGCATGCGCGACTCGGCGGCCTGGCGCGCGGCGTGGCGGCTGCACCGCGCGGCCTCGACCCGGGCCGACCGCCTGACGGGGCTGCTGCCCGCGGGGCAGCGGATCGACTTGGCCAGCCAGCTCCGCAGCGCCTGGCAGTGGCTCGCGAACCGCATAGAGAGCCCCATCGCGGACCGCGGCCTCGACGGCGTGGACGACGTTGCTTCGGGCCAGCAGCTGTCGTTGGTCGCCCGCGGCTTCGAGGCGGTCAGGGGTTACTACCA
Source organism: Streptacidiphilus sp. MAP12-20 (assembly GCF_041262525.1). NCBI lineage: Bacteria > Bacillati > Actinomycetota > Actinomycetes > Kitasatosporales > Streptomycetaceae > Streptacidiphilus > Streptacidiphilus sp. MAP12-20. Next base: position 46,872 of record NZ_JBGCCK010000031.1, read on the forward strand.
GGCCGCCGCCGACCGGATGGCCGAGTGGGCTCAGCATCCCTTGTGGCGGCGAGTCGTCACCGTCTTCGAGTCAGCGAACGAGGTGCTGGGTAGGGCGTGGGCCGGACTCCACCGGCTGGGGGCTGATCATGCCACCCTGGGCACGGGCCGCACGCTGTGGGTGCGGACCCTGGAGATCATCGCTCACTCCGCGCGAAGCCTGCTGGACCGTCTGGAGCACGGAGGGAACCGTGACGGCCTGCGGTGGAACGCTCTGCGGGTGCTGCACCATGCCGCCGAAGAGGGCATCTCTCACCTGCGTGGTCTCCTCCCCGAGCACGTCAACAGTCCTCTGGGCGCCTACTACGATCCCGACCGCGGTGCCACGATCAGGGAAGTATCGGTCTCCGCTGCGACTGCGGGTGCGGAGCCGGTGGCTGTTGCGGAGGTCGGGGAAGCGGACCGTGAGGCCGCGGCCGGTCCGGCGACCACGGCTGCCGGATCGATCCCGCGGGAGGAGTCGCAGGCGCCGGAGAACTGGGAGCAGTTGCGCGACGCGGTGGACTTCGTGGTCGGTTCGACGTTCGCAGCTGAGCTGCTCGTCAGGAGGCGCCTCTCGATCGACCCTGAACAGGCGGTCCACGTCATGGGGAGGTTGGAGGGGCTGGGCATCGTCGGGCCGAAGGAAGGTGCGCAACTTCGGCCCGTGCTGGTCCACGATCGCGAGGAGGCGCGGCGCATCCTCGCGCGGGCGCAGGCGCAGGAAGCCGGGCATCTCGACGCTGCGCCGGAGGGACAGCAGGCTCCGGCAGCTGCGAGCGCTGCACCTGCCGACCTGGGCGAACCAGCCGCGGTCGTCGCGAAGACGATCCAGGCCGATCAGGTGAGTACGCCTGTACTGCCGCAGCGGCAGCGTTCCGCCGACCGCCCTGGCCCCGGCCAGCCGAGGCCGACGGCAGCGCAGCGTCAGCCCCTCGCCGACCCGGGGGCGTCCACGCAGGCGGTGCTGAACGTCCAGGCCAGGAGGCTGGCGGACAGGGCGAGCTTCGCCGTCTCGGCGGCGTCCAGTCCCCGCGAGCAGGCTGCTGCGACCACGCTGCAGACCTTGGCGGCGAAGACCCAGGACGCGGCAGACCTGATGGCGCAGGGGCCCACCGCCGCCACGCCCGAGCGCGGCGCGCTGATGGCAGAGCCGTTCCTGCGGGCGCTCCGTGTGGTGGCGGCAGCCAAGGGTGCCGCCCTGCCGGAGGACGTCGTGCAGAGCGCCTGGGCGGCGGCGGTGAAGGCCACCGGAGGGCCCAGGAGCGGCGGCCCTGGCGCCGGTGGGCCCGGCGCGGGAACAGCTCCGGCTGGAAAGGGCGGCCAGCAGCGGCCCGACGACCGCAAAGCTCAGCAGCGGGAACAGCGGCAGCGGCAACAGCAGCAGCGCGTCACGCCACACGGCCCGCGCATGTAGGAGAACGCAGCCGGTGTCCCCACGCAGCCGCGCGGGGCACCACGTTCGCGCGGCCTAGCCGTGAGCTCGTAGGTCTTCACATATGACGGCAGAAGGGCAAGGAGATGAGCAGCCCCTTTGGTGGCGGTTCTCCGGATGCGCGCCTGGAGGAGCTGGCACGCGAGCTAGCCAGGGCCTCGATGATCAGGCTCGCGGGGGCCGGGCAGCTGGCGCTGATGACCGACGCACAGTTGAGCTCGGCCCGAGGGAAGGCTGCGGCGGATGCCGTAGCTGCACAGCGGGCGTTGAACCGGGTGCGTGAACTCAGCATTGCTGGCCGCCCGGTGGACGACGCTGTGGTTGCTCGGAGCCTGCTCGTCCGGCAGACCGCGGATGACCTGCTGCGCGTCACCACGGAGCTGCAGCGGCGGATCCGGATGGACCAGCGTCAACGGGCGGCGGAGGCCGCAGTCCGGCGTGCTCTGGCTGACGCCTTGCTGCTTACGGCGGCCCAGAACGCTGCGGCTGCACGGCAGTTGGAAGAGCGGGCCTCCGACTCGGCGCGGGCACGGCGGCACGCGGAGGCGGAGGCCGAGCTGCAGCAGCACCGTCCCGAGACTGCGGCAGGGTACGGCGGCGTACGGCGGTAGCGGTTCACCCCTCGGCCGGCACCAGGAGCCTGCCGTGGAGCAGGTCTCGCACGGCGTCTTCGAGGATTTCCACGGTCCGACGCAGCTCGTGGTTCTCCGCGACGAGCGGGTTGTCCTTGTCGGGGTTCTTCTCGAACGCCGCGTCCAGCCCTGCGAGACGCTCCTGCAGTGTGCCCTCCGGCGCGTTCACCCCACGGGCAGCCATCCGCGCCTCTCGCTCGGCCGCCCACCGGGCCAGCTCGCCGCGCTGCTCGGCGCTGAACTGGTTCGAGCTGTCGTCCATGTCCGTTCTCCTCTGCGCTTCTCAGGTGCCTGGTCCCCGGCGGGGGCCAGAAGTCGGTCCGGGGCGCTGCTGAAGCTGCTGCTCGTCCGCAGCGCGTCGGCGGGCTCGCCGCCCAGGGGCGGTCTCGGGGTCCGGGCGGGCGGCCGACTGCGCCGCCAGGCCACGGTGGGCACGCTCGGCGTCGCGCAGGGCCGTGATCTCGGCCAGTCTCTGCTGAATGCGGGAGCGCTGGAAGAGCGTCATGGCGGCCTGGAGTTCCGACCACGCCAGGCGTTGCTCCTCCTCGTCCGGGCATTCACCCAGCGGGTCCGCAGCCTCAGTCTGATGCATCATCCGGTAGGTCGCCAAGGCCGTTACCAGGTCCCGCCATTGCCGCTGCTGCTCTGGGTCCTCGGCGTCCGGAGCGGGGATCTGCTGCACCCACTCCTCCATCGGAGCCTCCGAGGCCATCGCCCGGAACAGGGCCACGTCCGCGAACGCGGCAGCCGCGGCCGAGACCGCACCGCGGTCCTGCGGGTCCGCGATCTGGCCCTCCAGCATCCGAAGCAGCAGGTTCTCCGCCGTGCGGGCTGCGATGCGCATCCCCTGGGACGGGTCATCGGGCCGGGCGACAGCTGCTGCCCACGCCCGTGTGCGACGGGCGACCAGGTCAACCCGCTCCTGGAACACCGCCCAGGCGTGCGCGTCTCGCGGCTCATCCGGCTGCGGGCCTAGGCCCACGGCGCTCTCGTCCAGCCCGTAGCGTTGGCGCCACACCTCAACCAGTGCGGCCGTGCGCTCCCACAGGGCACGCAGCTCGCTGTCCGCGCTCGGCACCGGCCCGAGGGGCCTGCTCCACGCCGGCGGCTCAGCCGCCAGCAGCATGCCGTTGTGCTGCAACCGCTCGGCCAGGATGATCCGCCGCTCCACCAAGTGCTGACGCCATCCGGCCGGGGTGTCCTGGTCGCGCAGGGCTGCCGACGCCGCCAGCCAGTCGGGCAGTGCTCCGGAGTGGTCCGGGGTGGGCGCGGGCCCATCAGGAAGCCGGGTGCGAAGACGACGTTCGGCATCGACACGGTCCGCGATCACCTGCGCCAGCCGCAGGCGATCCGCCGCAGCCTCCTGCCGGTAGTGGTTCTCCGACAGCTCGGCGATGGTGGTCTCCAGTGGCTGGCGCGCGGTCCGGCTGGCGCTCGTGCGGGGCTCGCGCTGCCAGTCCTCGCGCATACGGTCCAGCGGCTGCATCGCTCGCCGGAGCCGCTGCTCCCTGCGCAGCAGCGAGTGTTCTGCGGCGGCGAAGCGCTCGCCTTGCTGGTCGCCCTCGGCCTCGGCTTGCCGCATCCGCCGGCGGGTGTCGGCGATGGCGTCGGCCAGCTGGCTGCGGGTGAGTTGGCCGTAGGTACGACGCGGCCAGGCGGGGTGCGGCAGGCCCTCGACCACGACGGGACGCGGCTGTCCGGCCACGGCTGCGTCGGCGCGCTGAAGCTCCTCCAGCGCCTCGGCGCGACGCTGCTGCGCGCGGTCGAACAGTCGCTGCAGCTGCTCGTTCGTTAGGTCCCGCAGAGGGCGACTGCCGCCGGGCTCCGCCTCGCGCTCGGCAGCGCGTTCAGCCGCCCGCTGGCCCTCTTCGACCACCTCGTCGATCCGCCAGGACAGCACGGCGGACAGGAATTCGGCACCGTGGAAGTCCCGTTGCCCGTACGCGGTTTTCAGTAGACGGCCGGCGTCCCAGCCGACGGCCTCGCCCTGGGCAAGGGAGCGCTCGACCGCGGACCAAGCATCGAGGGCGATGAAGTCTTCAGCGGCTGCCCCGAGGACGCGGCGGGCGAGGGCCCGCAGGCGGTGGGACTGCGCGCGGGCGTAGACGTCGGTGTACTCGGCGGCCAGCCGGCGGATGCTGTAGGTCCGTTCCTGTTCCGCCTGGATGGCCTCGTGGGCGGAGACCGAGGCGCTGTTGCTGCGGGCGACGGAGTCCAGGACATCCTGCATGCTCCGCCCCTCCTCGGCGACGACGGCCAGGCGGTTGGAGAGCCGCCCACGAGTGGCCATCACGTAGGCGGACTCGCGGCTGGTCCGGGCGGTCACCAGGCCGTGGGCGGTGTCCACGGTCAGGCCCTGGGCACGGTGCACGGTGCAGGCGTAACCGAGCTGGCCGTGGCGACGCAGGTACCGGGCAGGTAGGACCGCACGTCCGTGGTGCCCGGTGTGGCGGACCGTAGCGTTGCCGTTGTCGTCCAGGGCCTCGATCTGCCACTGGTCGCCGTTCTTGACCCAGTCCTTTCCGCCCATGGTCAGCAGACGGCGCTGGTTCCGGCGGGTGACGATCAGGTCGCCGACGGCGGCCTGCGCGTCGTCTCGCAGGGGGATCGAGCGGGAGAGGTCGAGCTGCCCCGAAGCGACCTGGAAGCTCTGGGCGCGAAGGTTGAGCTCCCGGACGCTGTCGTCGTCATCGGCCATCATCAGCGACAGCAGGCCCTGCTCCGTGTCGGCCTGCCACACCTGAAAGACGCGGTCGAGCATGTCCTCGCTGTTGCCGCCGATGATGCGCCCGTTCGTGAGGTGCCACGTCCACGCGTCGGCGGGGTCGCCGTCGCGCAGTGCCAGGGTGGCTTCACTCTCGCCCTCGGTCCGGAACCGGTGCAGTTGCTCCAGTTCCACTGAGCCGACCTCGCGGGCGATCAGCCGCAGGACGCCACCGGACTCCACAGCTCCGAGTTGGGCGGGGTCGCCGATGAGCCGGACCATCGCGCCGGCGGCGATGGCGTCGTCCACGATGCCCGCGAGACGGCGCGTGCCCGCCATCCCTGCCTCGTCGATGATGAGGACGTCGCCGGGCCGCAGCTGGCAGTCGTACCGGACGCGACGGCCTTCCGCGAGGCGATGACGCTGCTCGGTCCAGCTGTGCAGCGTGTGGGCGTCCACGTGGAGATCGGCCTTGAGAACCGCAGCGGCACGGCTGGAAGGTGCGAGCGGAATCACCCTTCCGCCCGAGGCCTGAACGGCGTCGCGAACGAGCTGCAGCGCGGTGGTCTTGCCTGAGCCGGCGGGCCCGATGCCGACCTGCACGAGCCGCTCCGAGCAGGCGAAGCTCTCCGCCAGGCGCCGTTGCCCGGTGTCCAGCTGCGGCCCGGCGAACACCGTCGATGCCTGCGCGAAGACCTCTGCCGAAACGGCGGGGATGGCGGCGGACAGCGCCGCGTCCAGGATCCGCGCCTCGGCGGCCAGGACCGCCGTTGAGGTGAAGAGTCGCGACTCCCGGCGGCGGTAGATGCTGGTGCCGTCGGCTCGCTGCAGGGGCGCGAAGGCCGGGTTGATGTCCGGCGGGGTGATGTCCAACGAGCCGTTGGTCAGAACCAGTTGCGCGACGTGTTCGGCCAGTCCGCGAGTATCCCCGCGCCCCTTGGTGGCCCGGACGATGTGCCGCCGGGCCTCCGCCAGCACGTGCCGCTCTGCCCAGACCGCCCGCTCCTCGGAGACAACCCCCAGCACGTCTTCGGCGAGTTGCTTCAGATCGAGGGACGCCACCGGATCGCGGTCGCGGCCCCCAGGGCTGACGGCCTGACGGCAGCGCTGGAGCAAGGTGTCGATGCGAGAGTCGCCGAACACCTCGACGGCCTCGGCCCGCCACGCGGCCCGCAGGTCGAACAGGGACCGGGCCTTCTTCTTCTTGGGCCGCGTCTGCTGCGCGGCCTGCTGGATCAACGCCATCCGAGCGGCGGTGTCGGGCTCCTTGCCGTACCTCCGGCGGTAGTCCGCCAGGAGCACGGCCAAGTCCCTGCGGATGTCCTGGGCGCGCTTGGAGAAGGCCTCGACCAGGTCGTCGTCAATCCCACTGATGGCCATCACCGGCCGCTTGCCGGGGGTCACTTCGCGCTCTTCCGCCTGCACGCCGAGGCGTCGGCACAGCTCCTCAATCACGCGCTGGTTGTACAGCTCGCTGGCCGCGACGCACATGGCGTAGAGAAGCTTTCCATCGATGGTGCGCCACTTGCCATCAGTGCCCAGCACCTTGTTGGCCACGACGACGTGGTCATGTAGAAGAGGGTCTCCGCACCGGCTGTCGTAGTGCCTGTAGCGCGCCGCGATCAGGCCTCCGCAGACATCCTCCTGGGCGATCCCGTTGATGCCGGTGCGGGTGGCCAGGGCGTGCTCTTCGATCCAGGCCAAGGTTTCCTCTATGGCCTGTTCGTGAGCTGCTTCGACCTCAAGTCGGGTGGCCTCGTCGCCCAGTGCCCAGATGATGGACCCGTACTTGTTCCGGAAAACATGGTCATAGCCGGCAACCGCCTGGCGGGTACAGGCGGTGTTCGCACTGATGTAGCGGCTCAGCTCCTCCGCGTCCTTCGGGGAGCGGCCGAAGTCGGCTCGGAAGGCGATGGCGCCGACCTTGCCGCGCTGCTGCTTGCGCTCCTCGTCGGTTGCCGTGCTGCCCTTGCGGGCCTCGAACGCCTGGATGGCGTCCTGGATTTGAGCCGCCAGTGGGCCTTCGGTCTGGTCGTAGCGGTAGTAGCGCCGGCCCAGTCGAACCAGCCGCATAGCCTGGGCGGACGTCGCTCCGTCGGCGATGGCCTGCTCGATGATTTGCTCTGCGTTCGGATGAAGTCCCTCGCCGTACAAGGCCTGCATCTGGCTCTCGGAAACGGTGCCGGAGACACCGAGTTCGGCGATCCCCCTGCCGACCCAGACGCCGGGCGGATTGCCGTCGGCATGGTAGTAGTCGCCGATCTTCCGGTCGGCCGTGCGGCGCTCGTCGCCAGTCGCGATCTCTCGCGAGTAGTACAGGTAACCATCACCAGCGGACAGCTTGTGAATGGTCATCATATGTTCAGCTTACCTTGTGACATTGTGAATGCAAGAGCTTTGATCGTGAAGGCAGTTGAGGTGTGGAAGGAGAGGTGGAGAAGGCGAGGAACGAGCCGAGCCGCCGAGCCGACACACCTCAACTGCCTTCACGATCCGCGCAGCGCAGTGGGCCGTCCCCAGGTTGCGCTCTCCTGAGCGCAACCTGGGGACGGCCGCCGTTCCGGCTTGTCCACAGGAAGACGATCACGAATCCGCTTCGGCTCGGCCGTAGCTGAAGGAGCGCCAGCAAATCGGACGGCTCGGGACCCTCCGGGTCGGCCGTCGGCGGGTGACAATGGCGGGGCAGTGATCAGTCAGGGGAGGGGCACCGGCCAGTCTGGGGAGGACGATGATGGCGGAACGCAGGGGCTCGCGCGCGGTCGCGGCACGCGAGAAGGCAAGGGCCCGCACGGTGGCAGCTCGCGAGCGGGAGCAGCGCCTCGAGGACCTGGCGACGACGTGGTTCGAGGTAGGCGAACAGATCGGGGATCTCCGGGAGGCTGCGCAAGCGCGGATCGACCAGTACGTGACCCGGATCAACGGTGATCTGGGACAGCAAGTCAGCGAGCTTGAGCAGAGGTCGACGGAAGCCGCGGCGGAGATGCTGGAGCTGACCAACGCCTCCGATGTCGCCGACCGCCTCGGCATCCCCCTCGCAAAGGTGCGAGAGATCAAGGCAGCACGGGAGGCCAGCGGCGCGAGCGGCGACGCTGTGACTGCATCAGGGCCGTCACCTCTCGCGCAGGCCGGCTCCGTGGCGCCGTAGCGGGCGAGCACGGGAAGCAGAACGCGTGCAGCCCCGCCCTGACTGTTACCACTCAGAGCGGGTCTGCACGCGCGGATTCAGCGCTGTTCGGCGGGTGGAGCGATCACCCATGATTGTGGGCTCAGCGGTGCTGGCGTCGGTGTCACGGGAGCTGTTACCGGCGCTGGCGAGACGATGGGAGCGGGGCCGAAACCGCCAGCGGGGCCCGGCACTCCGGCGGGCTTGGGTGCGCGGCGCAGTACCGCGCCGGCGCCGACCTCGATCCGCCAGGGCTGCTCGGTGCTGAACAGCATCCAGAGCGGTTCGCCGTCTCTGGTGGTCCTCTCGTACCTGCTCAGGCGAAAGCCGACGGTCGATCCGTCCGGCGTGATGACTTCCACCGCCGCGTCGATCCACTCCGGAGTGAGGTCTTCGATGGGCCGCTCGTCCATGGTGGGCTGAGTCACGGGCTCCCCTTTCCCGAGGGCGCCTTGCGGACAGGCGCTGAGACTCGACACTACCTCTGCCGCACCCCGTACGGGCTGGCAAAAGGGAGGTCCCTCCCGGCACCCGTAAGGCCGGAAGGGACCTTGTACTGCGGCAGGCGGCGCTAGGAGTCGCTGCGGTGAAGCGTCAAGCGGCGGGCCTCAGCACGCCCTCGGAGGTAGTCGTCCTCGAAGTTGCGCCGGAGGTAGTCGTTACCATCCATCGGCTCGGACGGGCTCGGGATGTCGCTGTCGTACGTCGTGCACCCGAGGACGAAGGCGTACTGCCGCTCGGACGCGAAGAGCTGGCTGCCCCAAGGCTCCCAGCACCACATGCCGTCGCCGATCGGGTAGCGCTGGTGGGCGTCCGGGAAGACCAGGAGGACTCCGCCGTCGCCGTCGTGGGCGGCGGTCCAGGTGAATCGGACGGCGTCCCCTTCCCAGGCAGCGGTCACCTCGCGGGTGTCCGCGCTCAGGTCGTCGATGATCTGGCAGACGGTCTGACGGCTGAACAGGTAGGTGGAGGAACGGTCCTGGGGCAACTTGGTCGGCAGGCCGAGGTAGGGGCCGTGCATGGTGGCCTCGACGGTGACGAGCGTCGGCTCCCCTACCGGCTCTTGAACGAGCGAGACGCGCAGGAGTGTGATCCACTCTGGGCGGGGACGGAGTCGCTCAGAGCGGTGAGGAGCCGGTCGTAGTCCGAGTCGCCCAGGTCGGCCGGGAACCGCGAGCCGTCCGCGTAGATCAGCGTCGTGGCCCGAGCGTCCCAGTAGAGCGGGATCCCGGCGCAGTCGCCGCCCATGTATGCCGCGCTGATGGCCCCGGTCTCCAGGCCGATCAGCGCTGCGCCCTCGTGGCGCTGCGGGATGCCGCTGATGGCGTCGCGCGCTGCCTTGATGACCCGGTGGTCCGCACAGGGGACGAGGTGGCGGACAGGGGCGAGCATGTAGTCGCCATTGTCCGCCGTGACGGCCCGCTGGAGCGGCCCGGCATAGCCCCGTCCGCTTGGGGTCGCCCGGTGCTGGAGCTCGCCGGCGGGGCTGGTTCCGGCGGGCTCGCGGGTGCGGCCGCAGTGCCCGCACGGGCCGTCGATGTCCGGGTGGCTAATGCGGTAGGAGGCGTCCTCGTTCATCACCAGTGTCGTGAGGGCGTTGGTCTCCTCGGCACCGAGCTGCAGGGTGTGCGCGGGGCCGCCCGGGTCGGTGATGGTGATGGTCGTCATGGCCGTGGTGTCGTCACCGCACATCGGCCACTCGGCGAAGAAATGGGTCAGGGTCTGCGCCAGGACTGAGCCCGGTGTCAGTGCGGGGTTCTGCTCTGCTTCCATGGTTGTCCCTCCGGGACCGGCAGGTGGAGCGGCAAAGACTTGCCCTGTCTTCGCCGCAAGGGTGTTGCAGGTGCTACGTGGCCACGGCAGGGCTCGAACCTGCGGGCTGCGGTGTTCACCGCTGCCCCACCGGCGTTCGCGGCCTTGCTGCTGCGCCAGCTGAGCTGCTGGCGCAGCAGCACCGTGCGGACCCGGCCTACTTCGAGGCCAGACCTTGCTCTGCAGCGCGCTGCCTGAGCTGAGCCAAGGCGGCTTGCGCGTAGGGGGTTTGATGCGGCGGACCGAAGAACGGGAGGTCGAGGGCCATCGCGCGGGCGTCGTAGGCGAGGTCCGCGAGGTGCAGGCGGGTGAGGTCGTCCAGGTCCGCCCTGCGCGCCCGAGTGCGCGCGTCGTGAGCCATGGCCAGAAGCTCAACAGTCACCTGGGGTACACCTTCGGTGGCATCGCGCAGCAGCTGGAGTGCGTGGGGAGTCTCGGCGTGCTCAGCGACTCCGGGCCGGCTGGTGATTCGCGCGGCTACGGTGTTGGCCGCACTGACGCGGGCGGCTATGGCTCGGACCCGGTCGCCGGTCATGAGCTGGTGGTGAACCCTGGCCGAAAGGCGGGTCGCGGCGTAGGCGAGCCGGTACAGACGACGGACGTCGCGGTCGATGTCGGCTCGGCGCCGCCTGAGGGGCAGCCTGTACACGTTGGTGTCGTTCATGCGGACTCCCAGGTTGGGTGATGGAGTCGCACGGGGACTTGCCCTGTCCCGCGTGCTGTCTGCATGTGCGTGGCCACGGCAGGGATCGAACCTGCGGCCCGGATGCTGTCGCCCGTCCGTCCGTCTCGCGAGGCCTTGCCGGTGGACCGAGGGCGACTGCCTCGGCCCACCGGGGTTCACCTGGGGGCTACTCGTGGCCTTCGCCGTCTTCGTCGACGAAGAGGAACAGCTGTGCCATCTCGGGGTCCTGCTCGACCATGCGGACCATCTCCCACTCAGGGCCGCCCTTGGCCTCGATCAGGGAGCGGCAGAGCGCGCTGTACTCCTCCTCATCGATGGGGCGGATCTCGTACTGCGCCAGGAACTCGTTCAGAGTGGCCATCACGTCGTCGGGGTGCGGGAACTGCTCCACCAGGCCGTGGATGCCGCCCGGCTCTCCGTCGACCCACAACTGGATGCTGAAGCAGTACAGCCGGGGGTCGAACACGGGGCGGAGCTGGGTAGTCTCGTCCATCTTCACGGGGGTGCCGAAGCCCATGGTCTTCTCCGTTGTCTCGGGTCTGCTGCCCATCTGGCGGCAGAGGAGGGCAAGTTGACGGTGCGGGTCAGAGCGTCGGGTCGGTGCTGCGGTCGTTGCCGTCGGCGTCCGCGATGTGCACGTGGATGCCGTGGGGCGACAGGACGCCGCACGCGAACGCGCCGTTGCCGTTGGTGTCCATGCCGTCGGTCCCGCAGATCTGCGCGCAGGCGGCGCGCTCCCGCTCGACGCAGGCGTCCGCGTCCGGGCGGTTGTCGAACTCGCCGAGGTCGTCGCCGCCCTCGTTGTAGACGGTGAAGGTGTACTTCTCCGGGTCCATGGCCCCCTCCTGGGGTGTTGGTGGTGGAGTTTCGGGGGCTTGCCCTGCCCCCTATCGACATAGGTAAATCTATCGAATATGGAGAGGGGAGTCAACAGGAAACCGCTCCCCCACCTGCACTAACGCCACCAGTCCGCACAACGGGCGCGCTTCCCTGCGGTGCTCTTCCCCGTCTACGGTCCGCACTGCGCGCACGGGCGCATGCCATGCCAGACCTGGAGGCTGATCACCCCCGGCCCCCTCCCGGCGAAAGAGAGCTTGGAGGGGCGGCGGGCGGAACGCTGGGGAGGAAGGCACCTTTGTTCGCCGCGAAGCAAGAAGAAAGGTGCCCGACGACCTAGCGTGCAGCCCGACGGCATTCCATGATCGATTGCCGGGAAGGGGCAACCCGCACCCGCGCAACCAGGCCACACCACCCACCTGCCGGAGCCGTTGGCCTAGCGGCGCCGAGCCGTCACCGTGTGGCCGCGGCCAGAAGCCGTGCCACCTCGGTCCGGTCGAAGTAGTCGGTGCTGCCCACGCTGAGGATGCTCGCGGGGGCGTCCTTGCGCCGCAGGAGGGTCTTGACCCTGTCGGTTCTCTGACGGGGGGTGAGCTGGGTCGAGTCGGGCAGCATGGTGGCGATGGTGCTGCGCGCGATCAGGCCCGCCATGGGCATGACGACGTCCTCGGCCTGGGCCAGGTACCGCGCGGCCACAGCGGGCGTCACGTCCAGATTGCGGGCGAGCGCTTCGGTAGACAGGGACTCGCGTGCCGCCACTGCGCGCTCCAGGATCGCGACGACTTCACCCACCCTTCCCGTGGGGGCGGCAGAAGCGCCGGAGGCGACCTGCTTGCCTCGGTCCGCGTACCCGGGCCGCTCCTTGTCGTACCAGAGGAACCAGGCAGCCACGGCTTCGGCAGAGCGCTTGCGGTCGGCCTCCACCGGCGGGAACGGGTGCTCGGCGTGCGCCTCGTACGCCTTCGCGAGGTTGCTGACCGCTCCTGGCGTGACACCGCGGAGGCGGGCGATGTCGGTCCAGCGCCACCGGTCGCCGGGAGCGTGCGGCATGCGCGTCGGCTCGGCTGACAGCCGCGGGCCCGACGGAGCGCTCCCGTCCTTGCCCGACTGGAACAGCCTCCCCTTGAGCCAGGTGGCGGCCGGATCGCGGGCGTAGAGCAGGATGCCGCGCGGGCCGATCTGGATCTGGTCCTCCGTGAACGGCCCGCTGCCGAGCCAGAGCTTGAGGGTCTTCTCGGAGATGCCCGCCAGGTGCATGAGGTCTGTGCGGGAGAGCCAGTCGCCGGCGAGTGCCCCGAGCCGCTGCTCCAACTGCGCTTTGGTCGTAGTCATGGTGGGTCCATCCTGTCGCATTGTGGCCCGTACACTGTGAGCACCCCTTGCAGGAGTGCGGGCCTTCGGCCCGGCTACTCGGTAGGTGGTGGAGAACGGGGCCGGCGGTTTGCCCGAGTCAGCGAGCCTTCGGCGGCGCTGGCACGAACCTTGTGTTCGTATCGTCGGCCCCACCCAGTCTTCGGGGGCGGCACGGCTGGTTGCCGCGCCGCCCTCTACCGCTCCTCAAGCGGCGAGCCGCGCGAGTGGCAGTTCGTGGTCTCGTCGCCGAGGTCGCGCCGCATGGCGGTGCCGCGGGTGCGAACCGTTACTGTTCCCCGCTTCCTGCGGGCGCCGAGTCCAGCAGGCCCAGCATGGTGGCGAGCGCCTCGATGTCGGCGTCGGCCTCGCTCGGGCGGGACGCGGGGCACTGGTGGTCGCTCGGCACGACGAGGCGCAGCCGCGGAGTGAGGGCGATGGACTGTGCCGCCCAGCGTTCGAATCCGGGATCGCTGTGCGGCGTCTGTACGTAGTGGGCCATGAGGTCCCCTTCGGTCGGGGCGACTCGGAGCGCAGCCCGTAGTCCGCCCGCGTGGTGGTGGAGGGCCTGGTGTGCGGCTTGCCCTGCCGCGCACCAGGTGGAGTCCGGGAGGCTCGCCAAGCCCCCTAGTGACATAGGTAAATCTATCGATCATGAGGGAGGGTGTCAACGCTGCTCGGCGGTGTTGGCGGCTCCTGCCCGCAGCCCGAATAGTTGCCTGGGCGGCATCGCGCCAGAGGTGGGCGCGCTGGCTAACGCCGATAGGAGTGATCGACGGGATCGACTAGTTGGACGGAAGGTGGCTGCGGACGGCGCGCAACAGCGGGTCGAGCCTGCCCGCATGCTCCGCGTCAGGGCCGGAATCGGTGGAGTCGTAGACGACTTCGGCACTGTCGGCCCGACGATCGTGCAGGTCGACGGTCCAGGCGCGCGGCGGGTGCGGTTCGCTCGGCTCCTGCGGGGGCGAGATGACGATCTCGCGGCCGTCGGGCAAGGCGACGGTGACGATGTAGTCGCTCAGCCCCCAGTCGACGACGGGCTGCGCGCCGACGGCGCGCAGGGCCTGAGTCAGGGCAGGGTACGGGTTGTAGGTGGGCATGGTGCCTTCCTTCGACGGGTGTTGGTCTTGCTGGGCCTCGGGCCGGGCCGGGCCCGTCGGGGTGGCGGGCCCGGCCCCACGCGAGGCGTTAGAGGACCGCGCTCAGGGCGTTGCCGAGCCACTGGGCGACGTTGCACGACACGGCGTTACCCGCCTGCATCGTCTTCTCCTCCTGGGTGTCGCCCATGACGATGTAGTCCGCAGGGAAGCGCTGGGCGCTCATCTGCTCGCGCCACTGGATCATGCGGAAGTAGCAGTCATCGACGTCGGCGGCGGTCAGCAGGAGTCCCGCAGAGTCGCGGGTGGACATCGTGTGAATGGGCTGTTCGACGGGCTTCGGGTTGCAACCCTTGCGGTAGGGAATGACCAGCCCATGGTGATTACCCTTCGCATTGATGCCGGTCAGCGGCCTGTCCACGCCCGCCGCGCCACCGTGGTTGCGGTACGTGATCACATAGGGCGGCGCAGCCAGGTCTGCCCTCGACACGGCGCGGTCGTAGTAGCTGGTGGGGACGAGTAGCCCTTCTCCGATCTTCGTAGCGCGCGTCGGCAACGGAGCCTGGTCGGCGCGGAAGGCACGGCCGTCGTGCCCGGAGTGGTTGAGCGTGATCAGCGACGGGTCAGCCGGGTACAGTTCCAGCCCCTTGCGGATCCGCGCCATGGTGCTGGGCACCAGCGGACGCTTGCGGTCGCCGATCCGGGTGCCCAGGTTGGTCCAGTCGATGATGCTGGCTGCCGGTCGGGTGTAGGGCTCGACGTTCACTGGCTTGTCGTGATTCGGGCAGGTGTAGTCGTACTGCAGACCGTACTTGCCGATGCGGGTCTCGGCGTGTTCGGGGCGCCACTCTTGGACGGAGTACACGTCCTCGTCGCACTCGTGGCAGTGGGCCAGGGGTCGAGGGGCGACGTCAGGCAGCCGGATGCCTTCCTTGGTGAAGACGATGTACAGGCGGTCACGCCACTGCGGCGCGGCCAGGTTGATGTCATCGCCGACGTGAGCCGAACTGACCGAGACGATCTGGTAGTTGTAGCCAAGCCGGGCCGCCATGGCGAGCCACAGGTCGAACAGCTTCCAGTCGAGGGCGAACTCGACGACGTTCTCCACCAGCACTGCCTTGTAGTCGTGCAGTTCCATCGCGCGGATCACGTCGAAGGCGGTGACCCGAGTGCGCTCGAACGCGGCATCTGGGATCGACTCCAGCTCTTCCTTGAGCTGGCGGATCTCCTCTTCACTGAGGTGCCGCATCTGCTCGACGGTGAGCTTCCGCTTGCGCTTCGCGCGGGCCCGGCCACCGGCGGGCGAGATCTCGGTGCAGATCGGGCTTGCCCACAGAACGTCGGTCATCGGGATGCGGCGTAGGTCGTAAGTGGACACGTTCTCGCATGCGTGCTCAGCGTCCGGGTGGTTCGCCATGTGAGTCTCGATGGCGGTCCACCAGTGGTTCATGGCGAGAATGAGCTTCCAACCGGCGTGCACCAGGCCGGTGGAAGCGCCGCCTGCGCCGCAGAAGAGGTCCGTAAAGGTGATCAAGGCGAATCCTCGGAGTCTCGGTGAGCTGGTGGAGAGGGGCCGGACCCGGTTGCCCTCCGGGTCCGGCCGTCGCGCTTCGCGAAGGAAGCAGCGGAACCAGGGCGCGCTCAGCGCGCGGTGCTGATGTACTCCGCCAGGTATTCGGCCAGCAGCGTCGGCGAGGCGTTCCGCCACGTCGTCTCCGCGCGGGCGTCCGGGATCGTGTCTTAGACGACGGCGATGAACTGGCCCGGCGCGTAGTGCTCCACGTGCCAGCCGCCGACCTGCTGGGACCGCGCGGGCAGGACCTCCGGCGCGCCGATGAGCAGGTAGGTGGCGGGCCGCAGCCCCATGGCCTGGTACCAGCGCCGAGGGACCTCTACCCGGATCTGGTAGCCCCCGCCGTCAGCGGCGATGACCTCGGCCTTGAGGCCGTGGAGAGCGAGCGTGTCAATCACGAGCTGGTACTGGGGGCCGACCTCCTCAAGGGAGAAGGCCCGCCGATGGACGAAGGCAACGAGGGGCGGGAGCTCCTCCGGCCAGTCCAGGTATCCCCGCGCGCCGGTCGACGTGTCCAGGAAGGTGCGTATCTCCCAAAGCAGTTGGGGGTGCGGGGTGCGGATTGCGCTCGGCTTGATGATCAGACGGTCCCGATTGCTGGGCAGCACGATGACCAGGCGGCCGGCGTCGTCGAGGCTGGCGTCCAGGTAGGGCCGCAGCTCGGCCGCGAGGGTGGATAGAGGCACAACGATGCCCATGCGGAGGTTCCCCTCAGAGTGTGGTGGTGGAGTTTCGAGGGCTTGCCCTGCCCCCTATCGACATAGGTAAATCTATCGAATATGAGGAGGGGCGTCAATGGGAAACCGCTCCCCACCTGCACTGATGTCACCAGGCCGCGAAGCGGTCGTGCCCCCGCGCCACTCTTCCCGTCTACGGCCCGCGCCGCGCGCACGGGCGCACGCCACCGCAGGCCTGAAGGCTGATCGCCCCCGGCCCCCACCCGGCAAGGAAGAGCTTGGAGGGCCGGCGGACGGAACGCTGGGGAGGAAGGCGCCTTTGTTCGCCGCGCAGCAAGAATAAAGGCGACCGACGACCTAGCGTGCAGGCCGACGGCCCTCCATGATCGATTGCCGGGAAGGGGCAACCCGCACCCAACCACAGACCCTGGCCGCCCACCTCGACAACTCACCGCGGCGGCAGAGAGCGGCCCGGCCGACGCCGCCGGCCCTGCCGAGAAGGCTCTTCTTCTCGGCCAAGCTGCAGCGCCCTCACGATGTCGGCCCGTTGCTCAGGCGGAACCTGCCGGAGAGCGAGCCAGGCAACTGCGGCACGTGCAGCGTGTCGAGCCACGGTGCCGGTACTGCAGGCCGCAGCGGTCAGCAGCATGGAAGCGGTGATGGGAGCCACGGTAACTCCTGTCGAAGAGGGCGACTTGGACCTCCAGGAGATCGAAACTCGTCACCGTCCGGACAGCCGACCGCCCCATTTCCGGCACTTGTCCGGACACGCCGGACAGGGCTTCGCCGGGGCCCTACAGTGAAGCCGCAACCGCCCCTGCCCGGAGGAACGCTTGACCGCCCAGCCGTTCGCCCAGTACCTCAAGAGTCTTCACGTCAACGCCGGAAAGCCCACGTACAGGTCGCTGGAAGCCAGCACCGGCTACAGCAAGACGGTGATCGGCGAAGCCCTTCGGGGCCAGCGCCTGCCGACGTGGCCCGTGGCAGAAGCTCTCGTGAAGGCGCTGGCGCCAGAAGAGTTGGAGGCGGCACGGCGGCGATGGGCGACTGCAGGCGGTGGATCCGCCAACACTGCGGCCGTTCCTCAGTGGCTCGTCGAAGTTCGCTCGAACGTCCCTGACCTGATCTCGGGAAGGGGGCTGGCCGCGGTTGTCCAGCTGGCTGCCAGTAACCCTCATGCGGCAGTTGACGACGCTTGGGAGGTGATCCGGCTCGCAGCGTTGCACGTGACGAGCAAGTTCTACGACGACCTCCCCGGCGACTGGTCGTCCAACGTCATCGCCAGCTTTCGCCGGGCGGAAGACGACGGCCGTCTCCCCGGGGGCGCCTCAGCAATTGCCTCTCAGGTGAACAGCGCCCGGATCAGCATGCGCACCCCGCCTTACGCGGTACCGACAGCGGAAGCCGTGCTGCAGCTTGTCGTCCTCGCCTACCGGCTGGCTTACCTCGCGAACGTCACGGTGCACGGGGAGCCCATGCCAAAGCCACCGGTCACGCTCGACCTTGACACAGTGCCGCTGCCGGCGCCCGGTACGTACGCCGCTGGAGGCCCAGCGGTTCAGTAGCACGACTTGCGGCGCCCAACAGCAAGCCCATAGGCCATTGGTAGCTGGAGGTGACGGCATGGCCAAGGCACGGGAGGCGGTCTGCAGCGCATCTGGCCGGAGGCGGCCGAGACCACGCCGGCGCAAGCGACGCCAATGAGGACGGAAGTCACAGTCCGACTGCGTTGCTGTAGGCACAAATCAGCAGCCGCCCCACCGCCGGCGACGGCAGACTGTCGCCATGACCGACAACACGCGCCGTGGCAAGCTAGTCGACCTGCGCACGGACCGCCAGCGCGAGCAGGCCCAGGAGCATATGGCAGTTGATCTTGAGCTCTTCGCTGCCAGCATCCTGGCCGACTACACGGACGCCGAGGTCACCATCCAGGACGACAACACGGCCCAGCGGATGCCAGACATCCGGATCGACTACGCGGACAACCGGAAGGGTTTCGTCGAGGTCTGGAAGGACGTCGACCGGCGCTATGCCGAGCTGACACAAGCGGTTGGAGAAGGACGGTACGAGCTCGCGGCAGAGTCGATCAACCGGCTCTGGCTGATCGACGCCAGTGGCGCGTTCAGCTTCAGACGCAACGCTACAGAGCTCCTACAGATCCTCGGCGGCCTGGAGGAACGAGGACTCGTGTTCGGCACCATTGGCACGTTCGAGATGCTCCGGGACCACGCAAACCCCGATGTCCGCCGCGCGGTCGAGCTGGGCGTCGTGAACATCTCCTCGCGCGCGCTGCAATCCGGCGAGAGCGCGAAGGTTGTGATCGGGCCGCATGGAATCCAGGGCCCTGGCGGGATTGACTGGGAAGCATTTCTGGGCTGGGTGCGGGAGCATCTGGCGGGCGACTCGAAGCACATGGTCGGCAACCGGCGGAAGCTCGCCGACTCGGGCGGGGACGAGCGTCACGCCTTCATCGGGATCAGCTACACCACGGAGTGGCACGTGTTCCAAGCGCTCACCTTCTGGACGAACGAACTCCCTCCCGGGCCGCCTGCTCTTCCGAACGAGATCACGCACCTCTGGCTCACCAACTACCAGGCCCCGGAACGGTGTCTCGGTTGGTCGCCTGATTTGGGCTGGTTTGACGCCAGCGCAAGGTGGGGCGCCTGAACCTCCGCCGGCCGGGCGGCGATTGCGCGCATGCGTCCCGCTGCCCTATGACCGCCAGCGTGACTCACTCGTCGAATGCGACCCAGGCCCCGGCCCCGCTGGGGGCGGTGATGCCCGTAGCGCCCTGCGCCCAGCCGAAAGCGGCTTCGGCCCGCTCGACGATCGAGGCTGCGTAGCTGCTGTCCAGCAGCTCAACGGGATGGCCCGGGGATTGGCGTCCCTGGTTCTCCAGTGCGGACTTGAGCGCCTCCATCGCTCGACTATCGCCATGCACCAGGAAGTTGCGCCAGGCGTCCAGCTCGTTGAAGAAGTCGCTGTGCTCGCTCGGAAGACCGCATTTCCGGTCTCGCCCCAGGGCTTCGGCCGCGCGGGGGATACCTCGCCATCGGCTGATCCAGGTCCCGTTGCCCGGGGCGACCTTCGCCTGCATGAAGACCCAGTTCACGTAGGCCTCCGCCGCGGCCTGGGTCATGATCACGACGTTCATCGCGGCATCCCGCTCCCGCTGGCGCCGCTCCATCCCACTCCTGCCCGCAGCCATCTCTTCGTCTGCCTGCTGCGCCATTCGGCCGGCAGCCAGACTGCGGGCCTTGGCTTGCCGGAACAGAACCTGACTCCCGTTGTACTCCGTGGTCACGGTGGTGTTCCTCACTCTCATGAAGGCTCCGAATGCGCCCGCGACCCCACTGTCGGGCATGAGCTCAATCCACAACACGTCCGCACCGGGCAACTACGCGACGCCGTCTCCGCGGCGCGGGGTAGCGCGGTCTGGCATGCCCAGCACGCTAACAGGCAACAGAAACTCAAGCCCGCCCGGCCTCCCGTTACCCTTCCTGCGTGACTCTCGATCCGCGCAGGACGTTTACGCGCCAAGAGACTTGGCGTGCATGGCGGCTGCAGGGGTGCGTCTGCAAGATCTGTCGCCGCGCCGTTCCGTTCGACCTCATGCAGGGCGACCACGTCGTGCCATGGAGCCGAGGCGGGCGCACGAGCATCGAGAACCTTCAGGCGATCTGCGGGTCGTGCAATCTACGGAAGGGAAGCACCCCGCAGCAGGTCACGAGTGCACGATTCTCCGTCGACCGGATCCGTGCGAGCACCGCCGAGTTGCGGCCTTGGCAGGTGGAGGCCATGCCGCTCGTGATGAGCCACCTGGGGCACGAGCCGGTCCTGGTCGAAGCGTGCCCCGGTGCAGGTAAGACGCGGTTCGGCCTGGAGGTGGCCCACGAGTTGGTGGCCCGCGGCCAGGTCTCACGCGTTCTGGTAGTCGTCCCTTCGCTGGCGATTGCGGACGGCTGGTCACAGGCCGCATCATCGGCGACGCCGAATTCTCCGACCCTGCCACTGCGAACCCAGCGTGACTGGCGGTCCGTCGATCCCATCGGGGACGAGTGGCTGGGGGCGATCATCACCTACCAGTCGCTGTTCGCGGCGACTGAGATGTTCCTGGCCCACGCGACGGACCCGGGCCATCGCACTCTGGTCATCTTCGACGAGGTCCACCATGCCGGCGCCAAGGCGGCCTGGGGCATCTCCGCGCAAGAGGCCTTCGCTGCCGGGGCCTGGGGAATCCTGTCGCTCTCGGGCACGCCCTTCCGGACCGGCCGCGACCCCATCGCTTTCGTCCCGTCCGAGCACGGGAACGCCCGCCCGCACTACCGCTACTCCTACGACCGGGCCATCACAGATCGCGCCTGCCGACCGGTCCAGTTCGTTGAAGCCCGCGGCGAGACGACATTCCGGACTGCCAACAACGAGGTCCACTCGGTCACATTCGACGACACTGAAGTGACCCAGACCCGAGAGCGCGAGCGACTGCGCGCAGCAATCGAGTGGGTCGGCGCAAGATCCATCGCTGAACAAATGCTGCAGGACGCGAACCAATACCTACTCGGCCTCCGCGCCCGCGGAGACACCGACGCGGCCGGACTGGTCGTGTGCATCGACTGCGACCACGCCGCCCGCGTCGCCGACCACATGGCCTCCCATATATTGGGGTTCCGGCCAGTCGTCGCCTGCTCCAGGCTCTTCGACGAGAACGACCCAGACCCGGCCAATGCGATCCGGTTCTTCCGCACCTCGCACGATCCGTGGATCGTCGCGGTGAACATGGTCTCGGAAGGCGTGGACATCCCTCGGCTGCGCGCCGTCGTCTACTTGACCAACCGCCTGACTCTGCTCTCGTTTCGCCAAATCGTCGGACGCGTTGTACGCACCGACCCCGCCAATATCGACGACCACGGACGCGTCTACATCCCTGCCGACCCCAGCCTGCTCGACATGGCTCGGCACATCACCGAGAACGCGGACCTGCTTCCGCCACCGATCGTCATCATCACCGACGGAGAACGGGCCCTCCGGATCGGCGGAGAGAACGGAACCGGGGAGCCCAGGAGTTCCTTCGAGGCGCTCGGAACAGTTGGCGAGCAGGGCAACGCCTTCGACACCCATGGCCGTGAAGCACGCGCCGTCCTGATCGCCTGTGCTCGGCTGTTCATCGAACGCGAGGGCTTGACAGGCACTGACCCCGAATCCCTGGCACTGGCCGCTGGCGACGCACCGGAGCTCCTCCAATCTCTCCTCTCGCTTCGCGAGGAGGGCTGATGAACGATCACCAGATGTCGGCTGCAATCACTCCGACCATCATCCTTGTCGGCGGCCCGATGACGGTCGACGACGGATCCTCTCTGGACTCCCGACAGCCCCTGATCGGGGACCCCGCATCTCATGTCACGCACTCCAGCCTCGCAACCTCTCAACTGTGGTGGATCACCGCGTCCTCCCTCGTTGGTCGCCTCCTCGACTCCGCCGGCGAAGGGTCTTTCGCCCTGCTGGTGGGCAACCGCTCCGTGGTCGAGCTGCGCCCGGACGACACACTGCGCAGAACTGGGCTTCGCTCGGTGCTACCCGGTGGATCATCCGAAGTGGAGCTGATCCGCACCGCCTGGGATGAGCCTCTGCCGGACGGCTACGCCTTCGTCCACAGGCTCCAGAACTGGAACAACCAGGTGATGGGCACGGTCGGATTCAAGCCCGGCGACCCGGCCAGCCGATGGCGCTTCCTGAAGGGAAGCGAGTTCTACCTCTCCGCGGCTGGGAAGGAGATCGGCGCCTCGGTCGTCATCGACACCAGCGAGACTGTCACCGGTAACGGCCAGCTCTCCTCCGGCCTTTTCACGGCCTTCGAAAAGCAGCGCCTCTACACGCCTGACAGCATCCTCGTCATGCCGCACACCCACCACACAGAATCCCTGCTCCGCAGCTATCTGGCATGGGTGCAGGCCGGCCGCCCCGACACCACGGAGATTCCCCCACCAGCACTCCCCTGGGGTCCCGCCGCTCCTCCCGACCCGGTCCGCTACACGACCCCCGTACCGGTCCAGGCGCACTTCGGCGTTACAGGTCTCGTCCGGGACGGCCGCTGGAGCGACCCTTCCAACCTGGAAGCCGCCCGTGCCCTCCTCCAGGCGCGCTATGACCTCAAGATCGGCATCTGGGACCTGGTTGGCAACCCGACCCTCCGGCGTGCACTGCTCGCACCGACGCCGCACGACCCAGCCCCCACACAATCAGCTCCCGTCCCTGCTGGCTCCGCCCAACGCGCCCAGAAGCGCGTCGCCGCGAAAATGTCGCAGAGGGCTGAACAGGAAGTCGCCCTACGCGCAATCGCCGAGCATCTTCAACCTTTGGAGGCACTGGGCTGGAAGCACAACGAGCACACGGGCAGCACCATGGTGCTACCCCTAACCGCTGACTACCGCCTCTGGCCCGACAGTGATCCCTGCCCGCTCGTGCGCCTGGAGTTCGAGATCGTCAAGCGCCAGTCAACGGTGCGCGTCTTCACTTCCATGTACAACCAGGTCGACATCACCGACTACGTCACGACCCGGCACGAGATCTTCGAGGAGATCGCCTCCCCGGACGGCTGTCAGCTGGATATGAGGGCACGGCCGATCCTATGGCGTGCACCTGTAGGGTGGGCAGACGACGGGGACTGGCATCAACGAGCGAGCGCCCTCGCAGGAAGGACCGCTCTCTGGCGCAAGGCCCTTCAAGATCTGTGCAGCCAGTGCCAACAGATCGTCGCAAAGCGGCGCGGCACGTCATGAGGCTTGTGACCGGCGCGAACTCTTTTTGATTCCCTAGACTTTGGGATGTGGCGCTGAACTACAGCAGTGGAGGCAGCGATGGGCTGCCCGACAACGCGAAGCCCGACTCCGAGATGGCGACGCTCCTTCCGACGCCAACCGAGTGGGTCACGGTCCTGGGAGCGGCACTCGCCGACGGGGTTGACTGGGGAATCGCCAGCTACTTGATTCCCCCCACAGCAAGGCAGCAGGCGCTTGCGGACTACTCCGGCGAATTCGGCTCGGGTGGCAGTGCCGGAATCAGCATCGCCTACCCGGAGAAGCGTGCGGTCTTCGAGGAAGGACTTGAGGACACCGACAGCCAAGCGGAGTTCTTCGTACAGCGACGCCATCACCACGGGCTGGCTGAGCCTTCGGTCGAATTCCGGCCTTCCTTTCTGTGGTACTTCGACGCGATCCCCCGCAGCGACGGGTTCTGGTACTACCTCGACGACGCTGGACGGGACCACGAGCTCGTACGAGTGCGCCGAACCGCCGAGGAGTTGCGCATCGACGTCGCGGCTCTCCCCCTGCGCCGGTACCTTGCCGCTCGGCAACGCCTACTGGTGGTGCAGCTGAACCGCATCACCCGCCTCGACCAGGTCCCCTCGCCTGCGATCGAGGCCACCGAGCGCACCGACCTGCGGCACTTCTCCTTCCACAGCGGAGACATCCATTCAGCTGACCGGCCCGGTTTCGTGAGACTGCTCGGCAAGCAAGTCGTTCTCCCCCTGGATGCAGCGCCCCCGGACCTGACGCGCCCGCATCCGTCATCGCCGAGGTTCCCCGAATTCACGATCGGCGTCGACCCGGGCACCGGGGAGCCGATCACGGTGATCTGCGACCCTGGCCAGCTGAGCAATTACTTCACCGATCGCGGAACCCCGCACTACCTGACCCGGGTGTACTTCCAGCGCGCCGTCCTGAACCGCTACACCTCCGAGCCATCCCGTTACCGCATCAGCGACAATCGGCTCTCCTGCCTCAGCTTCTGGAGCATGTCTATCGGCACCAACCCTGAGGGGCTGGTGGAGGTGTACCTCGGCGACCTCGGGCGCGACCTCCCGACGGAAGAGCGTGACCACTGGGTCAGCTTCAATGTGCCGCCCGGCGGAGGGCGAGATGACGTCCGCTACCGCCGAGACATCCTTGGTGAGTGGTTCGACGGTCCTCCCGACCCGCTGCGTGAGCTCTTCGCCGCCCGAGAGAGTTTCAGCACGGCCATGACCAGTCTGCTGGGCGAGCCCGTCTACAACCCCTGGAATACCGAGGACCAGATCGCCTTCGAGGGTCTGCACATGCCCACCACGAGCGAACAGGGCGAGGCCGACAATCTCATCCTGCGCCTGACGAAGGGCGTGGTCGACTACATCGACGTCAAGGCCGTGCGACACCTTCCTGGTGTGTCGGATCCCAAGGCGGCGAGCATCAACTGCCTGGACGCCTGGGTAACCACCAGCGACGCGGACGGCGAGGATCTCATCGGACCGTTGCGCCTCCTCCAAGGACTGCGGTCAACTGGATCAGCTCACGCCCGTGGCAAGAACTGGAACACCACCCTGGTCAGAGCCGGCCTCGAAAGCCTGCGGCCGGACCAGCAGTTCATCCAGATTCTTGGCCGCACTGCAGCTGCCCTCATGGGGCTGGCAGAACTTGCCGAGGGCCAGCGACAGCTGGGAGGAAGCGCATCGCCCGGTGCCACCTGAGGAGCCAAAGGAAGCCCGGCTACCACAAGGTGAGTGGGAGGCCTTCGAGTTCGGCGAGGCGGATTCGCTCGTCGATCAGGGCCGGGCCCTCGCCGAGCGCGAGTCCGACTCTCACGGCGCTCGCGATGGCGCGGGTTCGGCCGGCGGGGCCGCGTATGTCCGCCAGTGGCCCGCCGGGGTCGCGGTGGCGGTGTGCCCACTCTGCTCGGTTCTCGGCGGCGGTGCCAAGGCGCAGGTGGTGGGGGTTGACGCAGCCGTGGGAGTCGCAGCGGTGGCAGACGACCGGGTCCTCCGCCTCCGACCAGCCCACTCGCGGTATGACATCGTGCACGAGCTGGTAGGCGAGCAGGTGGGCCGGGACGGTTCCGCGTCGGGATACCCCCGGGAGACTCGCCGCGCGGAAACTGCCGTGCCCGGTGTCGCTGACCGCGCCGAGCCAGGGCCAGCACTGCTCGTCCCGCCGGACGTACCGCTTCGCCGCGAAGCGTGCCACGACGGTGGGGCTGTCCAGCCAGGAGCGCCAGAGCTCGGCAGACACTCGCACGGGAACCGGTTGTCCCAAGAGCGAAAGCTGAACCGCGGCGACCACCTCGGGCTTGTTGACCTCGGAACCGAGCAGGGACAATTGCACGGCCCTCATACCGGCTTCGGACGTCGCTGGTAGGTCGCTCGGCGACGCGAGCCTCTTCGACATGGGTTGCTCCGAGTGGATGCAGAACGATGATCAGGCAGTAGCTGCGGTCCGCGCTTTGGCGGACCGCAGCCGCGTGAGCTCACGCCTCATCTGTAAGCGAGTGCAGGATCTGGATGAGCCGGGTGGTGATCTGCTCATGGAGCTGGTCGAACTCGGCTTCCTCGTTCGGTCCGTTCGGCACAAGGCACGGCGAGCCGGCGAGCTGCTCGATGGCGTGGATGTGGCTGATGATGTCTCGGTAGAGCCCGACGGCGGTCCTGGTCGCGCTCACGGTCGGCGCCGCGAGGGGCGCTCCACCGAGCTCCCCGGCCGGTGGGTTGGCATCCGTCGGCGCCGTGTTCCCAGCCACCGGCCCGACCTGCGCCGCCCCGATCGGGGCCTCAATCAACGGTCCTGGTTGTGCACCTGGCCGCACGGCCGTTACCTCCCCGTGATCTCCTGCGAAATTTTGCAGGCCCGGTTCAGCGGGAGCTGCGAGCCGCGTCTGAGGAGTGGCGGGGAGGCGTGCTCGCTCCACCCGCGTCTCGACAAGCGAGCTCTGAGCAGTGATCAGCTGATGTGCAGCCTCGGTGAACTCGATCTGTTCGGCCTGCTGGCCCGCGCGCTTGAGGACCGCCTTGGCGATCTGGCCGGTGATCTGTGCCGTGAGGCGCACACCGTCCACCTGGGCGCGGGTGCGGAGTTGCTGGTAGAGCTCGGTGGCGGCGTCGAGGCCGAAGCGGGTGGTGACGGGGAGCAGGGCGCGGATGTGGGAGGCGGTGACGGGCTTGCCGTAGGCCTGGTTGAGGCGTTCGGCCAGGGGCCATTCCTCGATCATCTGGTAGCCGGTGCGCTCGCTGATCTCCCAGCGCTCGGTGATGTAGTCCTCGAAGCGGGCATGGGTGTGGCGATAGAGCTTCCCGTCGCGGATCGTCTGGAGGGCCTTGCCCGCGAGCCAAGTCGCGGTCGCGAGGTTCTCCACCGCGCGCTCGCACACGCCGAGGTCGTGGAGCTCGACCTCGCTCAATGGTCCGCTCCCCTGCCCGTCGACCGCTGTGGGGATCAGGTCGGAGGTGATCACGAGGTCCGCCGGCCTTGCCGTGGCCGTCATCGGCAAGGAAGGGTTCTGCCGGACAATCGCAGTGTGCTTGTCGGTGGTGCGGGCGCGCAGGGGCGCGCTGCGGTCGGTGGGGGTCACGACTGGTCTCCGATCGGGGACAGCAGGCCGAGGGTGGTCATCTCGGTGACGAGTTCGTCGTAGGCGGAACCGCGAGCCGTGACGGGCCGCAGCATGGACTGGGCATAGAGCTGGGCGTTGGGGATCGTGGTGGTGAAGACGTTCCAGCCGCGGTCGCGCAGGTAGTTGCGGTGGTCGTTGGTGGCCTTGGCCCCCGCGACGGTGCGGTTGAGCAGAACCCACGTCGCGGGCGGCTTGCCGTCCGGCCTCAGGACCGCGACGTCGTCGATGAGTTGATCCATCGGCAGGCGCTCGATCCGGTCGATGTCGGCGATGGTGGGCGCGGTGTTGAGGATGGCCAGGTCGGCGATGCGCAGGACGGACTGGACGATGGTGCGGTGGTCCTCGGCGTGGCCGCAGTCCACGACACCGATCTGACCGCGGTGCAGGGCGTGTGGGGCGTTCTTGTAGAACAGCGGGGAGGCCTGCTGAAGCACCGGGAAGGGGAACCCGCCGGCGCAGGCGTCCCATTCGGCGAGCTGGCGGCTGTAGTCAGCCTCGAATGCCGTGACCTGGTGGCCGCGTTCGTGGAGCGCGTGGCTGTGCCATCCGACCGAGGTGGTCTTGCCTCCGGTGCGCGGGCTGATGTGGGCAATGATCATGATCTTGGTCCGATCCTGTTGACGGGTCTGGAGTACTGCTGTTCATGAGCGCGGCTCATGGGGAGCGATCCCCGCGGGCTTCCGGTGCGGGCCGGTGCCCGGGCCGCAGTGCGGTCCCGGCCTGGTGCAGGAGTCGGTAGACCGTGCTGGTCGAGTAGCCGCAGCCGACCGCGAGCAGAGGGACGGAGGCCCCCGCTTCGTAGCGGGCCCGGAGGGTCCGCATCAGGTCCCGACGGGCTTGTCCGTCGGAGCGCAGGGCCCGGGTCTCGCTCGGTGAGCGCACGGCGGTGTTGGCCCGGGCGAGCAGCCGCCGCACCGTGCGGGGCGAGCAGTCGAAGACCGCTGCCAGGGCGGCGACGGAGGCACCCGTCTCGTACCAGCGCCGCATCTCGGCGGCGCGCTCGCTGCGGGCTGCGGCCTCTACGGGGTCGGCACGTAGGAGGCGCGTCTGCTGCGGGGCCCGCATCGGGGTGTCGACCAGGCGGAGCCGGTTGAGGACCGTGCTCTTGGACAGGCCGGTGGTGCGGGCGAGCTCGTTGACGCTGGCTCCGTGGCGGTAGCGGGCGGACAGGTCCAGCGCCTGCCGCTGGCGGGCTGCGGACCAAGTGGAGGAGCGGGTCGGGGTCATGCGGCGGTCTCCCAGGACTGGAGGGCGAGCGTGTTGGCGGCGACGAGTTCGTCGTAGGTGAGCTGGTCGCCGGGGCCGTGCAGGATCAGTCGGCCATCCGTCGCGACCCGCCAGCCGGGCACCAGCAGCCGGGTGACCGGGTCCAGGACGCTGCCGTCCGGGGTCCGCCAGTGGGCGGGGATCTCGTCGGCGCGCTGGGCGGGGATCAGGACGGTCTGGCCGTCGCGGACGATCGTCAGCGCGGGGGTGCGGTGCTCGGCCAGGACGGCCAGCGCGGCCCGATAGGCAGCGCGCTCGGCAGCATGGAAGGCCTTGCGGGCGGCTGCAGTCCCGGCGGTGCCGTAGGCGGCGGCGAGGCCGTCCCAGCCGGACGCTGGCCCGGTAACAGCCTGCGGACCGGCCGCGCCGATGCCTTCCAGGGCTCGGGTCGTCAGCGTCCAGGCGGAGTCGTTCTGCTGGACCAGGCCGTGGCCGTGGAGCCGCTGCAGCGTCCGGTACACCGTGGCGCGGGACACCGAGGACGAGGCCACCAACTCTGCGGCGCTCTGCCCGGGGTTGGCGTGCAGGGCACCGATGACCAGGAGGGCGGAGCTGCCAAGACCGGCGTAGGCGAAGGCGTCATTGGCCATGAGGCGGCCGATCACCCGGGAGTCGACGTCCGGGGAACCGGTTGTCTCAGGGGTAGACCACTGCCCTGGAGCCGTGCGGATGAGCCCCTGCGCGGCGCTCACCGCCGGACTGTTACCGACTCCCGATTCAACTTCGGTCTCGGGAGTCGCGGCAGTCTCAGGGGTGGACCACTCCCCAAGGGCCTCGTCGGGGGGGCACTGACTGGTACGGACACGAGACGGCAAAGGGCTGGCGGGGCCGTTGCCCAGGTACCAGGTAGAGCCCTCGGTGCCGTGGCCGACGCGCAGTCGGCGCAGCCACCCGCCGGGCTTGAGGACGGCCTCGTAGGCGTTGCGGAGGGTCTGCCGGGAGATCCCGGCCTCCTCGGCGGTCTGCCGCTCGCTGGCGGCGTGCAGGCGGCCGCCGGCGGTCTCGGCGAAGTTCAGGTGGGCCCGCAGCACCCGCAGGGCGGTGCGTCCGCGCTCCCCGCGCCACGGGGTGGTCTCGATCCGCTCGCGCAGGCCCACCAGGTCTTCGTGAGCGCCGTGCCGCGACCCGACGGAGACGGTGGCGGCGACCTCCGCGCTCGCGCTGGCCCAGACGCGGTCGATGTACGCGCGGGCGCGGGCCTGGCCGAAGCGAAGCTCGATGATCTGGGCGTGCCTGCCGCCCTCGTGGTCCGGGTGCAACAGCAGGCGGGTCAACTGGTCCGCGGTGCCGCCGGCGCGGGCCACGTGGCAGGCGATGGCCGCGGTGATCCGGTGGCCGTGGTCCGCCACGCCCTGGCGGTCCTCACGCCGGACGAGGGCCCCGCTGGAGCTCCGCCGGGTGTAGCTGCCGGTCGCGTAGCGGCCGGTGAGATCCCCCAGCAGGATCAGGTCGACCGCGGCGGGGGGAAGCCGGTCGAAGCCGAGCAGTGCGGGGTGACTGCCTCTGATTGCCTCTGACTGCCTCGAAGTTGGCAGAGCCATCTTGGGCGAGGCGAGTGATGAAGGGGTGCCGTCTGGCATTCTGGTGACGTCTCGCAAGGACGTGAACACCACCGCAGACCCGCCAAGATCACGGGTGGTGTCCGGGACCGACCTCCGATCGGTGCCAGCGAAGCCTCCAGGACGGTCATCCTGGGGGCTTTCGTGTTGCCTGGCACTGCTCGAAGGCAGACGTCACTCTCGCGGCGGGGCAGGAGGCCGCCGGAGGCGAGTCAGAGTGATTGCCTCTGACTGCCTCTGACTGCCTCCAAATCGACCGGGTCGAATCGGGGTCGAATCAGAGTGATTGGCTCTGACTGCCTCTGATTGCCTTCGACTGCCTCTGACTGCCTCCTGCAGCAGGTCAGAGCGGGTCCGATCCACATAAGCGCAGGTCAGAGCGGTGGGGCAGAAAAACCCGGCGTACAGGCCGACTCGTCCGCCGCCTGCGTTTCCGCAGGTCAGACCATATATCTGATCATTCAGGGAAGCTCGGGGCCAATTCGGGGCCAACGAGCCCAATTCTTGGTCCGCCACCGAGGGATGAACGGGCTGAGGAAGTCGTCCAAGTCCCGACGCGACGACAAGGCCACAGATCTGGAAGAGGACCTGGTCAAGCAGTCGACGGCGACATCTCATCGGCGGCGTCCCTGACCGAGCGAACCCTGCACCAGGGGCGCGCGGACGAAGAAGACAGAACCGCCGGTCAGGGGCGGCAACCGTCCGCACGCCGCCTGGACTGCCACTGTCGGCGCACCCACGAGAGCCACCCGGGACCGGCCGCCGGCGACCTCCTCTACTGGCGGCGCAAGCGCGAGCAGTGGACGTCGATCGCCGAACGCGCCCCGGACGACGTCATCGCTGACTACCTGCACCAGGTCTTCGCACCCACCGCCCGCGCCATCGACGGCCTGGAGAAGGCGCTCGTGACGCGGCCCTCGGCCTCCTCGACGACACTCTGGCCCTCGACCTGCGCCGGCCACAGGACTACTTCCTGCGGCTGTGGAGCCTGAACTTTCCCGCCGCCGACCTCGCCAGCGCTGCCACCGCGCCGGCGACGACCCTGGCAAAGACATGCTCACCGAAGGAGAACTGGCGTGACCGGACCCAGACCGGATCGGACCGCGGCCGCCATCGCAGCCAGGCGCCGCACCACCGAGAACAAGATCGGCCAGGTCCGGGCCGCATTGAGCCAAGACCATCGGCTGGCACCCGTCCTGACGCAGTTCCAGCTGGGCGCGCTCGCTCACTGCGGTGACCGTCACCGGCAGCGTCGTCTCCGGACAGGCCGCCGGGGGACGTCCGGCGAATCGGGGCGGTGCGCCCCCAGGTGGCCAGCCACGAGCATCCTTCTCCGCCTGGGCTGCAGCGAAGGCGCGGGCCCAAACGACCCACTCGGTCTGTGCGTCCGCGATCAGCGGGATGGCGGATCGCTGGGCTCGGGCGGGTTCGGACCGTCAGCGATACCCTCCGTCCGGCGGTACTTACGGGGAGCAGCCATGATGGATCCTTCCGGGTCTTCGATGTCTCCATCAAACCCGGGGCGATTCACTCAGCCCCTGCCGGATCGGCGACATCGCCCCCGCCGCCCTCGTCCTCAACGGCCAATGGAAGCGCTCTTCATTGAGAAAACCTCAGTAGCTCCTTGACCAGTCTTGAACGAGCTCCCACGTCGGAGGATGCTGCTCGCCGACAATCCACGTCCATTCCGGGAACTCGCCCAACAGGTTCGCGACCAGGAAGTCGCCGAACCCGCCGTCGAATTGAAACCAATACCCTGATCGGTTCCACGCGATGACCGGCCACTTGTTGGAGTCCGGATCGCCCGTGAGCCAGAAGAAGTGGTTGGCGCCGGGGGTGTTGCCCCAGGCGAGCAGTCCGCCCTCTTCCGGATACACGGGGTACGGATTCTCATCCGGTTCGTCCTCGTGCAACTCCGCGAGGTAGTCACTCATCCCGGAGGGTGCACCCGCTACCAGGCTGGCGAACCCCTCACGAGCGTCGCCCTCTCGGGCCGTGTCCCACTTGAGGCTGGGCGTCCAGATCAGCAACTTCTCGTTGATCTCGCCACAGCCGTAGAGGTCAGCGAAATCCCGGTAGTCGTCGGGAAACTGGAATCCTACCTCTCCTGGCGCAAGGTCCCAGGGGACAGCGGTGGGGCGTGTTGCTGGCGGCGGCATCATCGCCGCCAGCCGTTCGATCGCCGCGTGCATCACCGGCAGTACCCCGTATCGTCCCCGAGATTGACGTGCTTCCCATTTTTGAGGTTGGCATCGTTGCAGATGAACTCGCCGTCTTGCGTGCCCGGCGTGGGGTCTATCAGATTTGTGGTGGCTTGTCGGCTATTAGGCCTATTTGATCCTGCGTCGGATTGGTTCGGCTACTCGGATGCGTCCATTGGCGTGGTGAGACGTCCCTCGAACGCCATGTCGAGTTCGTTGAGG
>NZ_JBGCCK010000032.1:0-67552 GCF_041262525.1 Streptacidiphilus sp. MAP12-20
GGGGGACCCTGTGGGAGAGTAGGACACCGCCGAACAACCTTTCCAGTGAAGCCCCCTGACTATCGGTCAGGGGGCTTCACTGCGTTAAGGACTCAATGCCCGGATCAGGCTATTCACGCTTGAGGATCAAGCGGTTGAGGCACCAGAGAACGATCCCCGTCAGGCAGCCGCTCGCGACCACGTCCCAGAGCCAGTGGTAGTCCCGCCAGATCAGGCAGAAGCCGACGCCTGCGCAGAGAAACGCAGTTGCGGCACAGACTGTCCGGCGGAAGCGCGAGAAGGCCGTCGCGTAGATCAGGGCCGCCGTCCCGAGGCAGATCGAGGCGGTCGCCGTGTGGCCGGAGGGGAACCAGCCCCATGCGCCGGAGGCGACCGGGTCGCCCTGGGGGCCGGGGCGGCCGATGAGGATCTTGCCGGGAATGACGGTTCCGAACAGCGCGATCGCCGCGAGCAGCGCGGCCGCGAGCGGGCGCCAGGAGCGCCGGCGGACGGAAACGAAGACCGCCATGACTGCCAGCACCGAACCGGACCAGCTCGCCAGGCCGAGGTCCGTCCACCACTCGGCCAGGCTGTTCACCCAGGGCCACGGCATGTCCGCCACCCAGCCCTGCACGGTCTCACGGGTCCAGCGGTCCACCGCCAGCAGTGGGCCGTCCGTCAGCACCTGCTCGGTGAGGACCACAAGGACGCCCAGCAGAATCACCGGGAACCACACCGATGTCAGGACAGCATGTAGCCGCCCCGGAGCAGGGGGGAGAGCTCCGGGGCGGCTGATGTGATCGACGTTCCGCTTGGCCCGGGGGGTTTGAGCTCGGCGTGCTGTCGATCGGCTGAGGGGACTCCGCGACGAGTCCGTAGTGGTGTCCTCGGTGATGTCGTGCTTCTCCATCTGCAATGACAGTACGTCACGGCGAGCCCCCTGTAGGTCCGCCTCACCCACCCGCCATCAGGTCCGCACAGCTTCTTCACGCAGCTTCGGCGGGGACGTTGATCCCAGGGACGGGCCTCGTGGCCGCTACAAGTCGCCCGCCCCACTTCGGATCAGCGAAAACGTTGCGCAGCACCGTCACCCGGGTGCCCGTGTGCTCCGCGTGAATCATCGCGCCGCCGCCGAGGTAGAGGCCGACGTGGTGGATCCGGCCACCCGGCTCGGCGAAGAAGAGAAGGTCACCCGGGAGCAGTGCGCGACGGTCCGTGACGGGGTGGCCCAGCTGGGCCTGGCCCGCGCTGTAGTGGGGGAGGATCACCGCCCCGCCGCTCGCCTGGTACCAGGCGTAGCGGACCAGGCCGCTGCAGTCGAAGCCGATCGTGTGGTCGGCCAGGCAGGCGTCGCCCAGATAGCCGTTGGTGCCGTCGCAGAATCCGAGCGTCGGGCCGACGAGGCTGCCACCGCCCCAGGCATAGGGGACACCGAGCTCGGCGAGCGCCGACTGCACGGCCTGGAAACCCCGCAGCCGCTCGAGGGTGTCGGCGGTATCGGCGGCGCGCGCGGGGATGCCTGCCCCCAGGACCAGGGCGAGGACGAGTGGGATCAGCAGTCGGCGGAGCTTCATGCGGGTGATGACTACCCGCTTCGGACCCGTTCCTACAGCAGTGTGCCCCCGTCGGACGTATCCGACGGGGGCACAGCGCGTTGAGCGAGCGAGGGATCAGAGCGCGGCGAACGCGTTCTCGAGGATGTCCAGGCCCTCGGCCAGCAGCTCCTGCGGCATGACCAGCGGCGGCAGGAAGCGCAGCACGTTGCCGTAGGTTCCGGCGGTGAGGACCAGCAGGCCCTCGTTGTGGCAGAACTTGGCGAGTGCGGCGGCGGCCTCGGGGTTGGCGTCCTTGGTGCCCGGCCTGACCAGCTCGACGGCGATCATCGCGCCACGGCCACGGACGTCGCCGATGACCTCGAACTTCTCCTGGAACGCGCGCAGGCGGGCCAGCATGGTCTCGCCGATGGCCTGGGCCTTGGCGTTGAGGTCGAGCGTCTTCATGGTCTCGATCGAGCCCAGCGCGGCGGCGCAGGCGACCGGGTTGCCGCCGTAGGTGCCACCGAGGCCACCCGCGTGGGCGGCGTCCATGATCTCGGCGCGGCCGGTGACGGCGGCGAGCGGCAGGCCGCCCGCGATGCCCTTGGCGGTCGTGATCAGGTCCGGGACGATGCCCTCGTCGTCACAGGCGAACCACTGGCCGGTGCGGCAGAAGCCGGTCTGGATCTCGTCGGCGACGAAGACGATGCCGTTCGCCTTGGCGAACTCGACGATCGCGGGCATGAAGCCCTTGGCCGGCTCGATGAAGCCGCCCTCGCCCTGGATGGGCTCGATCACGATGGCGGCGACGTTCTCCGCGCCGATCTGCTTGGTGATGATCTCGATGGCCTGGGCCGCGGCCTCGGCGGCGCAGTTCTCCGGGCCGGTCAGCCAGCGGTAGGGGTAGGCCAGCGGAACGCGGTGGACCTCGGGCGCGAACGGGCCGAAGCCCTGCTTGTAGGGCATGTTCTTCGCGGTCATGCCCATGGTCAGGTTGGTGCGGCCGTGGTAGCCGTGGTCGAAGACGACGACGGCGGTGCGCTTGGTGTAGGCACGCGCGATCTTGACGGCGTTCTCGACGGCCTCGGCGCCGGAGTTGAAGAGCGCGGTGCGCTTCTCGTGGTCACCCGGGGTCAGCTCGTTGAGCTGCTCGGCGACGGCGACGTAGCCCTCGTACGGCGTGACCATGAAACAGGTGTGCGTGAAGGCGGCGAGCTGCGCGGCCGCGCGCTCGACGACCAGCTCGGCCGCGTTGCCGACGTTGGTTACGGCGATGCCGGAGCCGAAGTCGATCAGCGAGTTGCCGTCGACGTCCTCGACGACGCCGCCACCCGCGCGGGTGATGTACACCGGCAGGGTGGTACCGACACCGGCGGCCACCGCGGCGAGCTTGCGTGCGTGCAGCTCCTGCGACTTCGGCCCGGGGATCGCGGTGACGAGGCGGCGCTCCTGCGGAAGCGAAGGGCCGCCGGGAAGCTGAGCAGCGCTCATGAGGTGGTCTCCCATGCGTGTGTGGTCGGCGAGGGGATCGTCCCCTTTCAGCAGGCTACGGCGGGGAGGTGGCTCCGGCATACGCCGAAGGGGAGTGATCGGGGGGCGGAATTGTCCGGCGCGGATACTGATCATGACACGCGCGCTTCCCCACGAGGGAGTGGTCCGCTCCACTAGATTGAGAGCCAAGACCGACTGGCAGATGGGGGGCGGAGGAAGGTGCGGGGCGCGGGAGCAATCGCGCCGCGACGCCGCCCTCCATCTGCCGGTCGGTCTCAGACGGCGGTGCTTGTGTGCGGGCGCAAGGGAGCGGGACTGTGATGTCACTCGACGGGCACACGGCGGTTCCTCCGGGGTCGGCGCCAGGGCAGTTGCCAGGCCAGGCGCAGCCGCCGTTCGCCGGGACCATCCCTCCGCAGCAGGGGTCCGGCTTCGACCTGGTCGGCTGGGTCACCGCGCGGCGCCACCGCGAACCGGCTGCCGTCTTCGGACTGGGCCCGGAACCTCAGTCGACCGACGAGAAGACCCTCGCCGAGGACCGGATTCCCGGCTGGAAGCTGCTGTTGCGCGCGGGGTTGAACGCGCTGGTGGCCTGGGAGCTTTTCATCTACCTCGTCCCGCCCATCGGTTGGCTGTTCGGCGCGGTGTTCCCCGGGTTCATTGCAGCCGCGAATCGGCAGGACGCGTGGGCGATCGCCCTCGCAAACATCCTCTACCTCCTGCTCGCGCTCGTGCTGATCTGGATCTTCGGGCGCATGGGGCGGTGGCGTGCGGTCGGGCGACGCTATGTGCTGCCTGCGGCGCGCAGTCTGTTCGCGATGGCGCGCACCGCGCACGCCGCCCGCACGGCCGGGCCGAGCGTCAGTGCGGAGGAGCCGGCCGATGTGTGGGCGGCGATGCGGGCCGTCTCTCACCCCGGCACGCTCGCCGTGCTCGACGCCGAGACCGCGCAGCGGCGGGTGAGCGATGTCGACCATCAGCGACTGTTGTGGGCGCTCGACATCGTGCGGCACGACATGGACCGGCTCGGGGCGCTGCTCGGCGCCGTGCGCGAGCACGGTGCCGCGGCCTGCGCGCATCCCTCCGGTGCGCGTGATCTGCCGGGCCGGGGCCCGGCGCACGATCTGCTGCTGCGTCAGGTGCGCCTCGGGGCCGTCGAGGACGTGCCGAAGAACCCGGCCGACTACCGAGGTGCGGAGTTCGCCCTCGATCCCGCATTGCTCGGCACCGCGCTCCTCGCCGTGGGGCCGCCCGGCAGTGGCAAGACGTCGCGGCTCAGTCGGCCGGTCGCCGAGGCGTTGTGCCTGCAGGCGCTGACGGGTACCACGGTCGTCACCGTGATCGGCGCAGCTGACGCCGATCTGGGTCCCGCCTCCTGGTACGACGTCGTGGTCGCCCCGGGCGATCCGAGCTCCGCATACGGACTCGACCTCTTCGGCGGGGCGCGCCAGCTCGACGAGGCCGCGGCGCGGCTGGCCGACGCCCTGCTGCCGGACGAACTCGCGCTGCGCGCCGACAGCGCGCGGCTGGCGCTGCAACAGATCGTCGGACCCTTCCAAGCCGCGCACGGGCGGCCGCCCGGCGTGCGGGAGCTGGTCCTGCTGCTGCGCGGCGACGAGCAGGCCTGGTACGGGCTGCTCAAGGCGGTGCGCGAGAGCGGCTCGCTCGACCGGCACCAGCACGAGCTGGCCCAGCGCGAGCGGATGCACGGGCACGCGGACGACCCGGGGGCCCTGCTCGCCGACCGGCTGGCCCTGCTCGACCGGCCGGTCTTCGCGCGCTGCTTCAACGCGTCCGCCGGCGACGCCGAGCCGCTGCCGCTCTTTGCCCTGCGGGCACTGGACCACCCGCTGCGGGTGCGTATCGCCCTGCCGGACCACAGCTATCCGGAGGCCGCGCGGATCCTGGCCCGGTTGGCGGTGGGCCAGTTCCTGCACGCGGCCGCGAGCCGCAGGGATCGCTCCCTCTTCGCCGGGCTGGTCGTCGACGACGCGTCAGCGGCGGTCGACAGCCACACCGTCCGCGCGCTCCAGCGGCTGCGCGCGGCCAACGCCGGCGCGGTCCTCGGCCTGCGCACGCTCGTCGATCTGCCGGAGCAACTGCGCACGCCGCTGTTCGGGGCCGTCGGCGGGCGGATGGCCTTCCCCGGGATCGCACCCTGGGACGGCAAGCTCTTCGAGGACGCCTGGGGCACCGTCTGGGTGGACGAGCGGGATGTGACGCGCGCGCTCGACACGTCCGGCGGACTGCTGCGGCGCGGGTTCCGGGGCGTGCGCGCGCTGCTGGAAGGCGAGCGGGCGCAGACGGAGAGCGTGACGACGCGGCGGGTGGAGCGCCGCCGCTGGTCGGCCTCGGACCTCGCCCAGGTGCTGCCGCACGGGCACGCCGTCGTCTCGCTGACCTCGGTGGACGGCACGCAGGTCCCGCCCTTGATGATCCGACTGCAGTGACCGCGAGCGAGAAATCGGTCTGACGCGCGAGTAGGTACGCCGCTGAGGCAGAATCGACGGAGAGGGCTTGGACGTGTCGTCCAACCCTGCCCGACCGGCGTGCCGCAACGACGCGGTTCGCCGCCCTGCGCCCGCCGAAGGTGTCATGTCTCAAGAGAAGCCGCCGCCCCTCGAGGACGAGGTGCGGCACAGCAGCGTCACGGTCGCCGCGCTGGTGGCGATGCCGGGCCTGGGTCTGGTGGTCCGGGCCGGCGAAGCGTCGCTCGACCGGCCCGTGCGTTGGGTGCACACCAGCGAGCTGGACGACCCCGTCCCCTATCTGGAGGGCGGCGAGCTGCTGCTCACCACCGGGCTCAAGCTCGGCAAGGGCAAGGAGAAGCTGCGCCAGTACGTCCACCGGCTGGCGGACGCGGGCGTGGCCGGCCTCGGGATCGGTGTTGGGCTGACCTATGACGAAGTGCCCGCCACGCTCGTGGAGGCGGCGTCGGAACGTGGGCTGCCGCTGTTGGAGGTGCCGCAGCCGACTCCGTTCATCGCGATCAGCAAGGCGGTCACTGCCGCGCTCGCGGCGGAGCAGTACAAGGCGGTCTCCACCAGCTTCGAGGCGCAGGAGGAGCTGACCCGCGCCGCGCTCGGCAAGGACGGCACCACGGCTGTCGTCGCGAAGCTGGCCGCGCGGCTCGGCGGCTGGGCCGCGCTCTACGACGCGTCGGGCACAGTCGTCGTCGCGGCGCCGGACTGGGCCGCGCGACGGGCCGGACGGCTGCGTCCCGAGGTCGAGCGGCTGCGCAGTCGGCCCGCGCCCGCGAGCATGGCGCTCCAGGGGGACACCCAGGACACGCAGGACTACGTCGTGCTGCAGTCGCTGGGCGCGGACCGGCGCGCCCGTGGCTTCCTCGCCGTGGGCACCGAGGACCGGCTGACCTCGGGGGAGCGTTACGTCGTCAACGCGGCGGTCGCGCTGCTGACGCTGACCCTGGAGCGGTCGCGCGACCTGCGCAGCGCGGAGGACCGGATGCGGACGGCGCTGCTGCGGCTGGTGCTGGCCGGCGAGACCGTGATCGCCAAGGAGGTGGCCGGGGCGCTGCTGGGTGGCCTCCCGCAGGGCACCGTCCGGGTCCTGATCGCCGAGGGTGACGGACTGGCCGAGCTCGGCGACCGCGCGGAGCAGGCCGCCGCGCGGACCGGCGAGGCGCTGTTGCTGGCGCCGGAGGGCGAGCGGCTGGTGCTGGTCGCCGTGGACGGCGGGATGGTGCACCAGGTCTGCACGGACCTCGCGGCGGATCTGGACACGGTCGCGGTGGGCGTCTCCGCGCCGACCACGCTGGAGGCGGCGGGCCCGGCGGCGGCGGAGGCGGAGCGCGCGCTGGCCGTCGCGCTGCGGAGCGGGCGACGGAGCGTGGACCACGCGGAGGTGGGCGCGGGTTCGCTCCTTCCCCTGCTCGGGGACGAGGCGGTGCAGGCCTTCGCCGAGGGCCTGCTGCGGCCGCTCCGGGAGCACGACCGCACGTCGCGCGGCGACCTGGAGGCGAGCCTGCGGGCGTGGCTCTCCCGCCACGGCCAGTGGGACGCGGCGGCGGCGGATCTCGGCGTGCACCGGCATACGCTGCGCTATCGGATGCGGCGGGTGGAGGAGCTGTTGGGGCGGTCGCTGGACGATACGGACGTTCGGATGGAGCTCTGGATGGCGCTCCGCGCTTCAGGCGAGTGACTTGGGCCAGTTGCAATCACCCAGGGGCGCGAGGAACTGCGCGAGAATCCACTCGGTGCGGATGGCCCTGCGCGTTCGGCGGCTCACCTCGCAGGGTGGCTTGTCGCGCAGTTCCCCGCGCCCCTGAAGTGGCCGCTGTGGCGCATTCGGCTGACCCAAGTCATACGGTCCGGACAAGCTTCATCGATGCCCGTTCGGCCTACCGTTGAACCCGTAGAGACCTCTGAAATCCGACGGAAAGGGCCGGTGACCGCGGTGACCACCACCTACGCATTCTGGCTGGCGGGACGGCAGGAGACCGGTCCCGAGACCCTCGACGTGCACCACCCGTACGACGGCAGTGTCGTCGCGAAGGTGAGTGTCGCCAGTGACGCGCAGGTGGAGGAGGCGGTCGCCGCCGCGTACGCGGTGAAGGACGAGTTCGCCGCCACGCCCGCGCACGTGCGCGCCGCCGCTCTCGACCACGTCTCCAAGCGGCTCGCCGAGCGCACGGAGGAGATCGCGCAGCTGATCACCGCCGAGAACGGCAAGCCGATCAAGTGGGCCCGTGGCGAGGTCGCCCGCGCGGTCAGCGTTTTCCGGTGGGCCGCCGAGGAGGCGCGTCGGTTCAACAGCGGTGAGGGCCAGCGGCTCGACACCGACGCCGGCGGCACCGGGCGCCTCGCGCTGGTGCGTCGATTCAACCGCGGTGTCGTGCTCGGTATCGCGCCGTTCAACTTCCCGCTGAACCTGGTCGCGCACAAGGTCGCCCCCGCGATCGCCGTCGGCGCGCCGATCATCCTCAAGCCGGCCCCGGCCACCCCGATCTCCGCGCTGATCCTGGGCGAGATCCTGGCCGAGACCGAGCTGCCGGCCGGCTCCTGGAGCGTGCTGACCGTCCCCAACGACCGGATGCCCGCCCTGGTGCAGGACCCGCGTCTGCCTGTCATCTCCTTCACCGGCTCCGACAAGGTCGGCTACGCGATCCTCGACTCGGTGCCGCGCAAGCACGTCACCCTGGAGCTGGGCGGCAACGCCGCGGCCGTCGTGCTCGCCGACTGGTCCTCCGAGGCGGACCTGGAGTGGGCCGCGGGCCGCATCGCGACCTTCGCCAACTACCAGGGCGGCCAGTCTTGCATCTCCGTGCAGCGCGTGATCGCCGACGCGTCGGTCTACGACCGCCTCGTCGAGAAGGTCGTCGCCAAGGTCGGCGCGCAGGTCACCGGTGACCCGGTCGACGACGCCGTCGACGTCGGCCCGCTGGTCAGCGAGGACGCCGCCAAGCGCGTCGAGTCCTGGGTGGACGAGGCCGTGAACGCGGGCGCCCAGCTGCTCGCCGGTGGCAAGCGGGACGGCGCCAGCTACGCGCCGACCGTGCTGGCCTCCGTGCCGGACGGCGTGACGTTGGCGACCGAGGAGGTCTTCGGCCCGGTCCTGTCGCTGCAGAAGGTCAACGGCGCGGACGAGGCTTTCGCCGCCGTCAACGACTCGAAGTTCGGGCTGCAGGCGGGTGTCTTCACGCACGACGTGCAGCTCGCCTTCCGCGCCCACCGCGAGTTGGAGGTCGGTGGCGTGATCGTCGGCGACGCGCCGTCCTACCGCGCCGACCAGATGCCGTACGGCGGGGTCAAGGACTCCGGCGTCGGCCGCGAGGGCGTCATCTACGCGATGACCGACTACACCTACGAGCGCGTGCTGGTGCTGACCGGGCTGGCGCTCTGACGGAGCACATTCGCGTCTCACCCCTGGTGACCTTGGGGGCACGCAGCGTACGGTCGGGGCATACTGGCAGGTAACCCACCGTGAGGTGATGCCCCATGTCCGGCTCCGCCCCTCAGGCTGCCCCCAAGGTCACCGAGCGCGAGGCTCGTCGTGTCGCGGAAGAGGCCCGGGAACAGGACTGGCGAAAGCCCAGCTTCGCCAAGGAACTGTTCCTGGGCCGCTTCCGTCTGGACCTGATCCACCCGCATCCGCTGCCCGACGCCGCCGCGGAGCAGGAGGGCGCGGAGTTCCTGGCCCGACTGCGCGAGTTCTGCGAGAAGAAGATCGACGGCGCGGTGATCGAGCGCGACGCGCAGATCCCCGACGAGGTGGTCAAGGGTCTTCAGGAACTCGGCGTCTTCGGTATGAAGATCGACCGGGAGTACGGCGGCCTCGGCCTCACCCAGGTGCACTACAACCGCGCGCTCGCGCTGATCGGCAGCGTGAGCCCGGCGATCTCGGCGCTGGTCTCGGCGCATCAGTCGATCGGAGTACCGCAGCCGCTCAAGCTCTTCGGGACACCCGAGCAGAAGCGCGCCTTCCTGCCGCGCTGCGCGACCACCTCGATCACCGCCTTCCTGCTCACCGAGCCGGACGTCGGCAGCGACCCCGCCCGGCTGGCGACGACGGCCACGCCCAGCGAGGACGGGAGCGAGTACGTCCTCGACGGCGTGAAGCTCTGGACGACCAACGGCGTGGTGGCGGACCTGCTGGTGGTGATGGCGCGGGTGCCGAAGTCGGAGGGCCGCCGCGGCGGGATCACCGCCTTCGTGGTGGAGGCGACCTCGCCCGGTGTGACCGTGGAGAACCGCAACGCCTTCATGGGCCTGCGCGGGATCGAGAACGGCGTGACCCGCTTCGACGGCGTCCGCGTCCCGGCGGAGAACCGGATCGGGCGCGAGGGGGAGGGCCTCAAGATCGCGCTCACCACGCTGAACACCGGCCGGCTCTCGCTGCCGGCGATGTGCGTGGGCGCGGGGAAGTGGTGCCTGAAGATCGCACGCGAGTGGTCGGCGGCACGGGAGCAGTGGGGCAAACCGATCGCCGCGCACGAGGCGGTCGCGGCGAAGATCTCCTTCATCGCGGCGACGACCTTCGCGCTGGAGGCGGTGCTGGAGCTCTCCGGCCAGATGGCCGACGAGGAGCGCAACGACATCCGGATCGAGGCGGCGCTCGCCAAGCTCTACGGCTCCGAGATGGGCTGGCTGATGGCCGACGAACTGGTGCAGATCCGCGGCGGACGCGGCTTCGAGACGGCGGCCTCGCTCGCCGCGCGCGGGGAGCGGGCGGTCCCGGCCGAGCAGGTGCTGCGCGACATGCGGATCAACCGGATCTTCGAGGGCTCGACCGAGATCATGCATCTGCTGATCGCCCGCGAGGCGGTGGACGCGCACCTCAAGGTGGCCGGTGACCTGATCGAGCCGGACGCGGACCTGCGACGAAAGGGCAGGGCGGCGGCCAAGGCCGGTGCGTTCTACGCCGGTTGGCTGCCGAGGCTGGTCACGGGGCCGGGGCAGGTGCCGACCGCGTACCGGGAGTTCCACCCGGCCGGCTGCCGTGACCTCTCCGGGCATCTGCGCTATGTCGAGCGCAGCGCAAGGAAGTTGGCCCGGTCCACCTTCTACGCCATGTCGCGCTGGCAGGGCCGGATGGAGACCAAGCAGGGCTTCCTCGCGCGGATCGTGGACATCGGCGCGGAGTTGTTCGCGATGAGCGCGGCCTGCGTCCGGGCCGAGATGCTGCGGACCAGGGAGGGCGCGCAGGCGGGGCAGGGGGCGTACGAGCTGGCGGATGTCTTCTGCAAGCAGGCGCGGATTCGGACGGAGGAGCTGTTCGACCGGCTCTGGACGAATACCGATCACGACGATCGAACGATCAGCAAGGGCGTGCTGGACGGTCGCTACACCTGGCTGGAGGAGGGCGTGTTGGACCCGTCCGGGGAGGGTCCGTGGATCGCCGACGCGACGCCGGGACCGGCGAAGCGACCGAACGTTCACCGCCCGATCGACTGACTCGGACGTGCACCGGGAGGCCGGGCCGTTCGGCGCGTCGCGCCCGGACGGCCACAACGGCTGAGCCGATCCGTCGTTGGACACCTGACGCCCGCTCACCGATACGATGCGCACGGGCGTGCGAAGGAGAAGGATCACCGGGGGCTCGCGCGCCGAGGACCACCGCACGGACGGCGCTCCCGGTGTTTCCCATCGACGAGGACAGGTCCAGCGTGAGTTACCCGCCGTACGGGCAGAACCCGCAGCAGCCGCCGCGTGGCTACCCGCCGCAGAACCCCTACGGCGATCAGCCGCAGCCGTACCCGCAGCAGCCGCCGCGCCCCGCGCAGGGATACCCGCCGCAGCAGCCTCCGCAGCAGCCGCCTCGGCCGCAGTACCCGCAGCAGCCGTATCCGCAACAGCCTCCGCGGCCGCAGCCGCCGTACGGCGCGCCGCCGCGTCCGCCGCAGGGGTACCCGCCGCAGCAGCCGCCGCAGCCGCCCTACGGCGCGCCGCCGCGCCCGCCTCAGGGCTACCCGCCGCAGCAGCCGCCCCGTCCCCCGCAGCAGCCGCCCTACGGCGGCGGTCCGGGTGGTCCGGGCGGTCCCGGCGGTCCGGGCGGGCCGTCCGGTCCCGGAGGGCCTGCGGGGCCGACCGGTCCTGGTGGGTCCGGGCGGCCGCCGCGTCGGCGGCGTGGGCTGGTCGTCGGCGGTGCCCTCGTCGCGCTCGCCGTCACTGTCACCGCGGTCGTCGTCGCCAACCACGGACCCGGCGGAAAGCCCGTCAGCGGAGGCAACAGCAGCAGTAACGACGGCACCATGGCCTTCCAGGGCTCGACCTCGTGGTCCCCGCCCGCCTGGGCCGTGCCGGCCAACGACATCGGCTCGGCCAACTCCAGGACGGTCGTCACCGGCCAGGTCTGGTTCGCCAAGGCCAGGCCGCAGAACCTGGAGCAGTACGCGACCTCCGTCGGCACGCCCGGCGACCCGAACTACCACAAGTTCCTCTCGGCGGACGCGTTCGGGACGACCTTCTCGACCGGTCAGGGCGCGGGTGCCGCCGTCACGGCCTGGGTCCAGCAGTCAGGGATGAAGATCCTGAGCCAGGACCCGCAGTCGATCACCGTCTCCACCACGATCGGCAAGGTCGAGGAGACGCTCAAGGTCCAGATCCACCGGTACCGGCACGCGGGC
Organism: Streptacidiphilus sp. MAP12-20; assembly: GCF_041262525.1. Taxonomy (NCBI): domain Bacteria; kingdom Bacillati; phylum Actinomycetota; class Actinomycetes; order Kitasatosporales; family Streptomycetaceae; genus Streptacidiphilus; species Streptacidiphilus sp. MAP12-20. The sequence goes on from NZ_JBGCCK010000032.1 coordinate 12,091, forward strand.
CGCGTCGACATCGCGCCGACCTCGCAGCCGCAGTACCCCTCCAACGTCGGCGACTACGTGTCGGCCGTCTCCGGTCTCACCACCTCCAGCCCGGTCACCAAGCCGCACCTGCTGCGGAGCGGCAATCCCAACTGCAGCAGCTACTACGGCCAGCGCCCCTCCGGCCTGCCCGCCGGGCCGACCGGCGTGCCGCAGCAGATGCTGTGCGGCTACACCGCGAAGCAGTTGCGCACCGCCTACGGCGCCGAGGCCAGCGGGATGACCGGACAGGGCGTCACCATCGCCGTCGTCGACGCCTACGCCTCCCCGACCATCGAGGCCGACGTCAACCGCTGGTCGCAGTCGATGGGCCTGCCGGCCCTGAGGTCCGGTCAGCTGGTGCAGGACGTGCCGAAGTCCTACGACCCCGCGCGCTCCACAGCCGCCGACGCGAGCGGCTGGTGGGGCGAGGAGACGCTGGACATCGAGGCCGTGCACGCGATCGCCCCCGAGGCGAAGATCGTCTACTACGGCGTGCAGTCACCGGACGACGCGGACTTCTTCCGGGCCTTCCAGAAGATCGTCTCCACGCACAGCGCCGACATCGTCTCCAACTCCTGGGGCGGCACCGAGGCCTCGACGGACTCCGCCGACTTCCAGGCCGGTCAGCAGATCTTCCAGCAGGGCGCGGTGGAGGGGATCAACTTCAACTTCTCGACGGGCGACCAGGGCGATTACACGCTCAGCAAGCAGCCGCACTCCGACACCCCGGCGGCCAGCTACCCGTCCTCCGACCCCTGGGTGACCGGCGTGGGCGGGACCACGCTGGGCCTGGACGCGTCCGGTCACTACCTGTGGGAGACGGGCTGGGGCACCATGGTCTACCCGTCCAGCGGCAGCGGCTGGTCCAGTCAGGGCGCCTTCGACGCCGGGGGCGGCGGCGGCACCAGCGCGGTCTTCCCCCAGCCGTTCTACCAGTCGTCCGTGGTGCCGGGCTCGCTCTCGTCGGCGGCCGGCAAGACGCAGCGCGTGCTCCCCGACGTGGCGATGGAGGCGGACAGCCTCACCGGCCTGGTCGTCGGGCAGACCGTGGGCAGCGCGGTGTCCCGGCCGACGGCCGACGGCGGGGTGACCTTCGCGATGAGCGGCGGCAAGTACGAGGAGATGCCGGTCGGCGGCACCAGCCTGGCCTGCCCGCTGTTCAGCGCGACCGAGGCGCTGGCCGTCCAGGCGAGCGGCACGCCTCTCGGCTTCGCCAACCCGGCGCTCTACAAGCAGTACAACACCGGCTCCTTCCACGACGTGGTCCCTGGCGCGGGCGCCCTCGGCCACGAGCCGAGCTTCGGCGCGGCGGACCAGCAGGGCAACCCGCTGTTGCTGCTGGAGAACAAGGACAGCAGTCTGACGACCGCGAAGGGCTACGACAACGTCACCGGGATAGGGAGCCCGGCCGACGGCTTCATCACCTGGTTCAAGGACCACCCGACGGGCCAGTAGCTCCGCAGTGAGGGTCCGTTGCACCTTCAGGGGCGCGGGGCTCTGCTCGATGAACTGCGGGCGCGAACAACCACCCTGTGCGGATGGCCCTGCTCGCTCGGCGACCCACCACCTCAGTGGCTTGTCGCGCAGTTCCTCGCGCCCCTGGATGGTGCAACTGTCGGTGGGGTGGAGGGCAGAATGGCCGTATGACACTTCTTGCCGACCCGCACCTGCGCTTCGAGCCTGTCGTCACCGCCGATCCGGACGGTCCGAGGGAGCTGGTCATCCTCGGATCCACCGGGTCCATCGGGACCCAGGCGATCGACGTGGTGCTGCGCAACCCCGACCGCTTCCGGGTGGTGGGGCTCTCCGCCGCCGGCGGGCGAGTCGGGTTGCTGGCCGAGCAGGCGCTTCAGCTCGGTGTCGACGTCGTCGCCATCGCCCAGCCGGAGGCGGCCGCGCCGCTGCGGGAGGCGCTCGCCGCCGCCGCGCCGGCAGGCGCCGCGCTGCCGGAGATCCTGGTCGGCCCCGACGCGGCCACACAGCTCGCGGGCATGGAGTGCCACTCCGTGCTGAACGGGATCACCGGCTCCATCGGCCTGGCCCCGACGCTGGCCGCGCTGCGCGCCGGGCGAGTGCTGGTGCTGGCGAACAAGGAGTCGCTGATCGTCGGAGGCCCGCTGGTCAAGGCCTTGGCCAAGCCCGGCCAGATCGTCCCCGTCGACTCCGAGCACACCGCCCTCTTCCAGGCGCTGATGGCGGGTACCCGCAAGGAGGTCCGCAAGCTCGTCGTCACCGCCAGCGGCGGGCCTTTCCGTGGCTGGAGCCGGGAGAAGCTGGCCGGGGTCACCAAGGAGCAGGCGCTGGCCCACCCGAACTGGGCGATGGGCCCGGTCATCACGATCAACTCGGCCACCCTGGTCAACAAGGGCCTGGAGGTGATCGAGGCGCACCTGCTCTACGACATCCCGTTCGAGCAGATCGAGGTCGTGGTCCATCCGCAGTCCGTCGTCCACTCGATGGTGGAGTTCGCCGACGGTTCCACGATGGCCCAGGCCAGCCCCCCGGACATGAGGATGCCGATCTCGCTCGGCATCGGCTGGCCGGACCGGGTGCCGGACGCCGCGCCCGGCTGCGACTGGACCAAGGCGGCCAGCTGGGAGTTCTTCCCGCTCGACACCGAAGCCTTCCCCTCGGTCGGTCTGGCCCGCGAGGTCGGCTCGCTCGGCGGTACCGCGCCGGCCGTCTTCAACGCCGCGAACGAGGAGTGCGTGGAGGCGTTTCTGCAGGGCAGGCTGGCCTTCACAGGGATCGTGGATACGGTGGCCAAGGTCGTCGCCGAACATGGCACGCCCGCGCGGGGAACCTCGCTCACCCTCGAGGACGTCCTGGCAGCGGAGAGCTGGGCCCGCTCGCGGGCGCGGGCGATCGCGGCCGGGTGACGGCATGATGTACGGCGCGGCCGCAGCAGCGGTCCGAGCGGCAGCAGAGGGAGCAGCGCACCGATGACGACACTGATGACGATCCTGGGCATCGTGGTCTTCGTGCTCGGCCTGCTCTTCTCCATCGCCTGGCACGAGCTGGGCCACCTCACCTGGGCCAAGGTCTTCAAGGTGCGGGTGCCGCAGTACATGGTCGGCTTCGGGCCGACCATCTGGTCGCGCAAGAAGGGCGAGACCGAGTACGGCGTCAAAGCGATCCCGCTCGGCGGCTACATCCGCATGATCGGAATGTTCCCGCCCGGCGCGGACGGCAAGGTCACCGCCCGCTCCACCTCGCCCTGGCGCAGCATGATCGAGGACGCCCGCGAGCAGTCCTTCGAGGACCTGCAGCCCGGGGACGAGAGCCGTCTGTTCTACACGCGCAAGCCGTGGCAGCGGATCATCATCATGTTCTTCGGCCCGTTCATGAACCTGATCCTGGCCTTCGTGCTCTTCCTGGTCGTGCTGATGGGCTTCGGCGCGCCGCAGGCGCAGCCGACGATCTCGGCCGTCTCCAAGTGCGTGGTCGCCAGCAACTCCACCACCGCGCAGAGCGGCACCTGTGGCACGAACGACCCGCCGACCCCGGCGGCGAAGGCCGGCCTCAAGGCGGGCGACACGATCACCTCGTTCAACGGCGTCGCGATCAGCAGCTACGACCAGTTGCAGAACGAGATCCGCAAGCACCCGAACGATCACGTGACGCTCGGCATCACGCGAAACGGTCAGTCGCTCACCCAGTCGGTCACGCTGACCACCAACACGCTCTACGCGATCGACTCCAACGGCAACCCGACCGATCAGACGGTCAAGGCCGGCTTCCTCGGCATCCAGCCGATCACGCCCACCGTCCAGCTCGGCCTCGGGCAGAGCCTGGACAAGATGGGCAGTATGGCCAAGCAGGGCGTCTCCTCGATCCTGGCGCTGCCGTCCAAGATCCCGGCGCTCTGGGGTGCGGCCTTCGAGGGCAAGAAGCGCACGCTCGACTCGCCCGTCGGCGTCGTCGGCGTGGCCAGGGTCGGCGGCGACGTGCTCGCCATGCACGCTCCCGCGAGCGCGCGGATCGCGACCATGCTCAACCTGCTGGCCGGGTTGAACCTTTCGCTCTTCCTGCTCAACATGCTGCCGCTGCTCCCGCTCGACGGCGGTCACATCGCCGGTGCGCTCTGGGAGGGCGTGCGCCGCCGCGCGGCCAAGCTGTTCAAGCAGCCGGACCCCGGCCCGTTCGACGTGGCGAAGCTGATGCCCGTCGCCTACGTGGTGGCCGGGATCTTCGTCTGCTTCACCGTGCTGGTGATGGTCGCGGACGTGGTGAACCCGGTCCGCCTCGGCTGAGGCAGTCGCTGAGCAGTCCGCACATGTTGTTCCGGTAACGTTGATCCGGGTGCGCCGACCGATACGCAGCGCACCCGGCTCGCCCGGAGCGACCGGGTGGCCGTCGCCTCACCTTGGGGATTACGCAAGCAATGACCGCGATCTCGCTGGGAATGCCGTCCGTTCCGCTGGAGCCGCTGGCCCCGCGCCGTCAGAGCCGTCAGATCATGGTGGGAAGCGTGCCGGTCGGCGGCGGTGCGCCGATCTCGGTGCAGTCGATGACGACGACCCTCACCTCGGATGTGAACGCGACGCTGCAGCAGATCGCGGAGCTGACCGCGTCGGGCTGTCAGATCGTGCGGGTGGCCTGCCCGTCGCAGGACGACGCGGACGCGTTGCCGATCATCGCGAAGAAGTCGCAGATCCCGGTGATCGCGGACATCCACTTCCAGCCGAAGTACGTCTTCGCGGCGATCGACGCGGGCTGCGCGGCGGTCCGGGTGAACCCGGGCAACATCCGGCAGTTCGACGACCAGGTCAAGGAGATCGCGAAGCGCGCCGGTGACGCCGGGGTCCCGATCCGGATCGGCGTGAACGCGGGCTCGCTCGACAAGCGCCTGCTGGAGAAGTACGGCCGGGCCACCCCCGACGCTCTCGTCGAGTCGGCGCTGTGGGAGTGCTCGCTGTTCGAGGAGCACGGCTTCCGCGACATCAAGATCTCGGTCAAGCACAACGACCCGGTCGTGATGGTGGCCGCGTACCGCAAGCTCGCCGCGGCGTGTGACTACCCGCTGCATTTGGGTGTGACCGAGGCCGGTCCGGCGTTCCAGGGCACGATCAAGTCGGCGGTGGCGTTCGGCGCGCTGCTGGCCGAGGGCATCGGCGACACGATCCGGGTCTCGCTGTCGGCGCCCCCGGCGGAGGAGATCAAGGTCGGCAACCAGATCCTGGAGTCGCTGGGCCTGCGCAAGCGCGGCCTGGAGATCGTCTCCTGCCCGTCCTGCGGGCGCGCCCAGGTGGATGTCTACAAGCTCGCCGAGGAGGTCACCGCCGGGCTCGAGGGCATGGAGGTGCCGCTCCGCGTCGCGGTGATGGGCTGCGTGGTGAACGGTCCGGGCGAGGCGCGTGAGGCGGACCTGGGTGTGGCGTCGGGCAACGGCAAGGGCCAGATCTTCGTGCGGGGCGAGGTCATCAAGACCGTGCCGGAGTCGAAGATCGTCGAGACCCTGATCGAAGAGGCGCTGAAGCTCGCCGAGCAGATGCAGGACGAGGGTGTCGAGAGCGGAGCGCCGACGGTCGCCGTCAGCGAGTAGCGAGTCTGCTGTGATGCTTGTCAGCCTGGGGTTGACGTTGTCGCGTATTTCGGGACAACGTCAACCCCAGGTTGACGTGTTTCCGTGAGTGCTTCGTCCTGGGCCGAGGGGGTCGCCAGGGCGGGATGAGGAGATAGGGTGCCCCCGTGTTGAGCAGTTCGGTGGCGACGACGCGAGTACTCACGCCCGCGGACCTTTCGGCCGCGCTCGAAGTGCTGGACCGTGACCCCGTCGAGAACGCCTTCGTGGCGGCCCGGGTCCATGTCGCGGGCCTCGACGCGTGGCGCCTCGGCGGCGAGATGTGGGGCTGGTTCGACGGCGGCCGGCTGGAGGCGCTCTGCTACGCGGGCGCCAACCTGGTCCCGCTCAGCGCCTCCTCCGCGGCCGTCCGGGCTTTCGCCGAGCGCGCCCGCCGCCAGGGACGGCGCTGCTCCTCCATCGTCGGTCCGGCCGAGGCCACAGCCGAGCTCTGGTCGCTACTCGAACCCCACTGGGGCCCCGCCCGCGAGGTCCGCGCACATCAGCCGCTGATGGCCACCTGGGAGCCGTCCCGTGCGATCGCCGCCGACGCGCGCGTGCGCCGGGTCCGCCGCGATGAGATGGACCTGCTGCTGCCGGCCTGCGTGGCGATGTTCACCGAGGAGGTCGGGGTCTCGCCGCTGGCCGGCGACGGCGGCCTGCTCTACCGGGCCCGGGTCGCCGAACTCGTCACCAACGGACGGGCGTTCGCGCGCTTCGAGGGCGACAGGGTCGTCTTCAAGGCGGAGATCGGTGCGGCGACCGAGCGGGCCTGCCAGATCCAGGGCGTCTGGGTGGCACCGGAGTTCCGTGGTCGCGGCCACTCCGAGAGCGGCATGGCCACCGTCGTCGAGGTCGCGCTGCGCGAGGTCGCGCCGGTCGTCAGCCTCTACGTGAACGACTACAACGCCATCGCGCGCGCGGCGTACCGTCGGGTGGGCTTTACCGAAATCGGCGCGTTCATGAGCGTGCTGTTCTGAACCCAAGCGGGTTGTGAGCGTCGGGTGCGCAGTTGTGGTGCGGGCGTGGCGGGTGTCGTGGTTCCCCGCTCGCACGGCTGCTCGGCGTGCATACACTCGCGCCGTCCTCGCCACGGGTGGCCTGTCCCCACGCTTCCCACGGTCTCCCTGGCGCCCCCGACCTTAGGACGGCGCGTGTTAACCCATCGACGCAAGACCCGCCGCCGGCTCCCACTGCTGGCCGGTGTGCTCACCGGCCTGCTCGGCCTGGTGGCCCTCCTCGGCACCGCCCTCGCTGCCATCACTCCCGGGGCGGCGCCCCTCGCCGCAGCCCCGCCGGCCACCCCCGACGCCGACTGCGCGCTCCTGGTCCCGCCGAATCCGCTGACCGCGACCGGCCTGGCCACCCCCTACCGGCTGACCGCGACCGACCCGGCCAAGGGCCCGTGCCACGAGGCCGATCCGGCACAGTCGGCCTTCGTCCAGGCGACGATCCTGGACCCGGCCACCGGTGCGCTCTCCGTCTACGACCCGCTCGTCGTCGACCGGGGCACCCACCCGGCGCGTACTTCCGCCCGGCCGAAGCTGCCCGCGCGGGCGGTCGTGGCCCTGTGGTTCGGCTTCAACGGGAACAACCTCACGCTGCGCGGGGCGCTTTCGCCCGGTCGCTGCGTCAACGGCTCGGCCGGCTCGCTGTTCGGGCAGTTCGCGTACTGCAACGCCCCGGCGTTCTTCGCGGCTGCGCGAGGTGCGGAGCGGGCGGGACGGCTGAAGGTCCCGCCGCTCGGCGTCGGCCGCGACGGCGCGCCCTGCCCGAGCACCAGGGACTTCGGCCTGGTCGACCAGGACCAGAGCGACAACGTGACCACCGCCTACCTGACCACGGCGAACGGCCGCACGGCGCAGCGGACCGCGCCGAACGAGGCGGCGCTGGGCGGCGGCACGGGCACGATTCTCAACGGCAGCGACAACCTGCTGCTCACCGCCTTCGTCGACCCGGCCCTCGGCTGCACGCCCTGGACCGCGCCGGACCTCGCCGACCCAGGCCACGCGGCGACCTCCCTGGCCCTGGACGAGATCCAGGCGGCGGCGGGCCAACGCCCGCCGGTGGCGCTGGTCCCGCTGACGGACCCGATGGTCCTCGGCCGTGACGGCGCGCCCAGCCACGCCAAGACCGACCTCTACCGCGCGGGCGTCGACCAGCCCGCGCTCGGCCGTGGCCCCGCCCCGGACCACGGCGACGGAGCGGCGTACTGCGCGAACCTCGCCCGCGTGGGCACGGCACGCCTGCGGGCCGACCAGTCGATCTTTGCAGGCGCGGCGTCACCGGTGGACGGACAGAACCTGTTCGACTTCCTGACGGCCAGGCTGAGCGCCTCGCTGACGACCCTGGGCTGCGCGGTGTCGCCTCCGGCGCCCAGCGGCACGGCGACGGGGCCGGGGACGTCGGCCACACCGGCGCCGAGTGGCACGGCGGCGGGGCCGGGGACGTCGGCCACACCGGCGCCGAGTGGCACGGCGGGGGCGGCAGCGGCGGGTTCCTCCGGCGGGTCGTCCCCGTTGAGCGGGCCGGGTGCGCCGGCAACCGTGGCAACGGGAGCCCCGGCTTCACCGCCCGCCGGCACCGCTCCCGCAACGGCGGCGGACACCCTCGGCGCGCCCGCGTCACCAGGCGGAACCGCCCGCACCGGGCCGGGTCTCGTTCCGCCGACGGAGCGTCAGGCCGCAGCGCCCACGCCGACTTCACCCACGCCGACTCCATTCACATCGGCTCCTTCGGTCGTCGCTCCCGCTCTCGCGCCGGTCGGTGACGTCGTTCCGGCGACGGGTCCGACGCTGATCGGAGCGGCGACCGCGCGCGTCACGTCGCCCGCTCCGAGTCCGCCCGTGACGCGCATGCTCGCCGCCACCGGCAGGAGCGTCAGCCTCCCGCCGCTCGCCGGTCTGGCCTGCTCCCTGCTGCTCCTGGCCGGCTCCGTGATCCTGCTGCTCCGCAGCCGCCGCTGAGCCCGCGACGGGAGCAGGTGGGTTGCGCGTTCTCGTCCAACCGCTCGACGTCGTCCGACCGGATGGACAAGGACGCGCGACCCCCCGGACCGCCCGCCGCTGCCGCAGGCGCGAGCAGCGTGGCATGGCTCAGCGTCAGGCGTAGGCGATAGCGTCCGCATATGGACGAAGTCACGATCGAGCCCATCGATCTCGCCATGCACGCGGCAGCCGCGCTCGACGTGCAGGCTGCCGCGTTCGGGCTCACGCCCGACGAGCTCGCGGTGCGGCTGCAGATCGTCGAGCGTCACGCGCAGCTCCCCGGTGTCCGCGCGTTCGGCGCGTTCCGAGCCGGGAGGCTGGTGGGGTTCGGCTACGGCATGCCCAACGACCGTGCCCACTGGTGGAGCTCCGTGATCGAGCCCTACCTCGCCGCCAACGGCAACGAGGGCTGGCTCGACGACGCCTTCTCCGTCACCGAGTTGCACGTCCACCCGCGCTTCCAGGGCATCGGGCTCGGCCGCGCGCTGATCACCACGCTCTGCGGGGCCAGCGCGCTGCCGCGCAGCATCCTGTCCGCTGTCGACAGAGAGACGCCCGCCCGCGCGCTCTACCGCTCGCTCGGCTACCGCGACCTGGCGCGGCGCGTGCTCTTCCCCAACACGCCGCTCCCGTACGCGGTGATGGGCGCGACCCTGCCGCTGCCTACTCCGAATCCGACGCCGAGTCGGAGCCGGCGTCAGGATCAGAGCCGGAGCGGGCCCTTCTCGCCTCCTTGAGCTGTTCCGTCACCATGGACAGCCGGAACAGTGCCAGGACCAGCGCGGCGGCGAGAAAGCTGCCGAGCGGACCGTAGACGATCACGTCGTACTGTCCTCGCATGAACGCTGTCAGCGCGGACAGGGCCGGCACACCGAGCAGCACCAGCAGCGACCATCGTCCCGGCACCACCAGTGCGCCCGCCGCCGCAAGCAGCGGGAAGAGCAGGAACGCGTGCGGCAGCGCTCCGGCCAGCCCGCTCGTCACCGGTACCAGCAGGGCGGCCAGCACCATCGGCAGGCGCGTGTGGTGCAGGCGCGGACGCAGCGCCGTGACCACCGTGCCGCAGTAGAGGACCACGAAGACCGCGAGCGCCAGCAGCGCCAGCGAAGGCCGCGGGTATTCACCGTGCAGCACGTCGGAGGAGAGCGGGACGAGTGTCAGCAGGACCCAGGGCAGCATCAGGTACGGGCTGAAGCGGGGGGCCCGAGCGATCTCGTCGTCGGTCAGGCGTCGGCGGCGTGGCGGTTCTGCCACAGGTTCATCACTCCGGGCGTCGGGACTGGGGAGGGGAGGCGTCACAGCATGGCGGCGAATTCCAGGTAGAGCGACGCGTGTTGGGTGTCGCCCACGTCGAGGCTCCACAGGCCGGCCTCGACCGTGCGGAACAGGGTCCAGCCGCGGAGCCGGTCGGGGTCGACGGCGGCGTCCGCGGCGAGTCTTTGCAGCCGTCGCCGGGCGGCGGCCTGCGGGCCCGGGGAGCCGGCCAGCGTTTCAAGCCGGTCCTGCGCGAGCCAGGCCAGGTCGTAGGCGCGCTCGCCGACGAGCGGCTTGGGGTCGATGGCGAGCCAGGGGGAGCGTTCGGCGGCGAGGACGTTGCCGTGGTGGTAGTCCCCGTGCAGCAGCAGTCGCTCCTCGCGAGCGGTGGAGTCGTCGAGCAGCGCGGCCGACAGCTCGAGCGCCTCGTCGACGAGGGGCTGCAGCTCGGCCGCGGCAGGCATCTCCCGACGCCGGGCCAGGATCTCTCGCAGGTCGGTCACGTAGTCGGTGACCAGGGTGAACGGGTGACCCTCCGGCGGCGCGACCCAGAGCAGCCGCAGCGCGCCGAGCGCCTCCAGCATGGCCTTGCTCTCGGGCAGCGAACGCAGCGGGACGTCGCCGTTCGCGCGCTCCAGCAGCATGGCCCGGTCCTGCGGCGCGGCCTCGAGCAGCCGGACGGCGCCGTGGCCGTCCCAGTGCGCGAGCGCCGCGTGCTCCTGTGCGCCCTCGGGGTCGGGGTAACCGATCTTCAGCGCGGCAGGGGTGTCGTCGGCGCGGCGCACCAGCAGCACCAGGCTGATCTGGCCGCCGGGCTCGCAGACCCGCTCCAGGCTGAGCTCCCAACGGTCCAGGTAGGCCGCGGCGAGCCCGGGGAGCGCGTCGAGCCACTCGCATCCGGCGTCGGAGGTCCAACGGCGGACCGTGTCCTTGAGCCGGGCGGGAATGCTGAAGCCTGGTGCCGTCATGCTCGCCCTTCGTGGTGGATGGTGCCGTTCCATTGTCGGCCATCCCGGAGCGACTCCCGGCACAGGCCCGGAAGGCGCGGCCGACGAGCTGCCGCGGACGGGTGCCGCGGTGCCGCGACCAGGCCCGACGTGACCCCTCCCGGCCCCCCACGTCACCCCACGCCGCCGTGCGTGCGGCAATCACGGCAGGCGGCGGGGTCACCGCAGGGGCGGCGGCGGTCGTTCGGGTCGACGTGTGGCGCCGCCACCCTCGGAACCCCTGTGGGCCGGGCCCTGCGGCGCAGCCGCTCAGCGCTCGGGCAGGCCGGGGAAGGGCGTTGAGGTGCCGCGCCAGGACAGGGCCCGGAGGGCCGCGAGGCGCAGTTGGGTCGCCGACTCGTCGCGCAGCTCGTTCTCGCCGGCCTGGACCGCGTTGGCGTACACCGCCGCAAGGCGTTCCTCGAGCAGCGCGGCGAGCCGTCGCGCCGAGGCGGCGTCGCTGACGGTGAAGGGGAGCTCGTAGGCCGCCGCGGAGGCTGCGGGCTGCGCGCCCGCCCCGGTGATCTTCGCCGCCAGTGCGTCCCGCCGCGCGCGGTGCAGCTGGTAGTCGGCCGTGGCCTGGGCCCGGCGCGCGCCGCTGAGCAGAGCGCCGAGGACGCCGTAGCCGTAGACCGTCGCGTGCTCTGCGCCGAGCGCGGCCTGAAGCGCGCTGAGCTCGGCGGCGCTGGGACGAATCCGGTCCGTCGCCGGTGTCGCAGGGGCGACCGGCTTCGCACCCAGCAGCACCGCCCGCTGGGCCGCGCCCGCAGCGACGGAGGCGATCAGCCGAGCCAGGGCAGGCGAGGTGACCAGCAGTTCGGTCGCACACAGCGACGCCAACTCCTGCTCGCGCGCGCCGAGCGCCGCGTCGGACGGCTTGGGCCCGGTCGTCGCGGCGGGCGAGGCTGACGCAGTGGCTGAGGGCGTCGCAGTACCCGGCTGGAGCGCGGCACGCTCGGCGGCCAGCTGTCGCCGCAGGGGGGCGTGGGCGGCAGCGCCGTCGTACCCCGCGAGCAGCGGCGTCATCGCGGCGACGATCTTCTGCCCGGCCGTCACGTCGGGGTCGGCCGGCGTCGGTCTCGGCCGTCCGCTCGAGCTGGGGTCGGCGAGGGATCCGTTGCTCCCGCAGGCGGTGAGAAAGGCGAGCAGCCCGGCCGTGAGCAGGCTGCGGCGGCGAAAGGGGACGGCCATGAGCAGGGACGTTACCGCGTGATCCAGACGTGTGGGAGCGGGCTGGTGATTTGTGCCGAATCGGCGGTAGCCCTGCCGACCGGATAGGCTATGGGCGCACTTGCGACCTTCAGACAACAGCAGACGTGGCCGAGGAGTATCCGGATGAGCACCACCCAGAACGATCGGCTGCACGAACTGCTGGAGCCGCTCGCCGCACAGGCGGGGGCCGATCTGGAAGAGGTCAAGCTCACCCGCGTCGGCGGCAGCCGAGTGCTCGAGGTGGTCGTCGACGCCGACGGAGGCGTCGACCTGGACACCGTGGCCGAGCTGAGCCGCCTCTTCGGCGAGGCGCTGGACGCCTCCGACGTGATGGGCGAGAGCGAGTACCGGCTGGAGGTCGGCTCCCCGGGCGTCGAGCGCCTGCTCACCCACCCGCGCCACTGGCGTCGCGCCGCGACGCGGCTCGTGAAGGCCCAGCTCGCCGTCGGCGGCGAGGTTGTCGGCCGGGTGCTGGAGTCGGACGACGAGGGCGTGCTGCTGGAGATCGCGCCGGTCAAGGGCCGGGGCAAGGCCACCCAGCGCCGCCTCGCCTATGCCGAGATCGCGAAGGCCCGGGTGCAGGTGGAGTTCAACCGCAAGGACTCCGCCGCCGATGACGTAGATATGGAAGAGCTGGACGACGTCTCCGACGAGGCGTGACCCGAGAACTGAAGAGAGAAGAGGAGGCGTAGCCATGGACATCGACATGAGCGCCCTGCGCGGACTCGTTCGCGAGCGCGAGATCAATTTCGATCTGCTGGTCCAGGCGATCGAGTCGGCCCTCCTCATTGCGTACCACCGCACTGAGGGCTCGCGGCACAAGGCCCGCGTCGAGCTGAACCGTGAGAACGGCCACGTCACGGTCTGGGCGACCGAGGACCCTGACGAGGTCGAGGAGGGGGCGACCCCCCGCGAGTTCGACGACACCCCGACCGGCTTCGGCCGGATCGCGGCGAGCACGGCCAAGCAGGTCATCCTGCAGCGCCTGCGCGACGCCGAGGAGGAGGTCACCTTCGGCGAGTACGCCGGCCGTGAGGGCGACATCGTGACCGGCGTGGTGCAGCAGGGCAAGGACCCGAAGAACGTGCTGGTGGACATCGGAAAGATCGAGGCGATCCTGCCGCTCCAGGAGCAGGTGCCGAACGAGGAGTACAAGCACGGGCTCCGGCTCAAGTGCTACGTCGTCTCGGTGAAGAAGGGCGTGCGCGGCCCGTCCGTGACGCTCTCGCGCACGCACCCGAACCTGGTGCGCAAGCTCTTCGCGCTGGAGGTTCCCGAGATCGCCGACGGTAGCGTCGAGATCGCCGCGATCGCCCGCGAGGCCGGCCACCGCAGCAAGATCGCGGTCTGGACGGACAAGCCCGGCCTCAACGCCAAGGGCGCCTGCATCGGCCCGATGGGCGGCCGGGTGCGCCAGGTGATGGGCGAGCTCATGGGCGAGAAGATCGACATCGTCGACTGGTCGGACGACCCGGCGGAGATGGTCGCCAACGCCCTGTCGCCCGCGCGGGTGACGCACGTCGAGATCGTCGACTACGACGCCCGCTCCGCCAGGGTGACCGTGCCGGACTACCAGCTCTCGCTGGCCATCGGCAAGGAGGGCCAGAACGCCCGCCTCGCGGCGCGGCTGACCGGCTGGCGCATCGACATCCGCCCGGATGTGGAAGCTTCCGACGTCTGAGCGCGTTTAACCGAGTCGGAACGAAGAGCATCAGAGGGGTAGACTTGGACGTGTCTGGCCGGACGCGCACAGAACCATGCCCGGAACGCACTTGCGTGGGGTGTCGGAAGCGAGCGGCCAAACACGATCTGCTGCGTGTCACGGCGGTCGAGGGCGCTTGCGTCCCCGATCCCCTGGGCACGTCGCCCGGTCGGGGCGCGTACCTGCATCCCGAGCCGGGCTGCCTCGTGTCGGCCGTGCGCCGACGGGCGTTCCCGCGGGCGTTCCGCCAGACGGGTCCGCTCGACACCGCAGCGCTTGAGCGGTACGTCGAGGCGTCCGCAGTTGTCCAGAGTTGAAGTCAGGTAACAGGTACCTCGCGAAGTCGAAAGTAGGTCGAGATTGCGATGAGCACTCGATGAGTACGCGATGAGTACGAGCATGAAGTAGCGACGGTCCGGCGGAGAACCCGGACCTAGAAGGAGCGAAGTGGCTAAGGTCCGGGTATACGAACTCGCCAAGGATTTGGGCGTCGAGAGCAAGGTCGTCATGGCCAAGCTCCAGGAGCTCGGTGAGTTTGTCCGTTCGGCGTCGTCGACCATCGAGGCGCCTGTTGTCCGCAAGCTTGAGCTTGCATTCGGTGGGGGTTCCGCCCCCGCCAAGTCCGCGGCGAAGTCTGCCGCCCCCAAGCCGGCCGGTGCCGGCCCGAAGCCGGGTGCCCCGCGCCCGGCCACGCCTGCGGCCCCGAAGCCGCCGGCCCCCAAGCCCGCAGTGGCTGCCCCGGCCGCGCCCGTGGCGCAGGCCGCCCCGGCTGCGCCCGCCGCGTCGCGTCCGGCCACTCCGGGCCCGCGCCCGGCCGCGCCGCGTCCCGCCGTGCCCGCCGCCGATTTCTCGGCTCCGGCCCCGGCTCAGCCGGAGGCCCCCGCGGCCCCCGCCGCGCCGCGTCCGGCCTCGAACGCGCCGCGTCCCGGTGCCCCGCGTCCGGCGGCCACGCCGGGTGCCCGTCCGGCCGGTCCCCGTCCGGGCAACAACCCCTTCACGTCCAGCAACACGGGCATGGCCCGTCCGGGCGCCCCGCGTCCGGCCGGTGCTCCCGGCGCCGACCGCGGCGCTGGTGGCGAGCGTCCGCCGCGTCCGGGTGCCCCGCGTCCGGCCGGCGCCCCTGGCGCCGACCGCGGTGACCGTGGTCCCCGTCCCGGTGGCGACCGTCCGCGTCCGGGCGGTGCCCCGGGTGCCGACCGCGGTGACCGTGGTCCCCGTCCCGGTGGCGCCGGTGCTCCCGGTGGGATGCCTCGTCCGCAGGGCGCTCCGCGTCCCGGCGGCCCGAGCCCGTCCGGCATGCCGCGCCCGAACCCGGGCATGATGCCGCAGCGTCCGGCCCCCGGCCCGCGTCCGGGCCCCGGCGGCGGCGGTCGTGGCCCCGGCGGCCCCGGCGGCCGTCCGGCCGGTCCCGGCGGCGCGCGTCCCGGCTTCCAGGGTCGTCCGGCAGGTCCCGGCGCCCGTCCGGCCGGTGGCGGCGGCGGCTTCGGCGGCCCGCGTCCCGGTGGTGGCGGCGGCGGTGGCTTCGGTGGCGGCGGTGCCCGTCCCGGTGGTGGCGGCGGCTTCGGCGGTCGTCCCGGCGGTCCCGGTGCCCGTGGTGGCACGCAGGGTGCCTTCGGCCGTGGCCCCGGTGGCCGTCCGGCCCGTGGCCGTAAGTCGAAGCGTGCGAAGCGCCAGGAGTACGAGGCCATGCAGGCCCCGTCCGTCGGCGGCGTCATGCTGCCGAAGGGCCACGGCGAGACCGTGCGTCTCTCCCGCGGCGCTTCGCTGACGGACTTCGCGGACAAGATCAACGCCAACCCGGCCGCGCTCGTCTCCGTGATGTTCAACCTCGGCGAGATGGTCACTGCCACGCAGTCCGTCTCCGACGACATCCTGCAGATGCTCGCCGGCGAGATGGGCTTCACGCTGGAGATCGTCAGCCGTGAGGACGAGGACCGCGAGCTGCTCGAGTCCTTCGACATCGACTTCGGCGAGGACGAGGGCGGCGAGGAGTTCCTCGTGGCGCGTCCCCCGGTCGTCACCGTCATGGGTCACGTCGACCACGGTAAGACCCGCCTGCTCGACGCGATCCGCAAGACCAACGTGGTCGCGGGCGAGGCCGGTGGCATCACCCAGCACATCGGTGCCTACCAGGTCGTGACCGAGGTGAACGGCGCCGAGCGCGCCATCACCTTCCTCGACACCCCGGGTCACGAGGCGTTCACCGCCATGCGTGCCCGTGGTGCCCGGTCCACCGACATCGCGATCCTGGTGGTCGCGGCCAACGACGGCGTCATGCCGCAGACGATCGAGGCGCTCAACCACGCCAAGGCCGCCGGCGTGCCGATCGTGGTCGCGGTCAACAAGATCGACGTCGAGGGCGCGGACCCGGTCAAGGTCCGTGGCCAGCTGACCGAGTTCGGTCTGGTGGCCGAGGAGTACGGCGGCGACACCATGTTCGTCGACATCTCCGCGCGCCAGGGTCTGAACATCGACTCGCTGCTCGAGGCCGTGGTCCTGACCGCGGACGCCTCGCTCGACCTGCGGGCCAACCCGGAGCAGGATGCCCAGGGCATCGCGATCGAGGCGCACCTGGACAAGGGCCGCGGCGCCATGGCGACGCTGCTCGTCCAGCGCGGCACCCTGCGCGTCGGCGACTCGATCGTGGTCGGCGACAGCTACGGCCGCGTCCGCGCCATGCTCGACGAGAACGGCAACCAGCTCCAGGAGGCGGGTCCGTCCCGTCCGGTGCTGCTGCTCGGTCTCACCTCGGTGCCCCGCGCCGGCGACAGCTTCATCGTCGTCGACGAGGACCGCACGGCCCGCCAGATCGCCGAGAAGCGCTCGGCCCGCGACCGCAACGCGATGTTCGCGCGTCGTCCGGTCCGCGTCTCGCTCGAGGACCTGGACAAGGCCATCGCGGCCGGCGACATCCAGCAGCTCAACCTCATCATCAAGGGTGACGTCTCCGGTTCCGTGGAGGCCCTGGAGGACGCGCTGCTCAAGCTGGACGTGGGCGAGGAGGTCGAGCTCCGTATCCTGCACCGCGGTGTGGGTGCGATCACCGAGTCCGACGTCGACCTGGCCATGGGCTCCGACGCGATCATCCTGGGCTTCAACGTCCGGGCCGAGGGTCGTGCCCGCACGGCCGCGGACCGCGAGGGCGTCGACATCCGCTACTACTCGGTCATCTACCAGGCGATCGAGGAGATCGAGGCGGCGCTCAAGGGCCTGCTCAAGCCGGAGTACGAGGAGGTGCGCCTCGGCGCCGCGGAGATCCGCGAGGTCTTCCGCTCCTCCAAGTTCGGCAACATCGCCGGTGTCCTGGTCCGCGAGGGCCTGCTGCGCCGCAACGCCAAGGCCCGCCTCATCCGCGACGGCAAGGTCGTGGCGGAGAGCCTCACCATCGAGGGTCTGCGCCGCTTCAAGGACGACGCGACCGAGGTCCGCGAGGGCTTCGAGGCCGGTGTCACCCTCGGGTCGTTCAACGACATCAAGGTCGAGGACATGATCGAGACCTACGAGATGCGCGAGAAGCCGCGCTCGTAAGTCGCACTGATCGGTTGGGGGCCGGTCGGCGGGAATTCCCGTCGACCGGCCCCCTGCTCGCTCGGTACGGTGATCGCATCAGCTGTTCCGCTGGTGTCCCGAGGCCTCACAGGTCGGCGTGACCTGTCACACATGTTCGTGGGAACACTTACGTTCGATCTTCTTCTGGGTGATATTCACTCGCTCAAGGAGAAGCGATCGATCGTGCGGCCCATCGTGGCCGAACTGCAGCGCAAGTACAGCGTGTGCGCTGCCGAGACCGGAAACCAGGATCTGCACCGCAGGGCCGAGATCGGCCTGGCCGTGGTGTCGGGCGATGCGTCCTACGTCGCCGAGATCCTGGACAGCTGTGAGCGGCTGGTCTCGGGGAGACCCGAGGTTCAGCTGCTGTCTGCGAGGCGGAGGCTTCGCGATGACGAGGACGAGTAGGACAATCAGACAGAGCGCCCCAAGGAGGGCGTGTCCGGGTACCGTTCCTTGGTGCCCAGAGCACGAGGAGGACCAGTGACCGACACCGCGAGGGCGCGCAAGCTCGCAGACCGCATCCGGGTGGTCGTCGCGGAGACCCTGCAGCGGCGGATCAAGGATCCCCGCCTGGGCTTCGTGACCATCACCGACGCGCGGGTGACCGGTGACCTGCAGCAGGCCACCGTCTTCTACACCGTGCACGGCGACGAGACCGAGCGCGAGGCGTCCGCTGCGGCGCTGGAGAGCGCCAAGGGCATCCTGCGCTCCACCGTCGGCCGGGAGACGGGGGTCAGGTTCACCCCGACGCTCACCTTCGTCATGGACGCGATCCCGGACACCGCCCGTCACCTGGACGACCTGCTCGTCAAGGCACGGGCGCAGGACGCCGAGGTGCGCAGCGTGGCCGTCGGCAAGACCTTCGCCGGCGAGGCAGACCCGTACCGCAAGCCCGGCGAGCACGATGAGCTCGACGACGAGGCAGAGGACGAGTAGCCGTGCTCGGCCGGCAGGAAGGCAGCGCGGAAGCGCCCACCGGAGCGGTGGGCGCTTCCGCGCTGCCCGTGCAGGCGTCGCTGCCTGCGCCACGCGCTGAGCTGCGGCGCCCGACGGACGCCGACTGGCAGGCGGTGCTCGACGCGATCGACTCCGCCGCGTCGGTGGACCTGGTCGCCCATGTGCTGCCCGACGGCGACGCGCTCGGTTCCGCGCTCGCGGTCGGGCTGGCGCTGCGGCAGCGCGGCGTCGAGGTCCGCGTCTCCTTCGGGGACGATCCGCAGGTGGTGCCGGCCTCGATCGCCTTCCTGCCTGGCCAGGAGTTGATCGTGCCGGTCTCCGCGGTGCCGGAGCGGCCGGAGCTGATGATCAGCTTCGATGTCGCCGATCCGCGACGGCTGGGTCTGCTTCAGACGAAAGCCGAATCCGCTCGAACGCTCATCGTGATCGATCACCATGCCTCGAACGGTGGATTCGGCACGCGCCGACTGATCGATCCGCTCGCTCCCGCGACGGCGGTCCTCGTGGACGAGCTGCTTCGGCGGCTTGCCGTCCCGCTCGACCAGGCGATCGCCACCTGCCTCTACGCCGGGGTCGCCAGCGACACCGGCTCCTTCCGCTACGCGGCGACGACGCCGGCCACCCACGAGTTCGCCTCCCGGCTGCTCGCGGCGGGCGTCCGGCATGACGCGATCTCGCGTCGGCTCTGGGACACCCAGTCCTTCGGCTACCTGAAGGTCCTGGCCGCGGCGCTGGAGCGGGCGCAGCTCGAACCGCAGGCCGCAGGCGGCCTCGGCCTGGTCTGGACGTGGGTGCCCTGGGCCGACCTGCTCGCGCACGGCGTCCCGCCGGAGGAGATCGAGGGCCTCATCGACGTGGTCCGCAAGGCCGCCGAGGCAGAGGTCGCCCTGGTCCTGAAAGAGGACCCGGACGGCAGCCTGCGCGGCTCCTCCCGCGCCAACGGCTCGGTCGACGTCGCGGCGGCGTGCGCGGCGCTGGGTGGCGGCGGCCACGCGTACGCGGCCGGCTTCACCTCGCGCATCGGCGTGACCGCGACAGTCGCGGCGTTCCGCAGCGCGATCTCTTCTCAAACGAAAGATTGATCACCTCTTGAAGCGCAAGGGCACCGGCCCCGACGGTCTGATCATCGTCGACAAGCCCGCCGGGATCACCTCCCACACCGTCGTCGCCCGCATCCGCAGGCTCGCGGGCACCCGCAAGGTCGGCCACGCCGGCACGCTGGACCCGATGGCGACGGGCGTCCTGGTCGTCGGCAGCGAGCGCGCGACGCGCCTGCTCGGGCACCTGGCGCTGACGACGAAGACCTACGAGGCGACGATCCGGCTCGGCCAGACGACTGTCACCGACGACGCGGAGGGCGACGTCACCGCGTCGGTCCCGGCGGCGGACGTGACGGACGAGGCGATCACGGCGGGCATCGCGAAGCTGACGGGCGCGATCGAGCAGGTGCCGTCGAGCGTCAGCGCGATCAAGGTCGACGGCAAGCGCTCGTACTCGCGGGTGCGGGACGGCGAGGAGGTCGAGCTGGCCGCGCGCGCGGTGACGGTCTCCCGCTTCGACCTGCATGCGCGGCGGGCCGCGGTTGCGGAGGACGGGACGGCGGTCGTGGACCTGGACGTGACGGTGGACTGCTCCTCCGGCACGTACATCCGCGCTCTCGCCCGCGACCTGGGCGCGGACCTCGGCGTCGGCGGCCACCTCACCGCGCTGCGGCGGACCCGGGTGGGCGCGTACGGCATCGAGCTCGCGCACACGCTGGAGGAACTGGAGGAGTCCTTCGCTGACCGCGTCCTCCCCATCGCGGACGCCGCGGCCGCGGCGTTCCCCCGCTGGGACGTCGACGCGGAGCAGGCCCGCCTGCTGACGCACGGCATCCGCATTGACGCCCCGGGGCTGAAGGTCACCGACCCGATCGCGGTCTTCGACCCGGACGGCCGCTTCCTCGCGCTGATCGAGGAGCGCGGCGGCAAGGCGAAGTCCCTGGCCGTCTTCGTCTGAGCGGCACGTTCGGCAACTGGCCAGGTTGCACTACCCGGGGGCGCGGGGCTCTGCTTGATCAACTGCGCGCGCGAGCAACCACCCTGTGCGGATGGCCCTGCTCGTTCGGGGACTCACCTCCGCGGGTGGCTTTTCGCGCGCGCAGTTGATCAAGCAGAGCCCCGCGCCCCTGGTGTTGCCACCGGGCCGTGTGCCAAAACGTTTTCCACTCCATCGGGGAGGCGCGCGGAGCGTAGTGGGGGCGGGTGGGAGGGGCCTCGGTGGCGCGGCGTTCGTTCGTGGGCAGCTTTCTCCTGAATCGGCGCGGGGCCGCGCCGTAGGCGGGAGGGGGGGTCGTGGGGCCTGGGCTGGTGCGGGTCGGGGACACGCGAGGCGCCCCGCGCGGCCTCGCCTTCGCGGGGGACCGGGAAGGGACGCTGCTCACCGCGCACGAGGTCGTCGACGGCCTCACCGGGGTCGTCCTCACGTACGCGGACGGCAGCTCCGTCCGCGTCCGCGCCGAGCGGATCGTCGCGTTGCCCTCCCTCGGGCTGGCGCTGATCCGCTCAGAAACGCCCCCGCCCGGCGGGCCGTGGCCGCTGGCCGGTGGGGCCGGGACGCGGCTCGTCGCCCTGCACGGGCTGGGCCCGGCCCTCCAGGGCGGCATCGCAGGGCTGGTGACGGCCCGCTACGAGGCATCCGAGCGCTTCTGGCTGGTGCCCGATGTCTGGCTGCTGACGGTAGGGCAGGCGCCCTACGGCCTGCCCGTCCACGCTGCGGGAGGGCCCGTCGTCGACGCGGAGAGCGGGGCCGTCGTCGGGGTCGCCACCGTCGCCCTGCGCAGCAGGCGACGGGGCGCCGTGCTGGCCGTGCCGCTCGGTACCGCAGCCGCCGAGGCCGTGCTCGCGGACCTGCTCGCCCGCAATGCCGAGACCGTCCCGGCCCACGGGCGCGCGCTCAACCTCGCCGGAGTGCTGGAGCTGGCCGCCGCCGGCATCGGCCCGGCCGCGACCGTCGCCGCCGCGCGACGCGTTCCCCGCCCGGACGGGCTGCCGGAGGCGGCCGAGGGTTGGGACCCGGTTCGGCCGGTGCTCGCCCTCGTGGGGGACGCCGGGAGCGGCCGCACCACCGAGCTCGCCGCGCTCGCGCTGCAGCGGACCCGGGCCGCGTACCGGCTGCCGACGCTCTGGCTGCGCGGCGCGGAGCTGGAGGCGGGCGACGCCAGCCTGCTGGACGCGGTCGACCGCGCGCTGCGGCGCGCGCACGCGTTGCTCGGCAACGGCGGGGTCGGTCCACTGGCCGGTCAGGTGGCGCGCGTGGCCGCAGCCGCGCACCGGCCGTTGCTGATCGTGGTCGACTCCCCGGAGGAGGCCCCGCCGGAACTGCACGCCCGCTGGCGCGCGTGGTGCACGGAGACCGTGCGGCGGCTGCGACGCCTGGACGGCAGGCTGGTGCTTGGCTGCCTGCCGGAGTTCTGGGAGCGGATGGGCGCGGCGTTCGGACCCGACGATCTCCACGGCTGCCACCCGTTGGGCCGCCTCGACCGCCCGACGGCGGCGGCTCTGGCCGCCCGCGCTGACGCGGCCGGGTGGCAGGCACCTGCACCGGTCGCCCTGCTTGCTGCCGGAGATCCGGTCGCTCTGCGGCTGCTGGGCGAGTTGCGCTCGGCGCAGCCCGCGCTGGCGCTGTCCGACGCGCGCGTCCCCACCCGTGCCGATCTGCTCGGCGCGCGTCTTGATCTCGCCTGCCTCGGGATCGCGCAGCGACTGCTCCCCGCTGGGGCGGGGACCGCCGTGCGGCGCCTCGCGGCGCAGGTCGCCGGGCGCTGCCACGAGGCGGCACGCCGGATGCTCGGCGCGGTGAGCGGAGGGCTCGCCGCCACCGACTTCGACGAGCTCTTCCCCTGGGACGAGGGCTGGGCCCAGGCCGTCCTCGGCGAGGGCCTGCTCACCTCCGCCGGTTCCGGCTACCGCTTCGCGTCGGCCGTCCTGGCGGACTGGCTCCAGAGCACCCACCTCGACCTCACCCCGGCCCTCGCCCTCGTCCTGGCCGAACCCGCCGCCGGCGCGCCGCGCGGAAGCCGTCCCGAGCACCCGTCGGCCGGGACCGATCCCGGCTCCGGCCCGAAGCCTGCGCCGCCGCAGCAGTTCGACGGGCGTGCGTCCGGGGCACGGCGTCGAGCCGTGCCGCAGCGCCGGGCCACGCCGGACCCGGAGGCCGCGGCGACGGACGCCGGGTATCGCGGCCCTGATTCGACGCCACCACTCGGCGGCCGTGCGGTCCCGGCCCCCCGGCGGGGCGGGCAGCAGTCGGCGACCTGGACCCAGGGTGGTGTCCCCGCCGACGCTGGTCACGCCGACCCCGGCCCCGGCCTCGCCCCTGGCCCAGGCCCCGGCCCGGCCGCGCCGCCGCTCGGCTCGCGCGCGGTGGGCGCGCATCGGCGGGGTGGGCCGCTGGGGTGGACGCCGCCGGTGCCGCTGCCGGGCGGCGCGGTCGGCGTGCGCGGAGGCGTGCCGCGTTGGCGGATCGGGGTGCTGCGCGAGGCGCTGCTGGGGCTCGCCGCCGCAGCAGACCCCAGCGGCTTCGATCCGGTTCTCGGCAGGCTCGTGCTGCGACTGGACGGCCCCGACGCCGCCCCGCCCGGGACGGACGCCCGCTGGTGGGCCGAGCGCCTGCTCACCGGGACGCTGGAGCGGCTGCCCGACGCGGGGGCCCACGCGCCCCTGCTGCGCGCCGTCGCGGAGCGCATCGCCTACCGGGGCGGCGACGCCCCGCCGTTCCTGCCCTGGGAGTTCTGGCGCCGGGTCCCGCTCACCGTCGAGGCGCGCCTGGACGTGCTGCGGCTGCTCGCCCGCACCGCCGCCCCCGAGCCGCTCCGGCTCGTGGGCGAACTGATCGCGCAGCAGCCGGCGGAGGCCCTGCCGGCCCTGTGCCGCTGGCTGGACGACGACCGGGTCGCCGGCGTCGCCGTCGAGACCCTGCTCGCGCACCGGCACCTCGCGCTGGACGACCTGGCCGAGGCGCTGGTCTCCGCCGCGCACCCGCGCGCGGACGCGCTGCTGCGCACCCTCGCCGGGGTGGAGCCCTCCGCGCTCGGTCGGGCCGTCGACCGCTGGGCGCACGACCCGCGACCGGAGCGACACGTCGCCGCCGCGTCCCTACTGCCGCTCGTCGCCCGGGCCGCGCAGGGCGAGACGGCCCGCGAGGCCGATCGGACGCTTGTCCGGCTCGCCGCCGAGGCGCTGCTCGCCCGCGCCGACGAGGAGGCCCTGCACGGCGCGGCTTTCGCGGCGCTGATCCGCGACCCCGCCGCGCGCCCCCGCCACCTGCGGGCGGCCGTCGCCCGCTACATCGCCGGAGACCCGCTGCTGGGCGCGGCCGCGCTCGCCTCGGCCCTCGACAGCGATCCGGTGCACGTGCTGGCCGGCTACGCCGCGCGGCTGCGCGAGCCGGGGGAGGAGGCAGCCGCCGTCCTCGCCGCACTCGGAGCGACTCCCGCGCCGCATGCGAGGGTCGCCGCCGCACGTCTGGTGCGCGAGCACCTGCAGCGGCGCCCCGAGGCCGCGCGGCAGGTCGCGCAGTGGCTGCGGGCCAGAACCGGGCACGGCCCGGCCGAGCGCGAGAGCCTGCTCGCCTTCGTGCGCGACCTCGCGGCCGAACATCCCGAGCCCGTCCGCCGGGCCTTCGCCGACGCGCTCGCGACAGTCGAAACGCCGCTCGGAAGGGAGCTGGGCGGACTGCTGGCGTCTCGTGTGACGAGTCCGATGCGGATCGATGACCAAGCCCATGGCAAGGTATAGGGGGTTGGAACCACGAGTGCCTGCGTCATGAGCAGGACGGACGAGGAGCGGTCAGAGTGCAGCGCTGGCGTGGCCTGGAAGAAGTGCCGGGGGACTGGGGGCGCTCCGTCGTCACCATCGGTTCCTTCGACGGGGTGCACCAGGGCCACCAACTCATCATCGGCCATGCCGTGTCGCGCGCCCGCGAGCTCGGCGCCCGCTCCGTCGTGGTCACCTTCGACCCGCACCCCAGCGAGGTCGTCCGCCCCGGCAGCCACCCGCCGCTGCTCGCGCCGCACCACCGGCGCGCCGCGCTGATGGGCGAACTCGGCGTCGACGCCGTGCTGGTGCTGCCGTTCACGGCCGCCTTCTCGCAGGTCTCCGCCGAGGACTTCGTCCGTCAGGTGCTCGCCGACGGCCTGCACGCGCAGGTCGTCGTGGAGGGCCCGAACTTCCGCTTCGGCCACCGCGCGGCGGGCAACGTCGAGCTGCTGGCCGAGCTCGGCGAGCGGCACGACTTCGCCGTGGACGTGCTGGACCTGCAGATCAGCGGCACGGCGGGCGGCGGCGCGCCGTACTCGTCGACGCTGGCCCGACGCCTGGTCGCCGAGGGCGACGTGGCCGGGGCGGCCGAGGTGCTGGGCCGTCCGCACCAGGTCGAGGGCACGGTCGTCCGGGGCGCGCAGCGCGGCCGGGAGCTCGGCTTCCCGACGGCGAACGTGGCCACTCTCCCGCACACCGCGATCCCGGCGGACGGCGTCTACGCGGGCTGGCTGACGGTGGATCAGGAGCGGATGCCGGCGGCGATCTCGGTCGGCACCAACCCCACCTTCGACGGCACCGAGCGCACGGTCGAGGCCTACGCGATCGACCGCGTCGGCCTGGACCTCTACGGGATGCACGCGGCCGTGGAGTTCCTGGCGTATCTGCGCGGCATGGAGAAGTTCGACTCGATCGACGCGCTGCTCGACCGGATGGCCGACGACGTGAAGCGAGCGCGTGAGCTGACCGACGGAGTCTGAGCTGAGACGCAGGAGGGGCGGCCCGCTGGTGCGGGCCGCCCCTCCTGCTTGCGTCCTTACTGCTGCGGCGGCGGGTAGCCGTAGCCCCACTGCTGGCGCGGGTCGTAGGGCTGCTGCGGCGGGCCCGGCTGCGGCCCTGTTGCGGGGGCCGGGGGTTGCGGGGCCTGCGCCGGGTACTGGCCCTGGCCCGCCGGCGGGAACGGCGGCGGCGCGTAGGGCTCGTTCGGGCGCGGCGGCAGGGGCTGCTGCTGCCAGCCGATCGGCTGCGGCTGGATCCGGGCGAAGTCGGACGCGACGAGTGCGGCCAGGTTGAAGTAGGCCTCGCGGGTCTTCGGCTTCATCCGGTTGAGGTCGACCTCGGCCCCGGCGGCCAGATGCTCGTCGAAGGGCACGACCACGACGCCGCGGCAGCGGGTCTGGAAGTGCGCGACGATGTCGTCGATCTTGATCGTCTTCGAGGTCTCGCGCACGCCGGAGACCACGGTGATGCTGCGCTGGACCAGATCCGCGTAGCCGTGGGCGGTCAGCCAGTCCAGCGTGGTGCTGGCGCTGCTGGCGCCGTCGACGCTGGGCGTCGAGACGACGATCAGCTGGTCGGCGAGGTCCAGGACGCCGCGCATCGCGCTGTAGAGCAGACCGGTGCCGGAGTCGGTCAGGATGATCGGGTACTGCTGGCCGAGGAAGCCGATGACCTGGCGGTAGTCCTCGTCGTTGAACGTCGTCGAGACGGCCGGGTCGACGTCGTTCGCGAGTATCTCGAGGCCGCTGGTCGCCTGCGAGGTGTACCGGCGCACGTCCATGTAGCTGCGCAGGTGCGGGATCGCGGTGACGAGGTCGCGGATGGTCGCGCCGGTCTCGCGGCGGACGCGGCGGCCGAGGGTGCCCGCGTCCGGGTTGGCGTCGATGGCGATGACCTTGTCCTGGCGCTCGCTGGCCAGGGTGGAGCCGAGCGCGGTGGTCGTGGTCGTCTTGCCGACGCCGCCCTTGAGGCTGATGACGGCGATCTTGTAGCTGGTCATCACGGGAGTCCGGATGACCGCGAGCTTCTGCTGACGCTCGGCCTCGGCGGCCTTCCCGCCGAGGCGGAACCGGCCGGCGCCCTGACGCCGCTCGGGCTGCTGGTTGCGCAGCAGGCGGTCGGAGGAGAGCTCGACGGCGGCGGTGTAGCCGAGCGGTGCGCCCTGCGCGACGGGCTGCGCCGACCCGCCCCACGCCTGCGGCGGCGTGGCCCACGGGTTCGCCTGCGGCGGCCCGGCGGGCGGCGCGGGCGCCTGGGCGGGCGGCCTCGGCTGACCCGGGTGAGCGGGCGGCGGGGAGGCAGGACGGTAGGGGTTCTCGCCGTACGGCGGCACCTCGCCCGCGCCCTGCGGCGCGCCACTCGGGTCGATCAACGGCGGCCCGAACACGACGGGCTGCGCGGCGATCTCCGCGGCGGCCCCGGCGGAGTACCCGCCCCCGGCCGCCGCGCCGAACCCGGGCACGCCGGGTGCGGCGGGGGCGCCGGGCGCGCCGAAGGAGGCCTGGCTCCACGGCTCACCGGGCGCGGCCGAGGTCTCGGGCGGACCGAACGGTGCCGGGCCGCTGCTCGCGGCGGGGCTCTGGCTTTCGCCGAAGGGTGTCTGGCCGACGGCGTGACTCTGTTGCCGCGGCTCACCAGGCGCGCCGGGTGCGGGCGGACCGAACGCTGCCGGGCCGCCGCTCGCGGCGGGGCTCTGGCTTTCGCCGAAGGGTGTCTGGCCAACCGCGTGACTCTGTTGCTGCGGCTCAGCGGGTGCGCCGAACGCGGGCGCGGCCGGGGTCTCGGGCGGACCGAACGGTGCCGGGCCGCTGCTCGCGGCGGGGCTCTGCCCTTCGCCGAAGGGTGTCTGGCCGATTGCGTGAGCCTGTTGCTGCGGCTCAGCGGGTGCACCGAACGCCGCCGCGCCGTCGCTCGCAGCGGGGTTCTGGCCCTCACCGAAGGCGGCGGCCGGGCCGGAGGCCGCTTGGTGGCCGGTAGCACTGTGCTGTGGCTCGCTCAGGGTGCCGAAGGCGCCGGGCAGGCCGAAGCCGGGTGCGGTCGGGGGCTGGGGCGCTTCGATCGGGATGGTGCCGCCCGTGGCGGGGGTCTCGCCCTCGGGGGAGGTCCCCGGCGGGCCGAAGGCAGCGGGCGCGCCGAACGCGGATCCGGCCGGGGTGTCAGCCGCGCCGACAGGCGCTGCTTGGCTGTCGGCTGGACCCTGCTGTCGTGGCTCACCTGGTACGGCGAAGCCAAGTGCGGCTGGGGCCTCTGGCGTTCCGAACGCTGCGGAGCCGCCCGTGGCGGTGTTTTGGCCCTCCGGGGAGGTCCCCGGCGGTCCGAAGGCGCCGGAGGTGTCGGCCCCGGCGTCAGGTGCCAGGCCGCCGACCGGGCCCGGCCGGTGCGGGGCGGCAGGCGGTCCGAACCCGGGTGCAGCCGGGGTCTCGGGCGCACCGATCGCCGCGGAGCCGCCGGTGGCCTCGGGCGTGGCCGGGGCTTCGGCCGCAGGCCGGTTGTCGGCGGGGAACGTCGGGCGAGCGGAGTCGCTGCGCGAGCCCGCAGCGGTCGGCGCCGCGTCAGGGGCGGGCGCGGGCGCGGCGGGAACGACCTCAGCGCCGCCCGCGTGCACGTCCGGGGCGGTCCCGAGGGGTGCGCCGAACGTGCCGCTCTGCGCCGGCGTCACCGGGGCCGGAGGGGAAGTCGGCGGCAGGCCCGGCGCAGGCGGTTGCGCGACCGGGGCGAGAGGCGCGGCGGGGGCGCCGAAGGACGTGCCGCTGATCTGCGGCGGCAGGCCGGGTGGGGGCGCGTAGGCGCCGGGCTGCGCGACGGGTTCACCCGCAGGAGCGGGGGGTGACGGCGGAAAGCCGCCCTGCTGGGGGACGGCTGCGGGCGCGGGCCCGCCCACCTGGGGGGCGTTCTGCATGTACCAGGCGGGAGGCGTGTAGTCAGGTGCGTCCGACCACTCCTCGTCCTCGTCGGGCGCTTGGTCGCCCACGTAGACGCCGTCGCGATCGCTCGTCACTGTGCCCGCCCTCTCGTTGGCCTCGGAGACTCACAGAGTAATCGCCTGCCCGGACAGCCCGGGAGCCCCTCCTACCCTTGGCCTCCCCGCCGCGAACTCAGTCGACGCGCCGCGCCTGCCCCAGCACCTGGGCCTCCGAGGCCGTCGGTCCGCCCTGGACGAAGGTGCGGGTGCGGCGGTTGGTCCACAGGGTCACGCCGTCGCCCAGATTCGGCAGCGCCGCCTCCTCCTCGCGTGGCAGGTCGAGGGCGCGCGCGATGAGCGCGGCCTCCTGCGGGGCGACCCGCTGGACGCCGACCAGGTCCGCCGAGGTGAGCAACCGGTCCGCGCCCTCGGCGAGATAGGGGAGCAGCGTGAGCATCGCCTGCCACGGCGCCGCCGACAGCCGGGTGCGCGCCGGACGCGGGCCCGCGTCGCGGACGACCAGGACCGGGCCCGCCACGGACGCGCCCTGCGGCCCGAGCCGGCCGATCGGATGCACGGTCATGCACGGCTGCCCGCCGCCCGCCGCCTGCGCGACCGGGCCCCAGGTCTGCCCGCGCTCGGTCTCGACGGCGACCCGCGCCCCCGTCGCCGCCGCGCGGAGCGCGATCAGCTGGGCCGTCCAGACGCCGCCGACCAGGACCACGTCGTACGAACGCGGCCGGAACAGGCCGAGCACCGCTGGCGCGCCGGTTCCGTCGGTGCCGACCACCACGCCGTCGTCGCCGACGGGCAGGCTCACCGAGCCGAGCTGGTCCAGCGTCAGCACGTGCTGCTCGCGGCGCGGTCCCGGCAGGCCGAAGCCGGCCAGCGCCCGGCGGACGCGGCCTCCCGGACTGGGTGCCTCAGCCGGAGGCTGAAGGGTCTGACGAGAAGTCGGCATGGCCATCAGCACGTCCCCCCAAGCGGAAGCGTCGCGAGGACGCCCGGCACCTGTTCCAGTTCCAGCCGGACCAGGCCGGCCCCGGCGCTGCGCGCGCGGGTTTCCAACTGCCGGGCGGCAGTCGTCAGTTCACTCTCGCCACGGGCGGTGATCCGGACGTGGCCGCTGAGCGCGACCGCGCCCGTGCCCGCCTCGCGCAGGGTCAGCGCGAAGGAGCTGCCCAGGGCCGGGGTCCCGGTCAGCAGGTTGACCAGCTCCGGGGTGCTCTGCGGGTTGAGCCTGGGCCACTGGCCGATCCAGTAGCTGCGGTGCCAGCGGTCGTCGCAGCGCCAGGACTTGGCCGTCTCGGCCGTGCGCCGGGGCGCGCCGCCGTCCACTGAGCCCGCGGCTCCGCGTCCGTGCGTGACGGCGACCGGGTTCGGACAGACGGCGGTGCCGATCGCGGCGGTGATCTGGGCGGCGTCCAGTACCGTCGCGCGCAGGCCGGTCTCGATGAGGCGACTGGCGAGCTGGTCCACCGCGCGCTGCAGGGCCTTGCGGGCGCCGCTCTCGCCGCCGCCGCGTGCGGCGACCGCGCTGCGGCAGAGCTCCGGGTCGAGCCTGACGGCGACCCAGGTGAGCCGCAGCCCCGGTGTGCTGGCGCCGCTCGGCAGCTCCCGGTAGGCGCGGGCGGCCAGCGCCTGCTCGGGCAGGTGCGGCGCGGGCGCGGGCTGGGCGTACTGCACGAGTTGGACGGAGTCGAGCACGATGTCGTCGGCCCGCAGACCCTGCGCGAGCAGCGTCAGCGCCAGCGGGACGGCGCCCGGGTGTGGACGCAGCGGCCGGTCCGGCGCCTCGACCTGGATCAGCGCGCTGAGGAAGGTGCCGTCGCCGACCATGCCGATCTCGCGGCGCTCGCGGCGGCCCACGCCGCCGTCCGCCTCGATGCTGTGCGTGACCACGCGCAGCGCGGGCTCGCACTCCAGCACCGGGGTCAGCACCGGGTCCACGTCGGGGCCGTGAGGTGCGAGGGCGGCGCGACGGATCCGCCTCCGCAGCGCCGCGCGGGCGCGCAGGTTGTCCGCGAGCGAGAGCCCGCCGAGGCGCAGCACCACGGGTACGAGCAGCAGCACGCCGAGCAGTCCGCCCGCGATCAGCGCCATCCGGCCGTGGGCCCAGCCGATCAGCGCGGCTGCGGCGACCGCCTCGACCAGGATCAGCTGGACCAGTCGCACCGGCCCGAGCAGTCCGGGTCGCGGCCGCAGCCGGACCGTCACGTCGCCGGGAGCCGAGTGCCCGGAGGGCACTGCCTGCCCGGCCCCGGCGGGCGCGGTGGGCGACGCGTGCTGACGGCGCGGGTCGGACCCGGGCGGCGCGTGGCGCGAAGCGGTCTGACTGGGCATCCCCCGAGGCTCCCCTTAGGTCGTCTGCTTAGGTCGTCCGCGCGGCTCGCTCGCGTCGGCGAGCGCACTGGCGCGTACGTGGCGAATGCAGCTTCCCGGAAAACCGGCGTGGAGCAAAACCCCGGCCCGGTTGGCTGATCGCAACACCGTACCCGTACCGTACGTACCGCACGCGCGCGGTGTCGTGAGGGGCTGCCGGAGCGCCGTGCCGCGACCATTCCGACGACGGGGAGAGCAAGGGGATGGCTTCACGCCGAAATGAGCTCAGCGCCTACACGTTCGCGCGCAAGCGCACCGTGGCGGCGTTTCTGCAGCCGAGCGGCGGCGGCAGCGTGGAGGACGCGCCGAGGGCGCTGCGCGCCGTCGTGCCCAGTCTGGTGCTGGGCGCCGTGGCGGTCGCGGCGTTCGGCGCCTACGGGATGCTGCGGCCATCGGCGCCGCACGGCTGGCAGAAGGCGAACGCGGTCATCGTCGACAAGCAGACGACGACCCGGTACGTGATGCTCGACGGCGTCCTGCACCCGGTGCTCAACATGTCCTCGGCCCGGCTGCTGCTCAGCGGCAACTCCGGCGTCCAGTACATCGACGACTCGGTGCTCAACTCCCCGCAGATCCAGCACGGTCCGACCATCGGCATCCCCTACGCCCCGGACAACCTGCCCACAGCGACGGACGCCGCCGCGGTCAAGACCTGGGCGGCCTGCGAGCGTTCGGACGCCACCGCCACGGACGGCGTGGCGCAGAAGCTCTTCGTCCTCGGCGGCGCCCAGGCCGCGGTGGTCGCCGGCCACGGCCGGCTCAGGGCCGACCAGGCGCTGTACGTGCAGACGCCCGACGGCAGCAGCTACCTGGTCGACGCCTCGGGCATCTCGCACGAGCTGGTCGCGGACGCCAAGGACGCGCGCAGGCTCGTCGTCGCCGCCTTCGGGGCCTCGGCGGGCATGCCGCAGCAGGTCACCCCCGCCTGGCTGAAGACCCTGGTCGCGGGCGACGCGATCGCGATGCCCCGCGCGGACATCGACGGCTTCGGCAAGCCGTACACCGGGCCGGATGTCGGCGGCAGCGGCTACCACATCGGCGACCTGCTGAAGGTGGCCGACCCGAGCGGCGGCGAGCTGCACTACGTGCTGCTCAAGGACGGTCCGCACAAGATCTCCGACTTCACCCTCGGCCTGGTCGGCGCGATGCACCTGAGCACCGCCGAGACCGACGTCAACCAGTACAAGCTGCTGAACTCCAACCTGGTGACACCCTTCGAGTCAGGGAAGAACTGGCCCAAGGGGACGGTCAGTCAGGCGAACCTCGGGGTCAGCGGTAGCGCGATGGCCAGCTGCGCCGTCTACAGCGGCGCCATGGACGCCAACGGGCCGCAACTCGGGCTCTGGCTCGGGTCGGACTTCCCGGTGAACAAGAACTCCGGTACCGCCGGCGTCTACGTGACCCCCGGCACCGGCCTGCTGCTGCAGGCGGTCAACGGCGGCGTGGGCGGCGGCGGCAAGGTCTACCTGCTCACCGACACCGGCCTGCGCTACCCGGTGCAGATGAACAGCGACGGCAACGGCGCCTCGCCGTCGGCCGCCTCGGACGGGTCGGCGAGCGCCCCCGGATCGGTACCGGGCGCCGGGCAGAGCGACACCGCCGCGGCCCGGCTCGGCTACGGGCAGACGAACCCCAGCCCGGTGCCGCTCGGCTGGGCCGATCTCGTGCCCGCCGGCCCCGCGCTGACGAAGGACGCCGCGGAGCAGCAGCAGGGCTCCTGACGGTCAGTCAGCGGCGCTGCGGCCCGCCAGGTCCGGTGCGGCACTGCTGTCACGGAACTGGGACGAAGCTGTCCACAACCTGGTGTTGGGGGTGTCTGACGGTGCGGCTAAAGTGCTACGGGACATCATCGCTCGGTGATGTCGACCGGGGGCGGTCCGCGCCGGACGCCCGGTCGTCACAGGTCTGTCTCATGGGGGACGGTGCACATGTCGGGTCAGTTCAGGACTACCGCAGATGAGATGCGGGCCTTCTCCGCCCGCATTTCCGAGGTCAACGCGCAGATCCAGCAGGAGCTGAGCTCGCTCAACAACGTCGTCAGCTCGGTCACCTCGGGCTGGCAGGGCGCGGCGGCGACCTCGTACCAGCAGCTGCAGCAGAAGTGGAACGAGGACGCGGCCAAGCTGAACAAGGTGCTCAGCGAGATCAAGGACGCGATCGACAACACCTCGCAGCAGTACACCGCGACGGAGCAGGAGCAGCACTCGGGGATGAGCAAGATCACCTCGGCGCTCGGCTGACGCCGAGCCGTCCGACACTCCCTGAACCGCCACCACCTGCGTGACTTCCGAAGAGGAGACATCATGACTGACCCCGGCCACATCCTTGTCAGTTTCGGCACCGTGTCCCAGGCCGCGTCCGACGTCCGCTCGACCGCCGCGAAGGTCCAGCAGCAGCTGGACGACCTGCGCGCGGGCGTGCAGCGCATCGCCCAGTCCTGGGAGGGCAAGGCGCAGGAGGGCTACCAGGCCCGCCAGCGAGAGTGGGACACCGCCGCCGCGGACCTGCACGCCGTGCTCGTCCAGATCGCCGGCGCGCTCGACAGCGCCGGTCAGAACTACCAGGCGACGGAGAACCGCAACGCTGCGATCTGGGGCTGAACCGCCCCACCACCGCGCCCGACGCGAGACCCGCGTCCGCGTACGTGCCCACGCATGCCGCCGCGCCGGTCCGTCCCTCGTTGGGCGGGGCGGCGCGGCGGTGTGACCGACCCTGGGGGAACCGCACCGTGAACAGGCTCCACCGCAGGGCGCTGGCGGTCGCCGCCTGCGCCCTCGCGTGCACCGCCGTGCCGATCCTGCCGGTCGGCGCGGGCACGGCCGCGCTGGCCTCGGACGGCCAGTGCCACTTCCCGGCGGACCCGATCGCCGGTGACCCGTGGGCGCTCCAGCGGATCCTGCTCTCCCAGCTGCACGCCAAGTACGACGGCCGCGGCGTCACGGTGGCCGTGATCGACTCCGGCGTCAGTGACGCCAACAGCCAGCTCGCAGGCTCGGTCAGGGCCGGGCAGGACTTTCTCCCCAAGACCAATCCACCGGACGGCGGATCCACCACGGACCTGGTCGGCCACGGCACGATGGTCGCCGGCATCATCGCCGCCCGCCCCGACCCGGAGCGCCGTACCGGCTTCCAGGGCCTCGCGCCGGGCGCGAGGATCCTCGCGATCCGGCAGAACGACGGGCAGGGTCACGCCGACGAGAAGTCGCTCGCCGCGGCGGTCGACTACGCGGTCGGCCACGGCGCCCAGGTGATCAACATCTCGCAGGACCTCACCGACCAGAACGGCGCGCCGTACCAGGCGGTCACCGCGAGCAGTCCGCTGGCCGTGGCCGTGCGCAAGGCACTGGCCAAGAACGTCGTCGTGGTCGCAGCTGCCGGTAACGAGAACCTCGCCCTGCCGACCTACCCGGCCGCCCTGCCCGGCGTCCTCGGCGTCGGCGCGTCCGACCGCAACGACGAGCGCGCCGACGGTTTCTCGGAGACGGGCAAGTCGGTGGGCGTCGCGGCGCCCGGCGTGGACATCGTCTCCACCGTCCCCAAGGGCGGCCAGTGCGTCGACAGCGGCACGAGCTTCGCCGCACCCTACGCGGCGGGTGTGGCCGCGCTGCTGCGCGAGAAGTACCCGACCTGGACGCCCGCGCAGATCGTCGCCAGGATCGAGCAGACCGCGCTGCGCACGGACGCGGGCTGGAACCCGTACATCGGCTGGGGCGTGGTCGACCCGGTCGCCGCCGTCACGGACGACTCCCCACCCCAGGACGCCCCGGTCGCCACTCCCGCGAGCACCTCCGCGGCGACCCCGGTCCACGCCCGCCCCCTCGCCGTCGGCGAGACCCAGCAGCAGCGCGACCAGCGCACGGCCCTGTACGCGACGGCGCTCGGCGCCTTCGGCCTGATCCTCATCACCGGCACCGCCACCGTCATCCGCGACACCCGCCGCCGGACGCGCCCCGCGCACTGAGCTTCGGCAGCCGGCCCCGGGCCACCTCGTGCCTCCCGTCGGGCTCCAGCTGTGAGACGCGCGGCTGCGCCAGCCCCTGGCCCCGGCTTTCCACAGCCTTCGGCCGGGAGGCGTCTGTGCGCGCGCCGAGGCTGTGCGCGGCCTCCCGCGGCTACCCCGTACAGGGCGCGACAGCCAACGCAGAGAGCCCGCCCCGCGCGATGCGCGGGGCGGGCTCTGTGTCGTTGCGGGACCGGGGCCGGATCAGGCCTTCTCGTCCTCGGGGACGGTGATGATCCAGCGAGTGTCCGGGCGGGGCCGCAGGTAGAAGACCCAGTAGAGGGCGGCGACGACGGTGATTCCGCCGGTCCACAGCAGGGCCTTGTTGTCCTGCTCGTACATCACGAAGGCCAGGACGGCCAGGATCGCGATCGGCACCGCGGGCCACAGGGGCATCCGGAAGGCCTTGGCCTCCTTGTGGTGGGCGCGGCGCGAGCCGAGCGCGGCGACGGCGACGCATGCGTAGAGCAGGGTGACCGCGACGCCTGTGATCAGGTTCAGCAGCGTCATGTCGACGAAGCAGAGGGCAGCGCCGGGGATGCCGACGGCCAGGGTGGCGATCCACGGGGAGCCGTAGCGCTTGCTCAGGTTGGAGAAGGCGCGGTTGACCGGCTCGGGCCAGGCCTTGTCACGGGCGGAGGAGTAGAGCACGCGGGAGTTCTGGATGACCATGACGATCGCCGCGTTGATGATCGCCAGGGCGATGCAGAGGCTGACGAAGGTGCCGACCGCCGAGTTGCTCCACTGGGTGACCATCGTGCTGATGTCGCCGCCCGCCAGGGCGTCCAGGCTGGGCGCGCCCAGCGTGATCGCGATGACCGGGATCAGGATCACGGCGGAGCCGATGCCGAGGGTCCACAGGACGGTCCGAGGGACCGTGCGGTGCGGCGTGTCCATCTCCTCGGCCAGGTAGACGGCGGTGGAGAAGCCCTGGGTGATGAAGAGCGCGGCCGCCAGGCCGACCACGATCGTCAGGCCGCCGACGTGCCCGCCGGGCAGCTCCGGGTGGACCAGCACGGAGGCCGAGCGGTGAGTGTGGGAGAACCCGAGCACCGCGACCAGACCTGCGGCGATGACCTCCAGTACCAGGAAGATGCCGGTGATCCAGGCGTTGGCGCGCAGATCGAGGAGGCCCATCACGGTGGCCGCGACCATGACGATCGCGCCCATCAACTTCGGGTCGATATGGACGATCGGAGAGAGGTACTGCGCCGTTCCGAGCGCGATCACCGGCGGCACGATCATCACCACCAGGATGGCCTGGATGAAGGCCAGCCAGCCGGCGAAGCGTCCGACCGTGTGACCCGCCATGGCGTACTCGCCGCCCGCGCTGGGCACCAGCGTGCCGAGCTCGGAGTAACACCAAGCGACGCCGACACAGAGAACGATCGCGATCACCAGCGTCAGGGCGGTGCCCGTGCCGAGGGTCGCGAACGAGGCCGGCACGATCACAAAGAGCGAGGACGCCGGGGTCAGACAGGACAGCGTCAGCAGAGTGCCGCCGACGACGCCGATGGAACGCTTGAGCTTCTGCGGCTCCGCTGCCTCGATCGAGGGCGCTGAGTCCGCGATGCCGTCGTCAGGACGGCGCAGAATGTCGGTCATGGGCGTTCCGTTCGGCTCGTGCAACGGTGCAACGGGGGTTTCTGCGAGGGGGAGCGCTATCGCCTCCTGGCGGGTAGCTGGCGCTGTTGTCAGTCGCTCCCTGGCTCAGTCATGGAACCCTGCCGTTAACGAGGCGTCAAGGCGCGTTTTGCTTCGGATTCCGTTGCCGGTTTCGACTATCACAACTGATCTGATGCAGCCTCAGGGTTATGTCGGATATGACGTAAACCTCCCCTTGCCTTCTGATCTAAAGCAAGAGTGAGTTTCGACCTTGCCATTGATGCTAACAGTCGTTAATGATCATGTGATCAAGGCTGCTGGATCGCACCACAACAAAGGGGCCGCCGAGTGACGAAACACTCAGCGGCCCCTTCGGCTGCTTCGGATCGAGCGGTGGGCGGTGCAAACCGTCCGGATAACGATCGCGCTACCTGCCCGCGGCCGGCCCTACTGTCCAGTTACTGAGCAGGCGTCCAGCCCGTCTGCACCGTGAACGAGCCCCGGCGCCGGGTGACCAGCACACCCCGGCCGGGCGGCAGCACCTGCGGGCGGATGTTGCCCAGCAGGACCCCCTCGTCCCGGTCGCCGGAGAGGACGATGCCCTGCGCGCCCAGCTCCTTGAGCCGCTGCATGACCGGCTCGAACAGGGCACGCCCGGCGCCGCCCGAGCGGCGGGCGATGATGATGTGCAGGCCCACGTCCTTGGCGAACGGGAGCACCTCCAGCAGCTGCGACAGCGGGTTGCCGGTGGAGGTCGCGACCAGGTCGTAGTCGTCGATCACCAGGAACAGCTCCGGGCCGCTCCACCAGCTGCGGTCGCGGAGCTGCGCCTGGGTGACGTCCTTGCCGGGGATGCGGCGCTCCATCGAGCCCTTCACGTCCCCGAGGAACGCCTGCAGCGCGGGCTGCGCCGCGGCGTACTCCAGCAGGTGCGGGGAGGTGACGGTGCCGAGCAGCGAGCGGCGGTAGTCGCCGATCACGATCAGTGCCTGCTCGGGGGTGTACCGCTCGGTGATGCCCTTGAGCAGCAGACGCAGCAGCGCCGTCTTACCCGTCTCGCCGTCACCGAAGACGATGAAGTGCGGGTCGGTGTCGAAGTTGAGGTACACCGGCGAGAGCGAGGTCTCGTCCACGCCGATCGCGATGCCGAGCTCCGGCGTCTCGAAGGGCTTGGGCAGCTGCTCGGCGGGGAGCAGGTCCGGCAGCATCCGCACCTGCGGTGCGCGCGGGCCCTGCCAGTTCTCGGAGACCGCGCGCACCATCGCCAGCACGCCGTCCGCCAGGTCCTCGACCTCGCTGGAGCCGTCCAGGCGCGGGAGACCGGAAAGGAAGTGCAGCTTGTCGGAGGTGACGCCGCGCCCCGGCGCACCGGACGGCACGTTCTGGGCGACCTTGCGGTCGATCTCCGACTCCATCGCGTCGCCGAGCTTGAGCTCGACGCGGGTCTGCAGCAGGTCCTTGAGCGCCGGGCGCACCTCGCCGTAACGGTTGGCGGTGATCACCACGTGGATGCCGTAGGCCAGACCGCGCTGCACGATGTCCGCGACGACCGGCTCCAGCGCCTCGAACTCCTGCCGGAAGCTGAGCCAGCCGTCGACGACCAGGAACACGTCGCCGTACTGCTCGTCCGGCAGCAGGCCCTGCTTGCGGCGGTTGCGGAAGGTGGTGACCGAGTCGATCTGCTGGGCCCGGAACAGCTCCTCGCGCCGGTTCAGCACCCCGGCGACCTCGGCGATCATCCGGCGTACCTTGTCGCCGTCCAGACGGCCGGCCACCCCGCCGACGTGCGGCAGGCCCTGCAGGCCGATCATGCCGCCGCCGCCCAGGTCCAGGCAGTAGAACTGCACCTCGGACGCGGTGTGACTGAGCGCGAAGGAGGCGATCGCGGTGCGCAGCAGCGTCGACTTGCCCGAGAGCGGACCGCCCACGACCAGACCGTGTCCCGCCGCCCCGGAGAAGTCCAGGTACATGAGGTCGCGGCGCTGCTCGAAGGGCTTGTCGACCAGGCCGACCGGTACGACCAGGCGGCCCTGCCCAGTGTAGTCGGGCGCGGTCAGGCCGCGCTCGGGGGTGACCGCGAGCCGGCCGAACAGCTGGCCGTAGAGCTGGTCCAGTGCGGGCG
Source organism: Streptacidiphilus sp. MAP12-20 (assembly GCF_041262525.1). Classification (NCBI taxonomy): domain Bacteria; kingdom Bacillati; phylum Actinomycetota; class Actinomycetes; order Kitasatosporales; family Streptomycetaceae; genus Streptacidiphilus; species Streptacidiphilus sp. MAP12-20. Next base: position 50,133 of record NZ_JBGCCK010000032.1, read on the forward strand.
CCTCGTTGAGCGGCGGCAGCCAGACCTGGTGGGCGGGCGGGCCCTGACCCTCCAGTCGGTCCACGATCACGTCGAGGACGGTGTCCACCAGTGCATCGTCCTGACGCGGCGCGGCCACCGGCTCGGCGACCTGTTCGTCCAGCGGAAGCAGCGGCAGCGCCACCGGCGAACCGGTGAACAGCACCGGCCGCGCGCGCCGCACCCGCCCGGAGGACTGCTGGGCCCCGCCGGCGCGGTAGGGGCCGGAGACGTAGGCGGCCTTGAACTGCGCCATCACGTCGGTGCCGAACTTCAGGTAGCCGACACCAGGCACCGGCGGCAGGTGGTACGCGTCCGGCACGCCGAGCGCGGCCCGGGACTCGGCGGCGGAGAAGGTACGCAGGCCGATGCGGTAGGAGAGATAGGTGTCCAGACCGCGCAGCTTGCCCTCCTCCAGCCGCTGCGAGGCGAGCAGCAGGTGCACGCCGAGCGAGCGGCCGATCCGGCCGATCTGGATGAACATCTCGATGAAGTCCGGCTTGGCCGTCAGCAGCTCGCTGAACTCGTCGATGATCAGCAGCAGCGAGGGCAGCGGCTCCAGCGGAGCTCCCGCGGCGCGGGCACGCTCGTAGTCGTGGATGTTCGCGTAGTTGCCGGCCGCGCGCAGCAGCTCCTGGCGGCGGTTGAGCTCACCGGTGATCGAGTCGCGCATGCGGTCGACGAGGGTGAGCTCCTCCGCGAGGTTGGTGATGATCGCGGAGGTGTGCGGCATGTCCGCCATACCGGCGAAGGTCGCGCCGCCCTTGAAGTCGGCGAGGACGAAGTTGAGCGTCTCCGAGGAGTGCGTCATCGCCAGGCCGAGCACCAGAGTGCGGAGCAGCTCGGACTTGCCGGAGCCGGTCGCGCCCACGCAGAGGCCGTGCGGGCCCATGCCCTCGAGCGAGGCCTCCTTGAGGTCCAGGATCACCGGCTCGCCACCCGCGCCCAGGCCGATCGGGACGCGCAGCCGCTCGTGGATCGGGCGTGGCCGCCAGGTGCGGGCGGTGTCGACCGAGGCGGCGTCGCCGACGCCCATCAGGTCGGTGAAGTCGAGGTTGGCCAGCAGCGGCTCGTCGTCGCCGCCCGCCGAGACCCGCAGCGGCGCGAGCTGCCGGGCCAGCGCCTCCGCCTGCCAGGCGCTCAGTACGTCGGGCGCGCCGGTGTAGACGGCGCCGGAGGCGGACCGGAGCCGCATCTTCTCCGGGGTGACGGTGATCGCGAGAGCGCCGCGCGGCTCGTCGAGGTCGCCCGGGACGACCTCGATCACGGTGACGCCCTGCAGGCCGTCAGTGGCGGCCAGAACCGACTCGACGCCGACTGAGGCGCCGTCGAGCACGATCACCAGGTGCGGCTGGTCCGGCACCGGCGTCGCGTCGCGGTGGAACCGGGCTCGGCCCGAGAGCTCGTCGTCGAGCAGTTCCTCCAGCTCGTCCAGCGAGGTGCAGATCATCCGCAGCGAGCCCGCGCCGTCCGTCTCGCGCGAGTGCTGGACGTGGGGGAGCCACTTGGCCCACTCCCACTCGGGCAGCGCGCCGGGCGCGGCCGCGATGCCGACGACCAGGTCGTCGGGGGAGTGCAGCGTGGTCAGCTGCGCGAGCGTGGCGCGGACCAGGCCGTAGACGGTCTCCGGGTCACCGGAGACCGTGAGGTGGTAGAAGGCGCGCAGTGAGATCGCCAGCGGCAGGTCGGGCAGGGTGGAGTGCGCCTTGAGGAAGTTGCGCATCGCCTCCGCGGTGAGCGGCTCCAGCTCGTCCACGGGAGCCGTCTGCGGCGGGACGATCCGCGACAGCAACTGCTGCGGGCCGCGTCCGACGCGCACCTGGCCGAAGTCGCCGTCACTGGGACGCCGCTCCCAGAGCCGGCGCCCCTCCGCGACGACCGACCAGAGCTGGTCCGGCTGCGGGTGCAGGTAGAGCTGCGAGTCGCGCTGGAGCTGCGCCGTGCGGCGGACCTGCCTGCGCAGCTGGGTCAGGTACTTGAGGTAGTCGCTGCGCTCGTCGTCGACGCTGCCGCCGCCGCCCTTGCGCTGCTGGTTCAGCTGGGCGACGGCCATGGCCACCGTCGAGGCGACCATCAGGCCGCCCATGACCTTCATCATCATCGCCATGCCGGGCATGAAGAAGAAGGCGGCGGAGCCGGCTGTCGCCAGCATCGGCAGCATCGACTGCCACCAGGCCCCGTTGTCGTCGCGGGGGAGCTCAGGGGGAGACTCCATCCGGACTTCCTCGTTCGGCACCGCCGGCGGATAGGCCCTGGGCGGTCGCTTGACGGTCACCACGCTCAACTCGGCACCAGCCTCGTCCTTCGTCCCCCGGTAACCGTCAGGCGCTTGCGCCCGCGTGGCACCGCTGTCTGTAGGCGGCGATCCTATCGGGACTCGGTCATGGCTCGATCACGGGGAAGAAGAGATCGAACGTGACCAGAAGATCGAGCAGTTCCGCGATCGATTCCTTGCGCCCCTCGTGCACGACGATCGTTCGATCGGCCAGCAGCTCGTCCAGCGCTGACGGGTCGTCCGCGACGCGCGCGAGCCCCGCGCGGGTGAGCGAGACGACGGCGTCGGTCGCGCCGGTGACGCGGGTGCTGTGGTGCAGCGTGCCGTGGGAGAGCTCGACGAGATGGGTGCTTCCGGCGTCGTCGAAGCGGAGCTCCAGCCGCAGCGCGTGCCGCGCCGCCCGTGGGCCGTCGAGGCGGACCGCCAGGTAGTCCAGCAGCATCGAGCTCGGCATGCCGCGCAGCACGTCCGGCTGGATCGGATTCCGCAGGCCGGGCAGCTTCGGAGTGCCCTGGCGCAACTCCAGCGCGCCGGTGAGGTAGAAGTCCCGCCACGGGCCCGACTCGGCCTGGTAGCCGAGCTGTTCGAGGGTGTCCGCCTGGAGCAGCCGCGCCTCCTCGTTGGCGGGGTCCGCGAAGACGACCTGGTTGACCGCCTCCGCCACCCAGCGGTACTCGCCCGCCGCGAAGTCCTCGCGTGCGCGGGCCAGGACCGCGTCCGCGCCGCCCATGTAGGAGACGTACTTGCGCGCCGCGTCCACCGGCGGCAGCGGATGCAGATGCGCCGGGTTGGCGTCGAACCAGCCCAGGTACTTCTGGTAGACGGCCTTGGCATTGTGGTTGACGGTGCCGTAGTAGTCGCGCAGGAAGAACTCGTCCGCCAGGCCCGGCGGCAGCTCAAGCTCCTCGGCGATCTCACTCGCGACCAGGCCCAGGTTGGCCAGCCGCATCGACTGGTCGTGCAGGTAGCGGTAGCCGTCGCGCTGCTTGGTCAGATAGTCGGCGATCTCGGCCTCGCCCCAGCGCGGCCAGTGGTGCGAGGCGAAGACGACGTCGGCGGCGGGCGCGTAGTCGCGCAGCGCCTCGTCGATGTAGCCGGACCAGGCGAGGGCGTCGCGGACCTCGGCGCCGCGCGGCGTGTAGAGGTTGTGCAGCACCGCCGAGCAGTTCTCGGCGAGGCAGAGCGCGCGGTGGTCGGGGAAGAGAAAGTTCATCTCCGCGGGCGCCTCGGTGCCCGGCGTCACCTGGAAGACCATCCGCACGCCGTCGACCGTCAGCTCCGTGCCCGTCTCCGAGATCGTCTCGGTCGGCGGCACCAGCCCCCAGGTCCCGCCCGCGACCGCACGGCCGAGTCCGGTGTCGACGTGGCCGCGCTCGCCCTTGGGCAGCAGCATCCCGTACATGAACAGCGCGCGGCGGCTCATCGCGGTTCCCGCGATGACGTTCTCGCTGACCGCGTGCTGCAGGAAGCCCTCCGGGCCGATGAGCCGGACCCGGCCGGACGCGACGTCCTCGTCCGAGACGACGCCGCGGATGCCGGCGAAGTGGTCGACGTGGCAGTGGGTGTAGACGACGGCGGTGACCGGTCGCTCGCCGAAGTGCGCGTCGACGGCGGCGAGCGCGGCGGCGGCGGTCTCGGCGGCGGTGAGCGGGTCGATCACGATCCAGCCGGACTCGCCCCGTACAAAGGTGATGTTCGCCAGGTCGTAGCCGCGGACCTGATAAATCCCCTCGGTCACCTCATACAGCCCGTGCGCGGCGTTCAGACGCGCCTGCCGCCAGAGGGAGGGATTCACCGTCTCCGGAGCCTCGGGCGTCGCCGCGAGCGCGCGGCTCGCGGTGAAGTCCCAGGCCGGTACGCCGAAGGCGTTGAGAATCGCGTCCTCCTCCGTACGCGCCAGCAGGCCGCGCTCCGCGCGCACGAAGTCGGCGGTGTCCGCGAGGGGGAGCCGCGCTGCGAGTTCGGCGTGCGCCTTGCGGGTGGCCTCGGTCGCGCCCTTGGGTGCGCGCGGGTCGGTGCTCATCGTGCTCCTTCGCTTCGCGGGGAAGTGGCTGCGTTCAGTAAGGCCGGGTGATCACCTCGCCGTCCAATACGGACTGAGCACCGGACCGATAGGCCACGCCTATGGGACGCTGGACGGGTGGACGCCCGACAGCTCGACTACTTCCTCGCCGTCGTCGAACACGGCGGCTTCACCCGCGCGGCGGACGCGCTGCAGCTGGCCCAGCCCTCCCTCTCCCAGGCGATCCGCGCGCTGGAGCGCGACCTCGGCGCGAAGCTTTTTCAGCGCGCCGGGCGGGGTGTGGTCCTCACCTCGGCGGGCGAGGCGCTGGTCGCGCCGGCCCGGCGCGTGGCCCTGGACCTGATCGCCGCGCGGGAGGCGGTGGCCTCGGTGGTCGGCCTGGTCGCGGGCCGGGTGGACCTGGTCGTCCAACCGGCCGCGGTCGACGCGGCGGGCGAACTCACGGCCCGCTTTCGCCTGCGGCACCCGGCGGTGACCGTCCGCCTGATTGAGCCGCGCCGCCCCCCGTACCTGACCCGCGACCTGCGGGAGGGGGACGCGCAGCTGGGGCTGTCGTACCTGCCGGTGGCGGAGAGCAAGGGGCTCGTGGTCGAGCCGCTGCGGGAGGTGGAGGTGGTGGTGGTCCTCCCGCCTGGGGCTCACCGCCCGGGGGAACCGATGGCCGTGGACGAGCTGGCGGGAGTGCCGCTCGTTGTCGGAGCTCCGGGCACGGCCTGGCGGGAACTGACGGACGGTCTCTTCACGGAGGCCGGGATCACGCCGACAATCGCGGTGGAATCAACCTTCCGTGAGGCGATCACCCCACTGATCACCTCCGGCGGCCTCGCCGCGCTGGTGCCTGCGGCGCTGGCCCCGGACGATGCGGTCATCCGCCCGCTCAGTCCTCCGGTTCGCCGCACCCTCGCTCTCCTGCGTCGTCCCGGCGTTCTCCCACCAGCAGCGGAAGCCTTCTTGCACACGGCGAAGTTGCACCTCCAGGGGCGCGAGGAACTGCGCGACAAGCCACCCTCCCCCAGCCTTCGGCCGGGGGTGCCCCCCTGGTAGCGCACCGAACGCGCAGGGCCATCCGCACAGGGTGGTTGTTCGCGCGCGCAGTTGATCAAGCAGAGCCCCGCGCCCCTGGAGGTGCAACTGCGCCGTCTGCCGACAGTTCTCCCTGCGCTCCTGAGGAGTTGCCCTACCGAGCCGTCTGGCCACCGTCAGGTCTCCGGTAGGGTGAGCCGCTGTCAAGTCACGGTATGGGGGAGGCCACCACGTGAGCGCCAGTGCCACGACCGGGTTCTGCCGGGTCACCGTCGTCGCGCCGGACAGTCGGATCGACGTCGCGTTGCCCGAGGACGTCCCGCTCGCCGACATCTATCCCGAGGTGCTCCGCCTCTCCGGGCAGACTCAGGCGGAGGGCGCGCCCACCGGGTTTCATCTCGTGCGGCGTGACGGCAGCGTCCTGGACAGCAGCCTGCCCCTGCAGGCCCAGCAGGTCCGCGACGGCGACCTGCTCAGCCTCCGGCCCTTCGCCGAGTCGCTCGCGCCCGCCGTCTACGACGACGTCGCCGACGCGATCGCGGCCGGTGTCGGTGAGGACCGCAGCCAGTGGGGGCCCACCCTCATGCGGACCGCAGGTCTCATCGGCGGGGTGATCGTTCTCGCGCTGCTCGGCTTCGCGCTCTGGTTCTCCGACCTGCAGCACGACATGCACTCCCTCCCCGGACTGATCGCCGGCCTCGCCGCCGCCGTGCTCGTCGCGCTCGCCGGTGTCCGCGCCCGCGTCTACGCCGACCGGGGCTCCGCCCTCGCGCTCGGGCTGGCCGCGCTGCCGCTCGCGCTGCTCGGCGGCTCCGGCATCGTCGCGCCCGCCGAGGGTCAGGGGCCCGGCCGGATCCAGTTCCTGGTCGGCTGCATCGTCGTCCTGCTGGCCGGCGTACTGCTCGCCGCGCTGATGCCCGCAGGCGACGCCGTCTTCGTCGCCGCCGCGCTGGTCTCCGGCGTCGGCACCCTGGCCACCCTGGCCGGCGTGCTCACCGAGGCGTCCGCCCGCGAGGTCGCGGCCGGGGCCGCCGTCGTCGCCGTCGCGCTGATCGGCTTCCTGCCGTCCCTCTCCTCGCGCTTCGCGCGGCTGCCCGTCGGCTTCCACGCCCCGCAGCAGCGCGGCTCCGCGCTGCGCGGCGAGGGGGAGGAGGGTGGTCCGGCCGTCGACCTCAGCCGGATCGCCGTCCAGGCCCGCCGTGGCCACGAGCTGCTCGTCGGCATGGTCGGCGGTTGCGCCGCCGTCGTGCTGGGCAGCAGCGTCGTGCTGGCCTTCTCGAACAGCACCTGGCCGGAGCTGCTGGCGCTCGCGCTCGGCGTCTCCACGATGCTGCGCGCCCGGCTCTTCCGGCACACCTCGCAGGTGCTGTGCCTGCTCGCGGCCGGCCTCGGCAGCCTCGCGCTGCTGATCCTGGGCCTCGCCCTGCACATGCCGCTGTTCCTCTACACGAACATGCGGAACACCTCCGCCGTCGACGTCCGCACCCTGGCCATGGCGGCGGGGATCGCCGTCGCCGCCGCGATCCTGGTCGGGATCGCGTTGGTGGTCCCTAACAAGGGCGTCTCGCCGTTCTGGGGCCGGATCCTCGACCTGGTCGACGGTCTGACCCTCGCCTCGCTCATCCCGCTGGCCCTCGCGGTCCTGGACGTCTACGGCACGGTCAGGGGCTTCACTTCCTGACTGGTAGGCTGGACCGCTGGGATGCCCGTCAAGGATGTCCCGCCGTCGAGTACATCAGACCCTGTGAGGCAGACCAGGGGCGCTCGGCACACTGATCGTGAAGGAGTGGGCATGGCCCTCGACCAGAGCATCAAGAAGCAGATCATCGCTGAGTACGGCACCAAGGAGGGCGACACCGGCTCCCCCGAGGTCCAGATCGCGATGCTCAGCCGCCGTATCTCGGACCTGACCGAGCACCTCAAGTTCCACAAGCACGACCACCACTCCCGTCGTGGTCTGCTGCTCCTGGTCGGTCAGCGTCGCCGCCTGCTGCAGTACCTGGCCAAGACCGACATCGAGCGCTTCCGCACCCTGGTGGACCGCCTCGGCATCCGCCGTGGCGCCGCGGGCTCCGCTCGCTAGTTCGACCCGCTCGGGGGCGGCTCTCATTCGGAGAGCCGCCCTTCGGTGCATTCGGCTCCGCCGAACAATCGACACAGTCGGCCACGCCACGCGGCGTGGTTGAGCCTTGGGCACGCGTGGGAAAGAGACCGTGCGTAAGGTGTGAAAGACAAAGGGTGTCTGCAAGCACACGGCTGGCAGACACCGGACGCGGAGCGTCCACCCGCATCCGAGCCAGCGCCCGCCAGGCGCCGGTCCTCGGTAGTGGCCGCCGGAGGAGCAAGACGCGAGACGCGTGCTCCGCCCGGCAGCTTCGATCGAAGACCGGCCAGGCACCTCTTTATTCAAGGACAGAGGCCGTCGGCACTAAGGACAGCGCGGGGACGCTCCACCTGAGGACAACAGAAGGAGATCTTCCGGGTGGAAGACAACACCATGCACGAGGCCGTAGCCGTCATCGACAACGGCAGCTTCGGCACCCGCACCATCCGCTTCGAGACCGGCCGCCTTGCCAAGCAGGCCGCCGGTTCGGCGGTCGCCTACCTCGACGACGACACCATGGTCCTCTCCGCGACCAGTGCGTCGAAGCAGCCGAAGGAGCACTTCGACTTCTTCCCGCTGACCGTCGACGTCGAGGAGCGCATGTACGCCGCCGGGCGCATCCCCGGCAGCTTTTTCCGTCGCGAGGGCCGCCCCTCCGAGGATGCGATCCTCACCTGCCGTCTGATCGACCGCCCGCTGCGTCCGTCCTTCGTCAAGGGCCTGCGCAACGAGATCCAGGTCGTCGTGACGGTCATGGCGCTCAACCCCGACCACCTGTACGACGTGGTCGCCATCAACGCCGCCTCCGCCTCCACGCAGCTGGCCGGCCTGCCCTTCTCCGGCCCGATCGGCGGCGTCCGCGTCGCGCTGATCCGTGGCCAGTGGGTCGCGTTCCCGACGCACAAGGAGCTCGAGGAGGCCGTCTTCGACATGGTCGTGGCCGGCCGCGCGCTGCCGGACGGCGACGTCGCGATCATGATGGTCGAGGCCGAGGCCACGCAGCAGACCATCGAGCTGGTCAAGGGCGGCGCCACGGCGCCGACCGAGGACGTCGTGGCCGCCGGCCTCGACGCCTCGAAGCCCTTCATCAAGGAGCTGTGCCGGGCGCAGGCCGAGCTGGCCTCGCACTCGGCCAAGGCCACCACCGAGTTCCCGGTCTTCCTGGACTACCAGGACGACGTGCTCGCCGCGCTGACCGCCGCCGTCTCCGACGAGCTGGCCCAGGCGCTCACCATCGCCGGCAAGCAGGCCCGCGAGGCCGAGCTGGACCGCGTGAAGGACCTGGCCTCCGAGAAGCTGCTGCCGGAGTTCGAGGGTCGCGAGAAGGAGATCTCCGCCGCGTACCGCGCGCTGACGAAGAAGCTGGTCCGCCAGCGCATCGTCAAGGAGAAGGTCCGCATCGACGGCCGTGGCCTGACGGACATCCGCACCCTGGCCGCCGAGGTCGAGGTCGTCCCGCGCGTCCACGGCTCGGCCCTGTTCGAGCGCGGCGAGACCCAGATCCTGGGTGTCACCACGCTGAACATGCTCCGCATGGAGCAGCAGCTGGACACGCTGGCGCCGGAGACGCGCAAGCGCTACATGCACAACTACAACTTCCCGCCGTACTCCGTCGGTGAGACCGGCCGCGTGGGCTCGCCCAAGCGCCGCGAGATCGGCCACGGCGCGCTCGCCGAGCGCGCGCTGCTGCCGGTGCTGCCGACCCGCGAGGAGTTCCCCTACGCGATCCGTCAGGTCTCCGAGGCGCTGGGCTCCAACGGCTCGACGTCCATGGGCTCGGTCTGCGCCTCGACCATGTCGCTGCTGAACGCCGGTGTGCCGCTGAAGGCCGCCGTCGCCGGTGTCGCCATGGGTCTGATCTCCCAGGAGGTCGACGGCGAGACGCACTACGTCGCGCTGACCGACATCCTCGGTGCGGAGGACGCCTTCGGCGACATGGACTTCAAGGTCGCCGGCACGAAGACCTTCGTCACGGCGCTGCAGCTCGACACCAAGCTGGACGGCATCCCCGCGTCCGTGCTGGCCGCCGCGCTGAAGCAGGCCCACGACGCGCGTCTGCACATCCTCGACGTGATGAACGAGGCGATCGACGTTCCGGACGAGATGTCCCCGAACGCGCCGCGCATCATCACGATCAAGATCCCGGTGGACAAGATCGGTGAGGTCATCGGCCCCAAGGGCAAGATGATCAACCAGATCCAGGAGGACACCGGCGCCGAGATCACGATCGAGGACGACGGCACGATCTACATCGGCGCGGCGGACGGCCCGGCGGCCGAGGCGGCGCGGACGACGATCAACCAGATCGCCAACCCGACCATGCCCGAGGTGGGCGAGCGGTACCTGGGCACCGTGGTGAAGACCACGACCTTCGGCGCGTTCGTGTCCCTCATGCCGGGCAAGGACGGCCTGCTGCACATCTCGCAGATCCGCAAGCTTGCCGGCGGCAAGCGCGTGGAGAACGTCGAGGACGTGCTCGCGGTCGGCACCAAGGTCCAGGTCGAGATCGCCGAGATCGACCCGCGTGGCAAGCTCTCGCTGATCCCGGTCGTCGAGGGCGAGGAGGCGGCTGACGCCGCTCCCGACGCTGAGTAGTAAGCAGTAGCTTGCACTCTGCGGCCCGGCTCGACCTTCACGGTTGAGTCGGGCCGATCCATGCACTATCCAGGGGCGCGGGGCTCTGCTCGATGAACTGCGCGCGCGAGAAACCACCGGCGTGCGGATGGCCCTGCTCGTTCGGGGATCCACGTCATAGGGTGGCTTGTCGCGCAGTTCCTCGCGCCCCTCAGGTAGTTGCAACATCCCGAAGGAAGTTAAGTGACCCAGACGACCGCCCAGGATCAGCGTCCCGGGACGACGAAGACGCTACTCAAGGGCGTTGATGGTGCAGGTACCGTCCGGAGGACCGTGCTGCCCGGTGGTCTCCGCATCGTCACGGAAACGCTGCCGACCGTGCGGTCCGCCGCGTTCGGGATCTGGGTCGGTGTCGGGTCTCGGGACGAGACTCCCGTGCTGAACGGGGCCACGCACTACCTGGAGCATCTCCTCTTCAAGGGGACGAAATCGCGCTCCGCGCTCGACATCTCCTCCGCGCTCGACGCGGTCGGCGGTGAGATGAACGCGTTCACCGCGAAGGAGTACACCTGCTACTACGCGCGGGTGCTCGACCGCGACCTGCCGCTTGCCGTCGACGTCGTCAGCGACATGCTGACCTCCTCGCTGGTCCGGCAGGAGGACATCGACACCGAGCGCGACGTTGTGCTCGAAGAGATCGCGATGACCGAGGACGACCCGGGCGACGTCGTGCACGACCTCTTCGCCAAGACCCTCTACGGTGACTCGCCGCTCGGCCGTCCCGTGCTGGGCACCGTCGACACCATCAACGCGCTCACCCGCGACCAGGTCTACGGCTTCTACCGCCGCCGCTATCGCCCCGAGCACCTCGTCGTCGCCGCCGCAGGCAACGTCGACCACGCCAAGGTCGTCCGCCAGGTCCGCCGGGCGTTCGAGAGCGTGGGCGCGCTCGGCCGCGAGGACGTGCTGCCCGCTGCTCCCCGTGGCGGGACCCGCGCGCTGCGCACGGCCGGCAAGGTCGACATCCTGGACCGGCCGACGGAGCAGGCCCACCTCGTGCTCGGGATGCCGGCGCTCGCCCGCACCGACGACCGGCGCTGGGCGCTCGGCGTGCTCAACTCCGCCCTCGGCGGCGGCATGAGCTCGCGGCTCTTCCAGGAGGTCAGGGAGAAGCGCGGGCTGGCCTACTCCGTGTACTCGTACACCTCCTCCTACGCGGACTCCGGCCTCTTCGGCATCTACGCCGGTTGCCAGCCGAAGCGCGTCGAGGAGGTGCTCAAGATCTGCCGCGAGGAGCTGGAGAAGGTCGCCGCCAACGGCATCACCGAGGAGGAGCTGAAGCGCGCCATCGGTCAGATGTCCGGCTCCACCGTGCTCGGCATGGAGGACACCGGCTCGCTGATGTCCCGCGTCGGCAAGGCGGAGCTCTGCTACGGCACCCACCTCTCCGTCGACGAGCTGCTCGGCAAGATCGCCGCGGTGACCCCGGACGACGTCCGCGACATCGCCGCCGACGTGCTGGGCGGGGTGCGCCCCTCCCTCGCCGTGATAGGGCCGGTCGCAGGCAAGCGGGCCTCCCGCCTCGCCGAAGCCATGGTCTGAACTTCCTCCCGGAACTGTTACTCCCGGAACTGTTAGGAGCCACTGCACATGAGCACGCCGCTGCGGGTCGCCGTCATCGGGGCCAAGGGCCGGATCGGCTCGGAGGCCGTCCGAGCCGTCGAGGCCGCCGAGGACCTGGAACTCGTCGCCGCCCTGGGCCGTGACGACAAGCTGGAGACGCTGGTCGAGTCGGGCGCGCAGGTCGCCGTGGAGCTGACCCACCCCGACGCGGTGATGGGCAACCTGGAGTACTGCACCGCGCACGGCATCCACGCCGTCGTCGGGACCACCGGCTGGAACGAGGAGCGACTCGCCCAGCTGGACACCTGGCTCGCGGCCTCGCCCGGCACCGGCGTGCTGATCGCGCCGAACTTCTCCATCGGCGCGATCCTGACCATGCGCTTCGCCCAGCAGGCGGCCCGCTTCTTCGAGTCCGTCGAGGTCATCGAGCTGCACCACACCGGCAAGGCCGACGCGCCCAGCGGCACCGCGACCCGCACCGCCCAGCTGATCGCCGCCGCCCGCGCCGAGGCCGGGCTGCCGCTCCAGGACGACCCGACCACGCACGGCCTCCCCGGCGCGCGCGGCGCGGACGTGGACGGCGTCCCGGTGCACGCGGTCCGGCTGCGCGGCCTGCTGGCCCACCAGGAGGTGCTCTTCGGCGGCGTCGGCGAGACTTTGACGATCCGTCACGACTCGCTGCACCACAGTTCGTTCATGCCCGGCATCCTGACCGGCGTGCGCAAGGTCGTGGAGGTTCCCGGGCTCACCTTCGGCCTCGAGAACTTCTTGTTCGAAGGAGAGTGACGGGGTCGTGGTCGCTCGGGTGATGTATTTCGTGGTCACGGCGGCGCTGCTGCTCGGGCTCGTCGTGGTCGCCGCGACCGGCGGCCAGCTGATGGCCAGCGGCAACGCGGCCGGGATCGGCATCGGCGTCTGCGCCGAGGCCTTGGTCGCGTTGGCGCTCTGGTTCGTCTGGAAGACGTACCGCTTCGGCCGGGACAGCCAGCGGCTCTCCCGGCTGCTGGAGGCCGAGGGCGGGCTGCCGGTCGACGAGCTGAAGCACACTCCCGGCGGCGGCATCGACCGCGACTCCGCCGACGCGGTCTTCGCCAGGCGCAAGGCCGAGACGGAAGAGGCGCCGGAGGACTGGCGCAGCTGGTTCCGCCTCGCCGTCGCCTACGCGGACGCCCGCGACACCCCGCGCGCCCGCAAGGCGATGGAGCGCGCGATCACACTGCAGCGCCAGTCCGGCCCCGAGGCCGCGGCAGCGCACTGACCTTGCGAGCGTCCGTCCGGGCGTAGCGGAGCTCCTGCAGCAGCGCGCCGCCCAGCTGCAGGACGTTGCGGCCGCCGTCGGGCCGCCAGCCCTGCCGCTCGTAGAAGCGGCGGGCCTGCGGGTTCTGCTCCAGCACCCAGAGGGCCAAGGCGTCGTACCCGTCCGCCGCGAGCGCCTTCGAGGCGGCGTCGAGCAGCGCCGCGCCCGCGCCGGTGAACCAGGCATCCGGATGGACGTAGAGGGCGTAGACCTCGCCGGTCCGCGGCCGCTCGCCGCGAGCCGCCTCGACGCTGGGCCGTTCGGGGCCCGCGATGGCGAAGCCCACGATTCGCGCGTCCCGTTCGGCGACCAGGTAGTGCCGGTCGGCGGGCTGCGAGCGGAGATGGTCCTGCGCCCGGCTCAGCGCGGCCCCGGCGTCCAGTTCGTCCAGATAGACCGGCGGGATCACCCCCGCGTACGCCGCCCGCCACGAGGCGATGCGCACCCGCACCACCTCGGCGAGATCCGCCTCGACCGCATCACGAACCGCCAGCTGCCCCATCTCTCCCCCTTCGGGGCGGCACTGTAGCCGAAATGTCCTTTGCGGGCCCGCGGCGGCTACCCTGTTCGGCGGGTCGCCGGGTAGTGCCGGTACCAGCATCGGCAGGCTCTCGGCATCGGACCGGAGCCCGGGGCAGAGTCGACCCATGATCGAAAGGAATTCCCCCTTGACCGACGAGACCTCGGCTGCGCCCGAGCCCCTCTTCCGTGACGACGTCACGGTGGAGCTGGTGCGCAGCAGTGCCCAGGACGCCGACGTGCTCTTCGCCGCGCGGGTCTCGACGGCGGGCGAGCAGTCGCTCGAAGAACTGCAGAAGGACCCGGAGCGCTCCAAGGGTCTGATCAACTACCTGATGCGCGACCGGCACGGTACGCCGTTCGAGCACAACTCGATGACCTTCTTCGTCAGCGCCCCGATCTTCGTCTTCCGCGAGTTCCACCGGCACCGCGCCGGCTGGTCCTACAACGAGGAGAGCGGTCGCTATCGCGAGCTCCAGCCGGTCTTCTACGTGCCGTCGCCCGAGCGGAAGCTCGTGCAGAAGGGCCGTCCGGGCAAGTACGAGTTCTTCGAGGGCACGCCGGAGCAGCAGAAGGCCGTGACCGAGGCGATGGAGGACTCCTACCGGCAGTCCTACGACCGCTACCAGGAGATGCTCGCTGCGGGCGTCGCCCGCGAGGTCGCGCGGGCCGTGCTGCCGGTCGGGCTCTTCTCGTCGATGTACGCGACGTGCAATGCGCGCTCGCTCATGCACTTCCTCTCGCTGCGTACCAAGGACGAGCGGGCCAAGGTGCCGAGCTTCCCGCAGCGGGAGATCGAGATGGTCGCCGAGAAGATGGAGCAGCAGTGGGCCGAGCTCATGCCGCTCACCCACGAGGCCTTCAACACGCACGGCCGGGTCGCGCCCTGATGGCACAGCCCCGCTGACCTGGGCCGGAGCTGACGGATCGCCCGTTTGGCAAGATTTCCCGTATGTCCCATTTGCGGGATATCTCACGGTTCCCTAATCTCAAAGCACGAGCCCCGGTGCCGCTTGAACCCCCGAGCAGGCGGCGCCGGGCTCCTTGCCTGTTCAGGCGGGTCGGCTGTCCTTCAGCTGGACCGTCTGTGCTTACCCCTGCCCGTAACGAGTAGCGTTGGACTCATGGCTCCGACCTCCACCCCCGAAACCCCCTTCGGCCGGGCGCTGACCGCGATGGTGACCCCGTTCACCGCCGACGGCTCCCTCGACCTCGAAGGCGCACAGCGGCTGGCCGTCCATCTCGTCGACGCAGGCAACGACGGCCTGGTCGTCAACGGCACCACCGGTGAGTCCCCGACCACCACGGACGCCGAGAAAGCCGCGCTGGTACGGGCTGTGCTGGAGGCGGTCGGCGACCGCGCCCACGTCATCGCGGGCGTCGGGACCAACGACACGCGCCACACGCTGGAACTCGCCCGCCAGGCCGAGCAGCTCGGCGCCCACGGCCTGCTCGTGGTGACGCCGTACTACAACAAGCCCCCGCAGGAGGGCCTGTACCGGCACTTCACCGCCGTCGCCGACGCGACCGGTCTGCCGGTCATGCTCTACGACATCCCCGGCCGCTCCGGCATCCCGATCGCCACCGAGACGATCGTCCGGCTGGCCGAGCACCCGCGGATCGTCGCGAACAAGGACGCCAAGGGCGACCTGGCCGCGGCGAGCTGGGGCATCGCCCAGAGCGGCCTGGCCTGGTACTCCGGCGACGACATGCTGAACCTGCCGCTGCTCTCCGTGGGCGCGGCCGGCTTCGTCAGCGTCGTCGGGCACGTCGTCACCCCGGACCTGCGCGCCATGGTCGACGCCTTCGTCGCCGGCGAGGTCGCCAAGGCCACCGAGATACACCAGCGGTTGCTGCCGATCTTCACCGGCATGTTCCGCACCCAGGGCGTGATCACCACCAAGGCGGCGCTCAACCTCATGGGCCTCCCGGCCGGGCCGCTGCGGCTGCCCCTGGTCGAGGCCACCGAGGCGGAGATCGCTCAGCTGAGGAGGGATCTCGCCGACGGAGGGGTACACCTCTGAGAACAGACGTCCACGTCCCGGTCCTCGGTGACGTGATGCAACACCCGTTTGCAGGACCCGTACAGCAGAAACGATGCCGCGTGCGCCAGAGCCAGGAAGCTCCGACCGGCGCCCGCGGGAAGGAGAACCTTTGAGTCATCCCCACCCCGACCTGGGCACCCCGCCCCCGCTCGCCCCGAACGCCCTGCGGATCACCCCGCTCGGCGGCCTCGGCGAGATCGGCCGCAACATGACGGTCTTCGAGTACGGCGGCCGCCTGCTCATCGTCGACTGCGGCGTGCTCTTCCCCGAGGAGGAGCAGCCGGGCGTCGACCTGATCCTGCCGGACTTCACGTCCATCAGGGACAGGCTCGACAAGATCGACGGAATCGTCCTCACCCACGGGCACGAGGACCACATCGGCGCCGTCCCCTACCTGCTTCGCGAGAAGCCGGACCTCCCGCTGATCGGCTCCAAGCTCACGCTGGCGCTGATCGAGGCCAAGCTGGCCGAGCACCGGATCCGGCCCTACACGCTGGAGGTCAAGGAGGGCCAGCGCGAGCGCATCGGAGCCTTCGACTGCGAGTTCATCGCGGTCAACCACTCCATCCCGGACGCGCTGGCCGTCGCCATCCGCACCCCGGCCGGTCTTGTCGTCGCCACCGGCGACTTCAAGATGGACCAGGTCCCGCTGGACCGCCGCCTCACCGACCTGCCGACCTTCGCCCGTCTGGGCGAGGAGGGCATCGACCTGCTGCTGGTCGACTCGACCAACGCCGAGGTCCCCGGCTTCATCGCGCCCGAGCGCGAGATCGGCCCGGTGCTGCAGCAGGTCTTCGACCGCGCCGACAAGCGCATCATCGTCGCGAGCTTCGCCTCGCACGTGCACCGCATCCAGCAGGTGCTGGACACGGCGCACGAGTTCGGTCGCAAGGTCGCGTTCGTGGGCCGGTCGATGGTCCGCAACATGGGCATCGCGCGGGACCTCGGTTACCTCAAGGTTCCGGGCGGCCTCGTCGTCGACGTGAAGACGCTGGACGACCTGCCGGACGAGGACGTGGTCCTCATCTGCACCGGCTCGCAGGGCGAG
Organism: Streptacidiphilus sp. MAP12-20; assembly: GCF_041262525.1. Taxonomy (NCBI): domain Bacteria; kingdom Bacillati; phylum Actinomycetota; class Actinomycetes; order Kitasatosporales; family Streptomycetaceae; genus Streptacidiphilus; species Streptacidiphilus sp. MAP12-20. The sequence continues at coordinate 66,682 of NZ_JBGCCK010000032.1, forward strand.
CCGATGGCGGCGCTGTCGCGCATGGCCAACCGCGACCACCAGATCCGCATCGTCGAGGGCGACACCGTCATCCTCGCGTCGTCGCTGATCCCCGGTAACGAGAACGCGGTCTACCGCGTGATCAACGGGCTGACGCGGTGGGGCGCGAACGTCGTGCACAAGGGCAACGCCAAGGTGCACGTCTCCGGCCACGCCTCGGCGGGCGAGCTGCTCTACTTCTTCAACATCTGCAAGCCGCGCAACCTCATGCCGGTGCACGGTGAGTGGCGCCACCTGCGGGCGGTGTCGGAGCTCGGGCAGAAGACGGGCATCCGCAAGGACCGCATCGTCATCGCCGAGGACGGCGTCGTGGTCGACCTGGTCGACGGTGTCGCGCGCATCGTCGGCAAGGTGCAGGCCGGCTACGTCTACGTGGACGGCCTGTCGGTCGGCGAGATCGGCGAGGGTTCGCTCAAGGACCGTCGCATTCTCGGTGACGAGGGCATCATCACGGCGTTCATGGTCGTGGACTCGTCCACGGGCAAGGTGCTGAGCGGCCCGAACATCCAGGCGCGCGGTTCCGGCATCGACGACGACGCCTTCGGCCCCGCGATCGCCAAGCTCCAGGAGGCCCTCTCGCGCTCCGCGCAGGACGGCGTCCTGGAGACCCGCCAGATCCAGCAGCTGGTGCGGCGCACGCTCGGCAAGTGGGTGTCGGACACGTACCGTCGTCGGCCGATGATCCTGCCGATGGTCGTCGAGGTCTGATGTCCGCGTGAGTGACGCACGGGGCCCGATGGGCGGATTTGACTCCGTCTGCCGGGCCCCGTAACGTTCTCCGAGTTGCCCCGCTGAGCGGAGGCGCAAACCCCCCAGATATTCGGATTAATTC